>NZ_JBSGHG010000002.1:86076-374014 GCF_053604275.1 Streptomyces sp. NPDC004051 | reverse complement strand
CAGGTCACGACGGCGGGACGAGGCCAAACGGACACCCGGCCGTAGCCCACGAAGCTCCGCCGCGCAGACGGCCTTTCCCCCTCCGCCCGGCCAGGGCGCCCGCTCACCGGCACCACGCGACCGGCCCGCCGGCCGAGCGGCCACCGACGCGGCCGGCCCACGAGACCGACCCACAAAGCGCCACCCGTTCGTGGTCGGCCTCGTCCGGATCTTCCCCAGCCCTGACGCTCTCGAACACCTCACCACCGCCGTCCTCATCGAGATGCACGACGAATGGATCGCCTCTCCCGCCGCTGCCTCCCCGAAAGCAGCAAGCGCACTCGCCCGTCCGCTGCACGGCGATGCCGAGCTGCCGATCTCCGTCCTGAGTTCTGTGACCGCCGCTGAACCTTCTCCGCGTGCGCCTGCGCAGGGCCCTTCCGCCACCGGACCTGACACCGCAGCCCCCTTGGAAGAGCTCCCCCGGACACGGCACACGAAGTACGGTCGGGCTGGGGACGCCGACCTGAAGAAGGGCCCCCGGGCCGGCTGGGGCCGCTGTCACCGGTACGACGCCCCGAACGGCACCAGGGTCATCGTTCCTCTGAGCGGTTCACCCGTACGGGACCCGGCGATGGATCTGGACGCGTTCCTCGCCCAGGTCGAAGACCCGGGCCTTTCCGCTGTGCGGTGGTCGGTCGGCGCGTGCCGCGTGCGTTCTTCGAAGGCCGCCCGGCAGGGGACCGTCAGGGGAGTCGTCGAGTGACCGGCTTCCGAAGGTGCCGGGGCTCAGGGATCAGGGCTCGGGGATCAGGGCTCGGGGTCAGCCTCGCTGGAAGAACTCCACCTCCGCCAGGGCCAGGTGACGGCCCGCGGTGAGGCCGGCGGCCGAGCGCAGGACCAGGCGTACCGTCGTCACGTCGCTGATTCCCATGGGGATCGTCTGGGGGCCCGGCTTGTCGCTGAGGGTGAGTTCCTCGTGGTGCTTCGCGCCGTCCTGTGTCGTCACCTCCAGGTCCAGTTGCAGCGCCCGTGCCTGGCGGGCGTAGTCCTCCGGTGACGCGGACGCGCCGTTGGTGAGGGTCAGGTCGACCAGCCGGAAGGGCTCGCGGAAGGTGTAGGTCACCCGGGCGCCCGGCGCGGGCGCGCCCCAGTAGCGGTTGCTCAGCCCGTCCGTCGTGTTCGTCGCCGGGTGCCGGGGCACCTCTGCGCTCGCCTCGATGTCCACCGGGGTCACGGGCTTGGGCGTGCCCAGTTTGTCCCGGGTGTCCTCGAACAGGGCGCGTCCGGCCGGCAGCAGCAGGAGACCCGCCGCGCACAGGGCCACTGCCACGGCCAGGACCACCAGGAACCGCACCGCCCGGCCGGAGCTCGCCCGCACCCGGCGGCGCAACGGCCACACGGTCCGCCACCACGGCAGCGGGGCGGGCTTCGCGGCGGGCTTCAGCGAGGTCGCGCAGCGTCGGCAGAAGCGGCGGTCCGGCGGGTTGGGCGTGCCGCAGGCGGGGCAGGGCGTCCCCGCCCTCTCGTCCGGCACCGCCGCGGGGCGTACGACGGGACGCGGGGCCACCGGCTTCGCGGGGCGTACGGGCAGGACGGGGTCCGGCGCCGGTGTTCCGGGGGCGGGGGCGGCCGGGGACCGGGGGCCCGCGATGCCCCGGAGGGCCGGACGGGAGGCCGGGGCACGCGGGGTGGTGGGGGGCGGCGGTGCGGCCGGGGTGCGCGGGGCCCGTGCGTCCGTACCGGGTGCGGCGGGCCGGGACGGGGGAGGTCCTGGTGTCGTGGTGGGGGGAGCCGCGGCGGTGGGGGGAGCCGTCTCGGTGCGGGAAGGTTCTCCGGTACCGGTGGAGCCTCCGGTGCCGGTGGGTTCCCCGGTGTCGGTGGTCGGGCGGTGTGCGGGGGCGGGGGGCTCGGTGCGGGTGCCGGCGGGTCCGGTCCGGGGTGGAGGGGCCGTGGTCCCCTCCCGGCCGGGGTCGGTCTCGGGGTCCGCGGTGTCGCCGGGGTGGGGACCCTCGGCGGGTGCGGGCTCGTCCGCCGGGTGCGGTGCGGATGCCGGGCGCGGTGCGGGCGTCGGGGCGGGGGCGGGTGTCGACGGAGGGGCGGGTGCCGGGGCGGGGCCCGGTGGGGTCGTGGGCTCCGGCCCCGGCCCCGCGTCCGGCCCCGGTCCCGTGCCCGGCCCCGGTCCCGTGCCCGGCTCCGGTCCCGTGCCCGGGGTCGGCGGGGTGTCCGACCAAGCCAGGTACGCGCCGCAGTTGGCGCAGAAGTCGTCCCCCGGGCCGTTGGACGCCCCGCACGCGGGACACGCGCGCATGACGTCACCTCCCTTCGTCGGCGGGCGGGCCGGGCAGGACCTCCACCCGGCAGACGGTGTGCACCGGGCACATGGCCCGGACGATCTCGTGGACCCTGTCCGGCTCCACCCGCGTCCCGCCGGCCGGCCACACCCGGACCAGGGTCTCGGCGGGGGGCTTCGGCGGGAGGTCGGCACCGGGGGTGTTCGACCACGTCGCGCCGCCGTCCCCGGTCACCTCGGCGTGCAGGCCGAGGGTGAGCCCCAGGGCCTCGACCAGACCGCGCCTGGTGCCGCGCCACCGGTGCAGCTCCACCGCGCGGGCGACCGCCTCGCGGCGCAGCTCCACGGGCCACCGCGGGTCGTCGGCGGCGCCCACCCAGGACGCCAGCCAGGTCAGGAAGTCGGCCGGCGCCACCCGGGGGTCGAGGTAGGCGGGCAGGTTGTCGAGGGTCGCGAACACCGGTGCGAGGACGGTGTCGAGGCCGGCGGTGAACCGCTGGGCGAAGTCGTCGTCGGCGTACAGGGCGGGCAGTTGCCCGCCGATCGGGTACCGGCTCGGCAGTCCGGGTACGGCGGCGCGGCTCATCCCCGTGCCTCCGGCGCGACGGCCGTGACGACCACCTGGTGCTGGTGGGAGAAGACCAGGGCGCCCGCGGCCACGTCGATGCGGTCGGTGGGCGCACCCCGCCGCCCGGTGATGGGGTCGGCGGGGAACAACCGGATGTCCTCCACCAGCGCGTTGCCGGTGGCGCGTTGCAGGACGCCGAACACCTCGCCGTACTGCACCGGCCGCCCGAACGGCCACCCGGTGCCGTCCGGGCCGCCGTGCAGCGGGTCGAGGTGCCGGAACAGCGCGGCGAGCGCCGCGTCCCGCACCCGGTCGGTGTCGCCCGGTGCCGCGGCGAGCCGGGCCACCACGGTGACGCCCTGGTAGACCGGCGGTTCCACCACGAGGCGGGTGCCGATCAGGCGTCGCTCGTCGAGGCTCGCGGTGATCGCCGCGAGCACCTGGTCCGAGGGGATCAGCTGCTCGAAGCGGAGCCGGTCGCCCTCGTCGGCCACCGCGTCCGGCACCACCAGGACCCGCACCGCGCCCGCGTCGTCCGCGGCGGGCAGGCAGCGGACGCGGCGCACCGAGGGCGCCGCCTGCCGGCTGATGGTCTCGTAGTCCTCGGCCGTCACCGCGCGCTCCTGCATCCGCAGCGCTTCCGGCGCCCGGAGCTTGGCGTTGGCGACGGTCTCCCCGGCGACGCCGCCGCGCGCCGCCTCCCGGTTGGTGACGCGCGCCACGTACGGAACGGAGCTGCGCAGCACGGAGATCGCGCCGCGGGCGACGTTGCCCGCGGGGCCGCCGCCGGTGCGGCAGCGGGCCACCCGCACCTGGGCGCCCTTGGGCGGCACGGCGCCGCACTGCCGCAGCGTGCCGTCCGCCTCGCGCAGCACCGGGGGGAAGGCGAACTCGCCGGTGGTGGCGTCCACCCGGACGTGCCGGTCGGCGGGCCCGGAGCGGCCGAAGTGCTCCACCACCTCCCAGCGGTGCCATCCCTCGGCCGAGGACACCTCCACCACGGGAGGCTCACCGTCGAGCAGGACCGGTGGGCGGTCGAACCGGAACGTCTGCCCGGCGACCCCCTCCGAGGTGCCGAGCGGCACGTCGGTCACGGTCTCGGCGTGCTCGACGGACATGGTGCCGCCCACGGTGAACACCGCCGCCTCGCGCACCGTCGGGGACTCCGAGTAGAACGGCTGGCCCGGCTCCGCCTCGGTGACGCGGCAGCGCAGCCAGCCCGCCCGGGTCCCCCCGATCACCGAAGCGGTGTGCCCGGCCGGTACGTACACGACGACCTCACCGGGCCGGTTCAGCCCGCCGGTGGTGTCCGGGCCGGTCTCGCACACCTGCCAGCCGCCGCCGTCCCACGCCTCCCACACCAGCGGGGGCTGGCGCGGGTCCACACCGACGCCCTCCACCCGGCTGTCCAGGCGCACGGCCACCACGCAGCGCGGCACCGCCGTCGGCAGGCCGAACAGCAGGGCGTCGCCCGGCTCCGGCACCGCCTGGAAGCACCGTACGTCGTGGCCCTCGGCAAGCGTCCCGGTCCGGTCGGTCTGCTCACCGGTCCGGGGAGCGGTCACCAGACGCGTCAACTCGCTCGGCACGATGCGCAGTTCGTCCGTGGTCGTGAACACCACGGCCTCCTCGGTCTCACCGCGCGCGGTGGTCACCTCGGTGCCCGCGGGCAGGGCCACCGTGTCGGGCTGCGGCGCCGACAGCCAGAAGTCGACCTCGGCCACGGCCGCGCCCGGCGGGAACAGGCGGATGCCGAGCAGGCCGAGGAACGCGGTGTAGTTCTTGTCCGGGACCCGGTTCAGCCGGTACAGCAACTGGTCCACGAGGTAGGCGAACGTCTCGATCAGGGTGACCCCCGGGTCGGAGACGTTGTGGTCGGTCCACTCCGGGGCGCGCTGCTGCACGTACCGCTTCGCCTCGTCGACGAGCTGCTGGAACCGCCGGTCGTCCAGGTTGGGGGAAGGCAGGGACATCAGTCGGTGCCCCGTTCCTCGAGCCCCTCCTCGGAGGGGATCGTGTAGAAGGGAAAGACCAGGTTGCGCCGGTCGTTGGTGGAACGCACGGTGTAGTGCACGTCGAGGTAGAGGGTGCCCGCCTCGACGGCGTCGAAGGCGACCAGCACGTCGTCCACCGCGATGCGCGGCTCCCACCGTTCGAGGGCCTCGCGCACCTGCTGCGCGACGCGCCCGGCGGTGGCGCCGTCGCCGGGGGCGAAGACGTAGTCGTGGATGCCGCAGCCGAACTCGGGGCGCATGGGGCGTTCGCCGGGCGCGGTGCCCAGCACCAGGCGGATCGCCTCCTCGATCTCCCGCTCCCGCTCGACCATGGCGATCCCCCCGGTCGGCCCGACCCGCAGCGGGAACGCCCAGCCCCGCCCGATGAAGCGCTCGCTCATCACACACCGCCGATCAGGACGTCGGGGGCGCCGGTCAGGACCGTCGCGCCGCACGTGGTCCGGTCGCGCGCCCGCGCGGCCGGCAACCCGCCGATGAGGACGGCGCCCGCGGCGAGCGCGGCCGGATCGGGCATGATCACGTTGGCCGGTCCCAGGACCGCGTGCGGGGGCATCGGGCAGGTGTGCAGGCTCCCCACGACGGCGGCGGGGCGACCGCCGATCAGCACGCGCGCCACCGCCGCGGCGGCGCCGGGGGGCGGGGTGGCGATCACACCGCCGTGCTGGGTGGGGTCACCGGTACGGGCTGCGGCCGGCATGCGGGCTCCTTGCGGAAGGTCGTCGGACAGGGGCGGGACGGCGGGGACGGGCACGGGGGCGGGGTGGGCACGGGCCGGGCGTCAGTTGATCCGGACGAGCCGGGCCTTGAGGACGCCCAGCAGGCCGCCGTCGACGGTGACGTCCGACCGGCCGGTGACGTTCACCGAACGGCCGCCGATGTTCACCCCGGCCGTGCCGTCGATGTCCACCTGCCGGCCCTTCACCCGCACGTCGCCGCTCCCCGCGTCCAGCGTGATGCCGTCCTGGTCGAGCAGGACGGAGGTGAGGGGGCGGCCCCGCCCGGCGTACACCGTCAGCTCGATCCGGTCCCGCCGGTCGTCGAGGCGTACTTCGAGGCGTTCGTCACCGGTCATGAGCCGTACCCCGGACGGGCCCGGCGCCCGCGCGTCCAGGAGTTCCACCCGGTGCCCCGAACGCGACACCACCGAGCGGCGGTTGACCTTCCCGCTGGTGCCGTCGACCAGCGGCACGTCGTGGGGCGACGGCTCGTCCACGCCGTTGTAGAGCCCTCCGATGACGTACGGGCTGTCCAGCAGGCCCTGTTCGAACCCGACCAGGACCTCGTCGTTGACCTCCGGGCTCACCACGCCCCCGCCGCCCTTGCCGCCCCACTGGACGGTGCGCACCCAGTCGGTGACGTACGTGTCGTCCAGCCAGGGGAACTTCAGCCGCACCGCACCGCGCTGGGCGCCGCCCGGCTCGCGCACGTCCGTGACGACGCCGATCGCCAGACCCGGCATGCGCGGGCCCCGGGACGGCGCGTTGGCGCCGGTCACCAGACCGGTCAGGGAACGGTCCGGGCTGGCGCTCACCCACACCGTCGTCCGGTACCCGCCCTGCGGCTCGAGGACGTGCTGCACCGCCGTGGCCGTGTACTTGCCGGAGAACGCCTGCCCGACGTTGCCGAGCGCCACGGGCTTGCCCGCCCGCAGCCGGGGGTTGCCCTCGGCCACCGCCTCCAGCTCCCCGAAGCCCGCGCTGACCTGGGCGGCCGTCGCGTCCGCGACCGCCGTCGTCTCGGCCTGGGTGCGGTACGGGGTGTCGGTGACGGTCAGCTTCGAGGACGTGCCGAACCGGGCGGCGAACGCCGGGCTCAGACCCGGCACCACCGTCTCACTCTCCACCGAGGGCTGCCGGGCCACCAGCGGCCGCTTCGTGGTGACGTCCCAGCCGCGCACCTCCACCGACGACGCGCCGTCCGCGGTCGACAGCGAGGCCCGCAGTGCCAGCAGGTTCCGCCCGTACTCCAGCACCATCGGGTTCCGGGTGGCCGGGGTCGACGGTGCGGGTGCGCCGGACGCCTTCCGCGGCCTGGTGAACTGGAGCAGCCCCTGGTCGTCGACGCGCACCTGCGCGCCGCTCTCGGCCGCCAGGAACTGCAGGAAGTCCCAGTCGGACACGTTCGCCTGGGACAGCTGCCCATAGGTGACCGGCGCGGCCTGCACGGTGCCGCAGGCCAGCCCGGCCCCGGCGGCCACCTTGCGGACGATGGCCGCCGCCGTCATGTTCCGGTACGCCACCACCTTCCGGCCGCGCTGGAGGCGGTGCGCCTTGGAGTAGGCACGCACCACCGTGAACGAGCCGGTGCGGTCCCGGTCCACTTCCAGGGCCGTCACCTCGCCGGTGAACAGCCGCTCCCGCGCCTGCCCGGACACGGTCACCACCGACACCTTGAGCGGGGTGCCGAGGGTGATGCCGGCCGCCTGGAGGAACTCGTGGTCGGGGTCGCGGAAGGTGAGCACCGCCGCGTCCGGCAGGCCCACGTTCTCGTCCACCACGCAGCTCACCAGCTGGGCGGCCCAGACCTGCGGGAGTTCCTCGGGCGTCTCCACGACGGGGTCCGCCGCGAACGACCGGCCCCCCTGTGCCTCGGTCGTGCTCACCGCTCCTCCTCTGCGCCGGCGTCGCGCAGCCCGGGCACCACCAGTTCGGTGCCGGGTACGAGCGCCATCGGGTCGTCGATGTCGTTCGCCTCCGCGACGACCCGCCAGGCCGTCGGGTCGCCGTACTCCCGCCAGGCCAGCAGGGGCAGGCTGTCGCCCGCCACCACGGTGTGCGTACGGCGGGCGGTGCGCGCGCCGGACGTCGGGTTCTGGCCCGGCGGGTCGACGCTCGCTTCTTCGATCGACAGCGCGCAGGTGGCCCGCAGCGGCGTGCCGTCCACGTCGAACAGCGTGTACGTCACCGACAGGCTGGAGAGCACCCCGTCGAACGAGGTGGTCCGCGCGGTGCCCCACTCGAACCGCACCCACGGGCTGGCCGGCTTCTTGCGGCCCAGGCTGGCCGGGGTCGGCACACACGCCTTCATCAGCTTCTCCACCGCCTGCTCCACGGAGTCGTCATGGGTGGCGGTGGCGTCCAGGAACACGTCGAGGCTCAGGGTGCGCGGGCCGCTGCCGACGAACTCGGGCAGCGCCGACTGTCCCGCCATCCGGGACGGGGAGCGCCGCCACTCGGTGGTCTTGCGCAGCTCCAGGGTGGAGGGGTTGAACTGGAGGTCCAGCCGCGCGACCGTCCCGCCGGGCTTCGCACCGACCGAAGCGGGGGGCTCCTTCAGGGTCAGCTGGGCCCGGGCACGGCTGGAGCGGACCGCTGGGGACATGCCGGGACTTCCTTTCCGAGGGGGAACGGCCTTGTGAAGAGGGGTTCACGAGGGTGATTCAGAAGGGACGCAGTCCCTCATGGGCGATCTCCAGGCTCTCCACCGCGGCCGCCGATTCGGCGGGGTCGAAGGACGGCCCCTGCCAGCGCACCGGGACGATCCCGAACACCTGCCAGCTGATGATCGGGGTCAGGTCCGGTTTCAGCGCCACGATCTCGCCCTCCTTGGGCTCCACCCGCCGCAGCGTCTCGTCGAGCCAGCGGGCGATCTTCGCCGTGTCAGCGGTGACGGGCCGGGTGAGCGTGATGTTCGACCAGGTCACGCGCCCGGGCAGGTGCCAGGTGAAACCGTTGTTGCCGCCCTCCTGGTAGCTCTCCATCTCGACCTCGGCGCCCATGCCGGAACAGGTGTGGAAGGCACCCAGGTCGTTGCCGCCGATCGCGAGCCGGAAGAACACGCTCGTCGCGAAGATGCTGTCGGTCATGCGTCCGTCATCCGTTCCGTGCCGCGCCCTCAGCGGCGTCCGTCGTAGGGGCGGCCGGTCCGTTCCCGGCCGCGCCGCAGCTCGGTGCGCAGGAGCCGGGCCATCGGGTCGAGCAGGCGGCGCGCCAGGTCGTCCAGGTCGACGCCGGGGTCCTGCGGTGTCCCGGCGTGCCGGTCCGCGCCCCTGCCGGGGGAGGCCGGCGCGGAGGCCGACCGCGGCCGGCCGCGCGCGGGCTCCGGCTGGACCGGCACCTCCCCGGGCACAGCCGCGACGCCGGTGCCGGTGGCGGTGGCGGTGCCGGTGGCGTCGCGCTGGACCCGGAGTGCCGCCGGGCCGGTCCGGCCGCTCGTCGCCCGGCCGATCCCGCTGTCCGCTGCCGGGCCGGGTCCCGGGGTGCCGGTCGCCGGCCGGACCACGGGGATGGTTCTCGCCGGGGCCGGGGCCGGGGCGGCCGGCGGACGGTCCGTGAGCGGTGGCGTCCGGGCGGAGGTGACCGGCAGAGGCCGCGCCGGTGGGGCGGGGGTCCGGGCGGCCGCGTCGAACGTCCCCCGGTGGGGCGGCGCAGGGCGGACGACCGGTACGCGCCGGACGGAGCCCGGGGAGCCGGCCCCCCGTCCGTCCGGGCCCCGCGGTCCCCGGGGCGCGGTCGTGGCCCGCTGGACCTGCGGCGCCGCCGGGGGGAGCGCGGACGGGCCCGGTGCCGACCGCGCGGGGGCCCCGGTGGGTGGCCTGGGGTCGCTCCGGACGGCGGCCGGAGCGGCCCCGGGCCAGCGTGCCGCCACGACGGGGCGGTCGGCCGGGCCGGAGCCGGCAGGCGGTGCCATTCCTTCCCCCGTCCGGGTGTTGAGGCTGAGCGGGCGCAGGGCGAGCAGCGAGAGGGTACGGGTTGCCGTCGGAGCGTAGGGCGTCGCGGAGCGGGTCGCCGGCAGCGGGTGCCGGCCTGCTGTGCCGGGGGTCGGGACGCCTCCGGCGTCCGCGGCCACGGCCCGGGCGACGACGACCGGGCCCGGAGCATCGGGAGCTGCGGGAGCTTGGGGCCGTTGCCCGCCGGGGCCCGGCGGGCCGGACGTCGTGCCGGGTCGTCGCGCTTCCCCGGCCGGAGCGTCCGTGTCCGCGGTGCCCTCCGGTGCCGTTCGGTGGGGTGCGGCGGCCGGGGACGGCACCACCAGCGGCGTGGCGGACCTGTTCGCGTGGTCCGTGGGGCCGGGCGAAGTGGTGCCCCCGGTGGCGGAGTGGTCCACGGGGCGGCGCCGGCCGTCGCCCGCCCCCAGCAGGGGCGCGTCCGCTCCGGCCCCTCCCGGCGCGAGGGACGCGGTACGCGATGCGGTTCCGGTGGGTGCCGGGGTGCGCTCCGCGGTGGGCGGTACCGGCGCGGCTCCGGACCTCCGGTCCTGGCGTACCGGAGCGCGCTGGATGTCCTGGCCGGGCGCCGGACGGGAGGCGCGGGCGCCGGACGCGGCGGAGCCCGGCAGGTCGGCGCTCGGCGGCAGGGCGGACAGCGGCGCACCCAGACCGCCGCGCGCGCGTGCCCCGGGGCGGCCGGAGGTGCGGCGCGGGGCGTCGGCCGGTGCGGCGGAGTCTTCCGGGGCGCCGCCGGCCGTTCCCTTCGCGCCGGCGGCGTACGGGCCCGGGGTGCCGTCGGCCGCGCCCTCCGCCTGGCGCTGGACGACGGGCAGCACGGGGCCGGCGCCGGGACCGGAGGACGGGGCGGGAGCGCTCCCCGCCGACGGGGCGGCCGTGGAAGGCAGTCCGCTCAGCGGGGCACCGAGCGTCGTGCGGCTTCCCGCGCGCGTGACGGAGCGCTGTGCGGGCGCGGTGGAGCGCTCCTCCGGCACCGCCGGTGCGCTCGTGGAGGAGGCGGGGCCGCGTGCCTCAGGGGCTGCGTCCTTGCCGGGCGGCGGGGCGGCGGCGGGCCGCACGGCGGGAACCCGGCGCACGGGTCCGGCCTGGCGCCGCGCGACGGTCAGGCGAGGCCCCACCGGGCGGAGCGGGACGGCCGGACGGGACGCCTCTGCACCAGGGGCACGGGCCGCACGTGGCTCCTCCGTCGGCCGGCCTCCCCGGGCGGCCGGTGTCCCTGTCGTCCCCGTTGCGGCACGCTGCACGGCCGGGTCGGCCGGCGTCCGGCTCCCGGAACCGGCCTGCGACCGGGACGCACGCCCGGAGGCGGGCCCGGAAGCGGGCCCAGGCGCGCCGGACCGCGCCTTCACAGCGGGCCCGCCGGAAGCGGGCCGGGCCACGCCACCGCCGGCGTCCGCACCCGGGACCACCGACACACGCCGTACCAGCGGAATCTCCGCAGCCGCCGACTGTCGGCCGGTGTCGGCGGGGGTGACCACCGGGCCGGCCTCCGGCTGTGCGGCCCGTTGGACGGAGGAAACGGAGGAAACGGAGGAAGGCTTCGAGGAGAGCGCGGCGGGGGAATCCGCGGACGTGATGCCACGGGTCGGCGGGGCCTCGCCCGAACGCCCCGCCCCCGCAGCGCCGTCGTCACCGGAACGCGCGACCACAGGCCCGGCCCCGGAGCCCGCGCCGACCGCTCCCGTGCCACGTGGGCCGCTCCGGGAAGGCCGCACGGCGTACGGCGCCGAGCCGGACGAAGCCGACCCGGACGTGCCCGTGCCGGCCGGCGTCGTACCGGAGGACGTCGTACCGGAGGACGTCGTGCCGGAGGACGTCGTGCCGGGGGACGTCGTGCCGTCCGGCCTCGTACCGGAGGACATCGTGCCGACCGGCGTCGTACCGGACGGGCCCGAACCGGAGCCCGACGCACCGGACCGCTTCCCCGGACCCGCCCGACGCGCAACCGGCGCCGTCCGGGCGGTCGGTGGCCGGCCCGCGCCCTCCGGGTTCCCGGTGTCCGACGCATCGCCCTGCGCCCCGTCCGCCCCGTCCGCCCCCTCCGGCCGGACCGCCCGGAGCAGCAGCGGCCCCCCGCCGGCCCGGTCGGTCCGCGGGACGGCCGGGCCGGTGACGCCCCGCATCAGCCCGGCCGGGGCGGTGGGCAGCAGGCTGTGGCCCAGGCCGGCGTCGAACGCCGGGTTCTGCCAGGCGGCGAGGCCGTCGCGGAAGGCGAGGCCGTCGCTGACGCCGATCGGGGCGCGGGCCACGGTGAGTTCCAGCGGCGCGGTCCGGCGCCAGCCGCCGTCCCAGTCGCCGGGCACGGAGGGACCCGCGCCGCCGGACACGGACGGCCCCCGGTCGCCGGGCGCGCTC
Source organism: Streptomyces sp. NPDC004051 (assembly GCF_053604275.1). NCBI lineage: Bacteria > Bacillati > Actinomycetota > Actinomycetes > Kitasatosporales > Streptomycetaceae > Streptomyces > Streptomyces sp. NPDC004051. Next base: position 362,138 of record NZ_JBSGHG010000002.1, on the reverse strand, counting down.
CGGTCCGGGCCGTCGCCGGGCGCGCTCCGGTCCGGGCCGTCGCCGGACGGACCGTCCGCTCCGGCGCCGGAGCGCTCCGTGCGCCCGGAACGCCCCGGACGGTCCGCGGTGTCCGGCCCGGCGGCCCGGCGGCGCAGCCTGTCCCGCCATGCCATTCCCTCAACCGCCTTCGTTCATACGGGTGTTGATACGGGCGATCTCGGCCACCCACTGCCCGCGTTCGCCGTGGGTCAGGTCGAGGATCTCCTCGCGCGGCCAGTGGAAGTGGTAGGCGACGTACGCGATCTCCTCCCGGAGCCGGGGAAGGGCGTACGTCACGATTCCCCCAGGCGCCCACCCGAGAGGTCGACCTCGAAGCCGCCCTCGCAGTGCGGGCACGTCACCGCCGCGCGGGTGTGGCCCTCGCTGTTGACGCGGCGGTAGAAGTCCTGGAGGAAGGCGACGTCGGTGGCGTACATCCGCTCCACGATCCCGGCGTGCACATCGGTGATCGTGCCGATCCGGGTGATCACCTGGCTCAGCAGCACCACGCTCAGGTACGCCGGGTTCTCCTTGACCCGCAGGTCGATCTGGGGCCGCAGCTCGTCCCGGGCGGTGGCCAGGCGCATCGCGCCGTGCCGGTGCACGGAGCCCGCCTCGTCCACGTACCCGCGCGGCAGCTCGAACTCGAACTCCGTGCGCAGCCCGTGGTGCTCCCGGGGCGCGGGCGCCGGGGCGGCAGGGGGTGCCGCCGCCTGCTCCGGCGCCGGGGCGGGTGCCGTCACCTGGAGGATCTCCTCCAGGTTGCCCGCCGTGACCGTACGACGTCTCATTCGACGACGATCTCCTCGAACACGATGGTGACGGTCTCCGTGGCCGCGGAGGACTCGCCCGCCTTGAGGGACGGCCCCTCCCACTTGGAGGCCCAGCCCTGCATCAGCTGGATGCGGCGGACCGTGGTGCCCTCGGAGTCCTTGATCTCGATGGTGAGGTTCTGCCGTGCGGCCTCCACGGCGCCCTTGTTCAGGGTCTCCTTGATCCACTTGGTGAACTCGCTGCTCTTGTCGAGTCCCCGGGTGATCGTGACCTCGCCGGCCTGCCGGGCGCCGGGCTGCTTGCGGATGATCTGCTTGCCCTCCGCGCTGACCTGGCGGACCTCGACGACCTCCTCCTCGACGGTCAGGCCGCTGATCTCCTGGATCGATTCGACCAGGTAGCCGCCGAGCTGCACGCCGAAGACGTGGGTGGAAAGAGCATCGCCCTCTGCCATGACTGTCCGTCACCTTTCCTTGTGGACCCGCGGGTCATTCGTCGATGAGGCTGGTGCTGTCGGAGAACTGGGCCAGCCGGAACACCACGAACTCCGCGGGCTTGACCGGCGAGACACCGATCTCGCAGACGACCCGGCCCTGGTCGATGGACTCCTGCGGGTTGTTGTCCCGGTCGCACTTCACGTAGAACGCCTCCTCGGCGGTACGGCCGAACAGCGCGCCCCGGCGCCACTCCTCGGTGAGGAACGCCGTGACGTTGCGCCGGATGCTCGACCAGAGCCGGTCGTCGTTCGGCTCGAAGACCACCCACTGCGTGCCCAGGAGGATCGACTCCTCCAGGTAGTTGAACAAGCGGCGCACGTTCAGGTAGCGCCAGGCCGGGTCGGAGGAGAGGGTACGGGCGCCCCACACCCGGATGCCCCGGCCGGGGAAGGCCCGGACGCAGTTCACGCCGATCGGGTTCAGCAGGTCCTGTTCGCCCTTGCTGAGCCGGAGTTCCAGGTCCACCGCGCCGCGGATCACTTCGTTGGCGGGTGCCTTGTGCACACCGCGCTCGGCGTCGCTGCGCGCCCACACACCGGCGACGTGCCCGCTCGGCGGGACGGTGGTGTTGCGTCCGGTGGCCGGGTCGAAGACCCGCACCCACGGGTAGTAGAGGGTGGCGTACCGGGAGTCGTAGCCCGCCTCGTCGTTGCGCCAGGTCCGCACCTGCTGGGCGGAGAACCCGGGCGGGGTGTCCAGGACGGCCACCCGGTCGCCCATCTGCTCGCAGTGCGAGATGACGGCGAGCTGGACGGTGCGGACGCCCTCGGCGTCGATGTCGCCGCGCCGGTGGGCGCTCATCAGGTCCGGCACCGCGACCATGGTGATCTCGTCGATGCTCTCCAGTCCGCCGAACCCGGTGCGGGCCGCGGCGTCGCCGACGTACTCGGCCGGGTCGAGCCGGGCCACCTCCCCGGAACCGGTCGCGGCCGGCGCGGTGGGTGCGGCCGGGGCGTCGGGCAGCGCCACCGTCTGGCCGGCGGGCCTGCTCTGGCTGGCGCCCCGCAGTTCGGTGACCTCGATCAGCCGGGAGGTGCGGGCCTGGTTGACCAGGTACCCCTTGACGTTCTTGCGGGTGGAGGCCTCGTACGTCTCCACCACCTGGCCGCCCTGGTGGACCAGGACCTTGAAGCGGTCCTCCGGCGGGTTCTCGCCGTCCGCGTCGGCGACCTCCACCGACACCCCGGTCGCACCCGGCCTGGCCGCGACCAGGAAGCCGCCGAGTTCGACCGGCTCCGCGGCCCGGGTCTCCGGCCGCCGGGCGCCGTCGGCCGCCGGGGCGGAGGCGTCCTCGGCGGAGCCGCCGATCCGCACCACGTACGCGGCGCCGCCGCCGTTGGCGAAGTACCCGTAGACCGCGTGGGCCAGGTAGGTGCCCTCGGTGAAGCCGCCGAACTGCTGGGTGTACTGCTCCCAGTTGGTCACCAGCGTCGGCGCGTGGAACGGGCCGCGCTGGGCGAACCCCACGAACGCGGCGACGGCGGTGCCGACCCCTTCGATCGGTCGGGCACCGGACTGCACCTCCTCCACGTACACGCCCGGGGTGAGGTACGTCGGCATGCCTGCTCCTTCACGTCCTTGCGGGTCACCTGTGTCCAGGCCGAGTCTGCGCGGCGGCCCACCGGGGCGAACAGGGACGCGGGGACCCGGCCGGGGGCAGGACCGCTGCCTTTCCACGCCCGCGCCGACCGTCGGGCCGCCACCCGGACCTGCCCTCGTTCTGCCCGTACGGACCTGGACGCCCCGCTCGCCCGCGCAGTCCACTGGGTCCGCAGCAGGGTGCGCCGGCGAGGAGGCAGCAGATGCAGACGTCCAGGTCGCGCGCCGAGCAGACCGAGAACGAGCGGACGGCACGCGGCCCGGCCGCCGCCCGCCGGGAGACGCCCTCGGGCGGCGCCGCCGTACCGCCCCCGCTCACCGCCGAGGCGCTCCGCGCGGTGCAGCGCGGCGCGGGCAACGCCGCCGTGACCGGCATGATCGCCCGTCGCGCCCGTCCCGCCCCCGCCCAGGAGCAGCCGGACCCCGGCGTGCACGAGGTCCTCCGCTCGGCGGGCAAACCCCTTGCGGCACCGGTACGCCAGGACATGGAGTCCCGCTTCGGCACGGACTTCTCCGACGTACGACTGCACACCGGCGCGTCCGCCGCCCGCTCGGCCCGCGCCATCGGAGCGCGGGCCTACACCTCCGGCAGCCATGTCGTCCTCGGCGACGGCGGCGGCGACAGACACACCCTCGCCCACGAACTCACCCATGTCGTCCAGCAGCGCCAGGGCCCGGTCCTGGGCACCGACCGCGGCGACGGGCTGCGGATCTCCGATCCCTCCGACCGCTTCGAGCGTGAGGCGGAGGCCAACGCCGTCCGGGTGATGCGCGCACCGACCGGACCGAGGGAGGCGGCCCTTCGCGGGCTGCCGGGATCGGCGGCACCGGACGGAACGGTTCAGCGTGCCGACGCCGCACCGGAATTCGGCAAGAGCTTTGCGGGCCCCTCCATCGGTGTGGAGAGCGAACTCGGTGGATTCGTCTGTGCTCTTCCCGCGTCCGCCAGCCGGACTTTCGCCTACGTGAAATCGGTAGCCACGGGTGATCCCCTGGTGATGGTCACCAAGGACATGCTCCAGGGCTCGTACCGGAACCCGCTGCCCGATGCAGAGGCCGTGCGGGGAAACTGGAACGTGCACACGGTCGAGCTGGTCACCTACCCCTCGGCCATCGGCGACGACGCACAGACCGCCGACAGGGAACTCGCCGTGCAGTTCCTCCTCGATCACTTCAGAACCCGTCTCGGTACGCACAATCATCAGCCGCTGGAGTCGGCGACCAGTGCGGACAACCGGTTCAAGCTGGAGGTAACGGTGCGGGACCACGTCCTCGCGACTGGGAACGGCTCGCATGCCGACGCGCCGCCCTCGGTCTCCATGCCGGCCGGCGGGCAGCAGGCCACGATGGGGGTCAAGGCGAAGGAGTTCGGCACGGGTGCCACGGAGGAGCTGAAACTGTTGGAGAGCGCGCCTTGGTACCGGCCGGAGCTCAAGGAGTATGCCCTGCAACGGCTCCAGGACGGGGAGCCGTCCCTGCAGAACCCCGACAACGTGGCGAACGCGTACGCGTACCTCGCCTCCATCATCCGGTTCACGGCAGAGTTGATCGTCCGGTTCTCCCTGCCCATGGACGGATACGAGCCCGAGAACGCTCAGCAGGTCACGGGGTTGACCGACCCGCAGGTCAAGAACCAGTGGGGGATCCTGCCGCGGACCAAGCCCAGTCTCATGCTCAACACCTTGCGGCCGGAGGAGAAGAGCGCGACGCAGAAACTCCTTCGGGAGACGGCCGCAGCAGGAGATGCGGCAGCCTGGCGTGCCGCCATGAAGTACATCATCTACGGGAACGAAGTGGCGGGTCACGGAATTAACGACGCGACCGTCGGCGGGGAGAGCGCCGCCTTGTTCGAATTTCGCACGATTCCCGGCCAACTGATGAAGTACGCTCCGAAAGAGCGGGAACGTGTGGTCGACATGAGCGATCCGCTGGCGGAATTCGGCAACGGTCGTGCAGCCGCCGTACGAGAGATCAACGCGTTCCTTGGGGAAACGGTCAACCAGGTTGAGTTCAAGGCGTGGTACTGCGAGACCTTCGACAAGTACCGCGACAAGCAGCCGCAGCGGGTCGCACATCTCGCGGCCGCAAACCAGAAGGCTCTGTGGATCATGTCGCAGCATCCTGACGAATGGCAGCGGATCAGGCAGAACAGCGCGGCCTGACGCAGGTGGCCGGCGGCGACGCCCGCCCCTCAGACGTCGGTGGCCTCCGCCAGGTACGGGCCGAACTCGCTCTCCAGGACCAGCCGTCCGAGCTTGCGGTACTCCTGGGCGACCGCCGTCACCACCTGCCGCATGGTGAGCGGGCCGCCGGACTCCGCCGCGAGGTAGGCCGCGGTCACCGCGCAGGCCCGGATCGAGCCGCCGGCCAGTTCGAAGCGGTCCGCGCAGAAGCCGAGGTCCAGGTCGTCGGAGCGGGGCAGCCGGTCGCCCAGGCACCGCTCCCACAGGGCGAGGCGTCCGCCGGAGTCGGGCACCGGGAAGTCCGCGACCACGTCCAGGCGGCGGGTGAACGCCTCGTCCAGGTTGGCCCGCAGGTTGGTGGTGAGCACCGCGATCCCGTCGAACGACTCCATGCGCTGGAGCAGGTACGCCGACTCGATGTTGGCGTGCCGGTCGTGCGCGTCCTTCACCTCCGAGCGCTTGCCGAAGATCGCGTCGGCCTCGTCGAAGAGCAGCACCGCGTTGACCGCCGACGCCTCGGTGAAGATCCGCTCCAGGTTCTTCTCCGTCTCCCCCACGTACTTGTCGACGACCGTGGACAGGTCCACCACGTACAGGTCCATGCCCAGGTCCGCCGCGACGACCTCGGCGGACATGGTCTTGCCGGTGCCCGACTCGCCGGCGAACAGCGCGATCACGCCGCGCCCCCGGCCGCCGCCGGGCCGCATCCCCCACTGCCCGAGCACCTGTTCGCGGTGGCGGGCGCGCAGCGCGAGTTCGCTCAGCCGCCGCTGGGTGGCCGGCGGGAGCACCAGGTCGTCCCAGCCGACCGCCGGCTCCACCCGCCGGGCGAGCCGGTCGAGCCCCGCGCCGTTCTGGGCCCGGACGGCCGTACGCAGGTCGTCGGGGCGGACCGGGCGGCCCGCGAGGGCGGCCGTGCGCACCGCCACGTCGGCGGCGCGGCGCACCTGCCCGGAGTCCAGGCGGTGCGCGGCGACCGCCCGGGCGAGCTCCCCGGTGTCGCCGGCCACCGAGCTGTCACCGGCGGCCCGCTCCAGGGCGTGCCGCCAGCGCGCGGCCTGCCGTTCGGGAGAGGGCGCCGGCACGGTCAGGACGACGGGGGTGTCGGCCGCCCACGCCGGGTCCCAGCCGACGGTGCCGTAGGTGAGCAGGGGAACCCCCCGCAGCTCCGCACAGAGCGCCGCGAGCGTACGGGCCCGCGCGGCGGGTTCCGCGGGCAGCGCCTCCAACGGGCCGAGGACGACCCCGGCACCGGTCAGGCGGGCTTCCAGCGCGGCCACCCGGGCGAACTCCGGTACGTCGTCCGGGCGCCGGGCGAGCGCCGCCGCGTCCAGGACGAGCGGACGCAGCCCGGCCGCGTGCAGGGCGGCGGTGGCCAGCCCTTCGGCGTCGCCGCCCCGGCTGCGCAGGTGGACGAGGCCGACGCCGGTCCCGGCGGCGGTCGCCGTCCGGCGGACCTCCCCCGCCTCGGCGGTCGGGTCCTCCCGGGCCTCACCGAGCACCCCGGCGAGCCGGGCGTCGGGCCGGGCGCTGCCCAGGAGGTGCCCGGTGACCCGGTCGGGGACCACCAGGACCCGTGACAGCGGCGGCCGTTCCGGCTCGGTGACCTCCACCAGGCCGCCCGCGACCAGCGGGCTTCCGGGGGCGAGCCGGAAGCGGGCCGGGGAGGCGCCGGCGAGGCCGCACAGCTCCAGGGCGAGTCCGACCGTGGGCCGACGGCGGGTGAGGTCGTCGTTGAGGTAGCCGTAGAGCCGTTCGAACCGCGCGTCCAGGTCGGGCGCCACCGCGACCAGGAGCAGATCCAGGTCGAGCGGGGACAGACCGAACCGCACGGCGAGGCCGCCGAGGACGGAGTCCGCCGGTGGACGTCGCGGTTCGGGGGCGGGTAGGCCGAGGCCGCCCGGCTCGTCCAGGATGCGGGCCGCCGCCTCGGGGGTGAGGTACTGGCCCTTGTACGGGTCGTCGGGGTCGGGGTCCGCGGCGCGGCGGACCGCCACCGCGTGCCGCACCCGCTCCTCGACCGCGCGGAGCCGCGCCCAGAGGTGCTCCGCGTCACCGGCGTCGGTGCCGGCGTCGGGCCGAGCGGCGGCCGGGACGGCGGTCCCGGCGGCTTCGGCGGTCCCGACGGATTCAGCTGCTCCAGCTGTTTCGGCGGTGTGCGTCACGGCCGGTGGTCCCCCCCTTCGGCGGCGCCGGACCGGGGCAGCCTCCCGCCCTCGCGCCGAGCGGCGGCCGGAATGACGGCCCGCGCGGTGATCCCAGCAGCGGTCCGAGCGGCCACGGCGGCTTCGGCGGCTTCGGCGGCTTCGGCGGTGTGCGTCACGGCTGGCGGTCCCCCCTGCGGCGGCGCCGGGCCGGGGCGGCCGGGCGCTCACGCGGGCCGGTGAAACCGTCCGCACCCGCGTCCCCCGTCTCCGGGTAGCGCAGCCGGCGTCCCGCCACGACTCCCCCGTCCTCGCCCCGGGTGGCGGAGCGCACGACGAGCCCTTCGGTGACCGGCGGCGCGACGGCCGTGCTCACCCCGGCGAGCGGCGCCCGCACCCGCACCCCGAGCGACGCCTTCAGCTCCCCGCCGAGCGCCGACCACACGTCGGAGGCGGCCGGTGCGTCGAGTCCGGCCCCGGCGGTGTCCAGGCCCACGGTCAGGCCGAGTTCGGCGAGTGTGCCGGTGAGCAGCCGCGCGGGCAGCGTGTCGGTGGCCACCAGGCAGGCGAGCACCTGCGAGAGCAGCCGGTGCTCGTCCTGCGGACGGCTCGCCCACGCCGTGACCAGGTACGTCAGATCGAACCAGCGCGGCGGGGTGCGCCGTGCCACGACGTGCCCGTCCGCGTCGTACACCTCCCCGGCGCCGCTGCCGCGCCGGGTGGTGTCCTCGCGGATGTCGTACAGGAAGACGCAGACCGTCGGGGCGTTGCGGCGGGCCGCCCAGTCCCGGGTGGGGGCGTCGAAGACCACCTCGACGCCCGACGCCTCCAGGCCGGACCCGCCGAGCAGGCGGCGCAGTCCCTCGTCGACCTCGTGGATCACCGGCGGGTCACCTCGTCGGGTGGCTGCACGGTGCCGCTGACCACCAGGAAGTCCGTCTTCACCGGGGAGAACCCGGGGCCCCTGGCGGTGATGACGCGCGGCCCGGTCTGGTCCTTGGCGAGGATGAGCAGCTGGCCGATGAAGGTGCCGTCCGGCTTCGGCACGGTCGGTGCCGCCGCCGCGGTGATCCCCGGCTTCCAGGTGAACCGCACCGGCGCTCCGGGCGGGAAGTCCTCGCCGCGCACGGAGGTGACGAAGCCGGGCTTGCCGATCCCCGGCACCGCGACGATGCGCGGCTGGAGGATGCGCAGCCGCTGCCGGGCGGTGTTGTCCCTCGGGTCGGCGTCCGTCCCGCTGGTGGTGAGGTTGCCGGTGACATCGCCGGTCAGCGCCTTGTCGGGGCTGAGGACGACCCGGACGACGGTGCTCCCGCCCGGCGCCAGGTCCGGCAGCGCGCACACCCAGGAGGCGTCGCAGCCCGGCGGCGGCCCGTTGTCCGGAACGCCCGCGGGCAGGCCGATGCGCAGCCGCAGTCCGGTCGCCAGCGCGTTGCGGCCGTTGCGCACGGTGTACGTCACCACGACGCGCCCGCCGACGTAGCCGGGGTTCGGCTGGGCCGTGACGCGCACCCCGGGCCCGGCCTCGGGCTCGTCCGGCTCCGGGATCTCGACGGGCGGCGCGGGCGGCGCGGGTGCGGGCGGCGCGGGTGCGGGCGGCTCAGGCGTGGGGGGCAGGGGCCTGGGCGGCACGGGTGTGGGCAGTGTCGGCGTGGGCGGTGTCGGCGTGGGCAGTGTCGGCGTGGGCGGTGTCGGCGTGGGCGGTGTCGGCGTGGGCGGTGTCGGCGTGGGAATGGGCGGGGGCGGTACGGCCTCGCGCACCGGCACCACGGTCCGGCCGGCGTTGTCGTCGGGATGCGGATCCAGGACGGTGCCGGCGACCGACCAGTCGACCGGTGCGTCGCCGGGCACGAGCCCGGTGAGGGTGACGTCCACCGGGACGGCCGTGCCGGGCGGCACCACGCCGACGTCGCACTGGAGGGAGGCGGCCTCACAGGTGCCCTTGGGCCGGGCCAGCCGGGTGACCTCCACTCCGGGCGGCGGAGCGACCGTCAGCCGGGCCCCGGGGGAGGCGGCGGGACCGTTGTTCACCACCTCGACGCGGACCGTGGTGGAATCACCGACGGTGACCTCCGGGACGGTGCCGGGCGCCCGGACCGCGAGGTCCACGGACTGCTGGACCCCGGGTTCCTTCTGCCGGCCCGGCAGGTCGGCGGTGAGCGGGGTGAGCCCGCCGGACGCGATGTCCAGCAGGTGCAGCTTCTCCGGGCTGTTGACCGGGAGACCGGAACGGGAGCTGAACACCAGCCCGGTCCCGTCGGCCGTCCAGGCGGGGTCCCGCGGCTGGTGCGGGCCGGTGGCCGAGGTGTCCGGGAGCTCCTGGTGGCAGGCGTCGGCGCGCTCGCGGGCGGCGGCGGGCAGCAGCACCCGGCAGCCGTCGCCCGACGGGGACGTCAGCAGGAGGCCGTTCTGTTCGTCGATCCGGCCGCCGCCGCTCTTGCGGTTGAAGGCGATGCTGCGCCCGTCCGGGGAGAACGCCGGGCTGTCGTCGATGACCTCGCAGCCCTCCGGGCAGACGCGGGCGCTCAGGTCGTGCTGCCGGCTCAGGTTGCGCTGTCGGCTCAGGTCGTCCACGGGCACGGTCAGGATGTGCTTGTTGCCACCGCCTCCGTCGATCACCTGGTTGCGGGTGAAGGCCAGGGTGGTGCCGTCGGGGGACCAGGTGGGCTGGGCGTCGCCGCCCCGGACCTGGCCGTCCGGCAGGGTGACCGTGCCGGTGATCTCACCGCTGGCCACGTCCGCGACGAGGACGCGGCCGGGTCTCACGGTCTCACCGGGCGGTGCCGGTGAGGTCCGGGTGAAGGCGAGGTACTTGCCGTCCGGGGAGAGCGCCGGGTCGGTGTCCCAGTCCCCCGGGCCACGTCCCTCCAGCTCCATGGGTGCCGCTTTCGAGCCGTCGGCGTCCGCCGTCCAGATCCGCTCGATCCGCTCCTCGGGGTCGCCCTCGAAGCGGGTCACCACGATCCGGCGGCCGTCGGGCGTGTAGTTCTGCCGCTCGGTCCACGGGTCGTAGCCGGCCCTGGGCCGGAACAGCGGGTCCTTTGCCGGATCGGTGTTGGTGTCGGCCGCCGGGTCCTCCTTCAGGACCTCCAGCCCCAGGTCACGGGGGTCGGCCCCGTCCGTCCGGACGTCCTGCAGCGTCACCGTGTGCGGGCCGGACGCCGAGGTGCGCTCCACCACCGCGCCGCCGCCGTCGAGCGAGCCGAGCCAGGTGGGCGAGAGGACCTCCCGGTCCTCGCTGAGCACCAGCGAGGGCACGTCGGCGGAGTGCGCGGGCAACCGGAACACGTGATTCCAGTCACCTTCGCACTCACAGGTCTGTTCGGTGCTCAGGAACATGATGTCGTCCCCGCCGGGCAGCCACGTCGCCCCGTGCGCGGGCCACTGCTCCCGGGCGCCCCCGAGCAGCGGCCCGTCGGTGCTGCCGTCGGTCACCCGCAGCTGGGGCGTACTGCCCTCCCGGGTGGCGGTGTACGCGATCCGCTCCCGGTGCTCGGAGTCGTCGACCGGGTTCCACACCGGTTCGGTGGCCGCGCCGTTCGCGGGATCGGTGAGCCGGGTGGCGGTGCCGCCGTCCAGGGGCCGCACGTGGATCTGCGGTCCGGCCGACGGGTCGGCGTCGTCGGAGTAAGCCAGGCGCAGCCCGTCCGGCGAGACCGTCGGCCACTCCTCGTCCGACGGGGTGTCGGTGAGCCGCTCCAGTCCGGTGCCGTCGGTGCGCACCCGCCACAGGTCGCGCTGGTCACGGCCGTCCGGGCCGCCGGGTTCGGCCGAGTCGAACACCACGGCCCGGCCGTCCGGCGTCAGCCGGGGGTGTGCCGCGTTCCGGCCCCTGGTCAGACGGAGTACCGAGCCGTCGGCGGACCGCAGGTAGACCTGCGGATCCCGCTCGTCGCGGCGGCTCGTGAAGACCAGCGTGTCGTCGAGGGCGGACGGCTGGACGTCGAAGTGGGCCGGCCCCTTGTCGAACACCGGCCCCTTGTCGGACAGCGGTGTGCTGGAGGTGCTGGTGGCGACCTGGCCGAGACTGCGGTGCCGGGTGCCGGCGTAGGTGATCCGGGTCTCCGCGGTGTCGGCCGCTCGCGGCCCGGGCTCGGCGCTGCTCTGCCCGGAGGTCGCCGTCACCCCGAGCAGCGGGATCAGCAGCAGCAACGAGGTGCCGAGTCCGCCCAGGCGGCGCCGCCCGCCGGGGCCGGCGGTTCTCATCACAGTCCCCCTACGCAGTCTGGTGCGGCATCCGGATGTGCCCCCGCCACCCTGCGCCGACGGCGAGCGGCGCGGCAGGGCGGCGGGGCCGTACCCGGGGGAAACGCGGAGTGCTCTTTCGGGCAGTGCCGGGGTCCCGGCCGTCGTCAGATCAGCCCGTTGCGCAGCGCGTAACCGACCGCGTGAGCCCGGTTGCGCAGCTGCAGTCGCGTGTTGATCTCGTGCAGCACGTTCTTGACGGTCCGTTCGGAGTACGCGGTCTTGCGGGCGATCTCCGCGGTGTCCAGGCCCTCCGACACCAGGCGCAGCATGTCCGCCTCGCGTGTGGTCAGCGTGGACAGGCCCCGCGGGTCGAGCGCCGAACGCTGGAGGCCGCCCACGTGCGTGAGCAGCTTGCCGAGCAGGTCGCCGGGCAGCACACCCTCGCCGTTGGCTATCGCCAGGACCAGGTGGAGGAGCCGGTCCTGGTCGGCCTCGGTGCGGCGCAGCACCGCCACCACACCGCACTCGATGACGCGTTGCAGCGCGCCGGTCCCGAGGGTGCCGACCACGAGGCCCGTGCGCGTGGTGGTGTTGTGCCGTAATCGGTGCAGCAGGGCGGCCACGTCGTCGTCGACGCCGTCCACGACCACCAGGGACGCCTGGGCCCGCTCCGCGTCGGCTTCGCCGAGCAGGTCGACCTCGGGGCGCGAGCGCAACTGCTGGACGACGCCGACGCGCAGGACCGGATCGGCGGCGTAGACGGCCACGGTCGCCCGGCCCGGGCTGTCGGAACGGGAAGTCCCGGCAGTGGAACGGACCGGGGCGGGCACACGTGTCATGGCGGCGGGCATGGTCCGGTTTCTTTCTTCCAAGACGGACATGGGGAGCTACCTGTCTCATCGGTCCGCGGGGTGGCACAGGGGCGGCACGACCGCCCCTGTGCGACGTGCGCGGAACGACGGGATGCCGCCGTTCCGCACCCTCACGGAGGAGTCGGTCATTGCTTCCGGGCACTACGACTGCCCGGATGTTGCCCTCGTGCTCCTCGTTGAGCCCCTGGGCGCGGTCCTACCGTCGTGCTGTGACGCCTTCTGCAGCCTCTCCCGGTCCCGGTGCGCCCGGTCGCGACATCCCGGCGGTGACGGTGGCGCCGGGTGAGACCGCCACGACCAGTGTGACCGTCCGCAACGACAGCGACATCGTCGAGGCGTACAGCCTGGAGGTCGTCGGGGACTGCGCTTCCTGGGCGACCGCGGAACCCCCGCGGGTCTCCCTCTACCCCGGCACCTCGGAAACGGTGACGATCCGTCTGGATCCGCCGCGCTCTCCGGAGGTCCGGGCCGGTGAGATCCCCCTCGGCGTGCGGGTCCTGCCCACCGAACACCCCGAGTCGGTGCGGGTCCTCGAAACCACCGTGCACGTCGAGGAGTTCCGGGAACTGCACACCGAGCTGGTTCCGCGGCGCCGGCGAGGCTGGCTGCGCGGCCGCTACCGGCTGGCGGTGCGCAACCAGGGCAACGCCCCGAGACGGGTGGCCTTCTCCCCCGGCCAGGCGGGCGAGGAGCTGAAGTTCGCCCTCAGTCCGGCGGATCGCGAGCTGGAGCCCGGCGAGTCGGCCGAGGTCGGACTCCGGGTCCGTACGGGCAAACCCGTGTGGTTCGGCGCTCCGGTGGTGTGGCCGTTCACCGTGGACACCGCCGAAGCCGGGGACCAGGTGGCGGCACCAGGCGAAGCGGCCGCCGTCCGGACTCCGCTGGACGCGGAGTTCGTCCAGATCCCGATCTTCCCCAAGTGGCTGCTCGCGGTGCTCGCGGCACTGCTGGCCCTGCTGCTCGCCTGGTTCTCCCTCGTCCGGCCGATGGTGCGCAGCGCCGCCAAGGAAGCGGCCACCGAGGCGGTTCAGCCGCGCCCCACACCCGCCGAGGGGGCGAACGGGCAGGCTCCGGGCACCGGTTCCGGCGATGCTTCGGGTGCCCTGCCCGGCGGCCGGGAGAACGGGCCCTCGGCCGGGCCGGGCGGTGACGGCACCGCGTCCGGGCCCGGCGGTGGCGGCAGCGCGTCCGGGCCCGGCGGTGGCGGCACCGCGTCCGGCACCGGCCGGCAGAGCTCGGCGACCATCGACCTGCAGACGGCCGGTGGCCAGACCAAAACCGGTACCTACCGTGTGCCCGCGAACAGCGTTTTCGGTGTCACGGACATCGTCGTCGCCAACTTCCAGGGGGACGAGGGAGTGCTGACGATCTCCTTCGGGAACCGCAAGATCACCACCATCGCGCTGGAGACCTTCCGTAACCAGGACTACCACTGGGTGACCCCCATCGAGATCCCTGCGAACGACACCGTGACCATCAAAGTGACCTGCGACAAGCCGGGGACACCGGCCACCGGCCGCCGGGCGTCGACGTGCCACGAGGTCCTGAACGTGAGCGGCACGCTCGGCAGTACCACGCGATAACTCACACCTCAAGACTGAAGACATTGTTGATCGAAATCAGCACCACCTGTAAGAGTCGAATCTTTTTCGTCCAGAAATCGACACTTGAGACCGAAAGTCGGTCCACTCCGGACACGGAGGACGCGGCCCAGGCCCTCGGCACCGGCACCGGCACCGGCACCGGCACCGGCACCAAGAAGAAGACGGTGAACGCCGCTCAGTTCCTGATCGACACCGGCGCACCGGCCCGTCTGCTGCGCGGCGACGCCGAGCAGTACGGAGGGGACCGGGCGGCGGCCCCGGGCCCCCTCCGGGCGGTGGCGTCGAGGCCGGTGGCGGCCTCTTCCTGCCGCTCCTCGCCGGAGTGCTGAGGGATCAACGCGGCCTTCTCGGAGGACTGCCCGGCGCGGACCATGGTGTCCTCGAGGGCCGCACCGGACCCATGTGGACAGCGGGTGCCCGGTGCGGCGGAGGTCGTGGAACCTGACCGCAGTGGGCGTCGGCCTTCGTGAGCGGTCCTGGCCCGGTCGGCGAGGGCGGATCGCCAGAAGTGCGCGGAGCCCGACCGGATCCGGTGGTTGCCGCGGCCGGCCGGAAGTCTCCGGCCCGGCGCCGGGGGGTTCGCCCTCGAAGGCCCGACGGAGCATCGGCCTCGGCGTCGGGCCGTGGAGAGCCGGCCCTGGAACGCGTACGTCAAGGCGCTGAAGACGATCAGGGTCAGGGCCAAGATCCCCGGCGACACCGGCCTGCTTCGGCATCGCCGCTCGCCGTCCGGATGCCGTGGCCGTCCCTCAGCGCATACGTCCCAGCACCTCCCGTACCCGCCGGGCGTCCCGGATCCGCTGCTCGTACGTCGCGCCCAGCACGAGCAGCAGCAGCCCGGCGAGCGCGGGGGGCAGCCAGCGGGGGAGCGCGCCCGCCAACGGCATCAGGTAGGGGGCGAGTTGGTGCAGCGCGTCCAGCACGAGCACGCTCCCGCCGAGGACGAGCGGCGCCTGGAGCCGGTGGCGGGCGCCCAGCAGGGTGAGGACGAGGGCCGCCGCGCCGAGCAGCAGGGGGCGCGGCCAGTCCGCGTCGGTCCACGCCGCGAACAGGCTCGGCACGAGCGTCACCGAGAGCCCGGGACCGTACGCCGTCCACGACGAGGCCTCGGGGTCCCGGCGGCGCCGGACGAAGCCCACGACCAGCGCCGGGACGGTCACCGGCAGGGTGTACGCCTCCGGGATGCCCACGTCCCACGACCCGAGCCGCACCCAGGTGGCCGACACGAACAGCGCGGCGGCCGCGTACCCGGCCTGCCGGCGGTCCGCGCGCACGGCGGTGCCCGCGGCGATCACCCCGCACAGGGCCAGGACGAGGGCCAGCACGGGTGCGTCGGTGACGGCCAGCCCGATGGCCAGGAGCCCCGCGACGGCGCCCGTGGCCTCGACCGGAACCGCGGCCCGCGGGACTCGCGCCGCGAGCAGGGCCGCGGCGGCCGGGACGATCAGGACCAGCAGCGCCGTGTGCGCGGACGGCCGGCCCGCGGCGGCGCCCACCGCACACACCAGACCCGCCGCACCGGCCAGGGACGCGCTCGCGCAGACGGCGGTCAGACGCCGGTGTGCGGCGGCCACCGCGAAGATCCCCGTCAGCGCGGCGAGCACGGCCAGGGTCGCGCCCTGGGAGGCGAGGGAGAGGAGCGCGAGGCCGGCCGCGGTGAGCAGGGAGAGGAGGACGGCGGTGCGGGACGTCGGCGTCCGACGCGCGTACACCGCCACGGCCAGCGCCGCCACAACCGTCAACCCCTGCGCGAACAGCCCTGCCGTGTATGGGAGTCGCCATGCGACCGGGAAGACGATCGCACTCGCCCAGACCAGGACCACGGAACCGGCCGCAGCCTGGTCGCGCCGGGCCGTGGTGGCGCGGGCCGCCCCGGCCAGAACCGCCGCGACGACCGCGAGCACCAGCGGCGCGGCCGCCGCGTCCGCCGGCCAGGGCGCCCAGACCGTCACCGCGGCGCGCAGGTCCGACGGCGCCCCGGACCAGACCCGCCCCGTCCACCCGACCGGCCCCAGCAGCGCCACGACGACCAGGGGCAGTGCCCACACCACCGCCAGGGCCTGGACGGAGGCCGACGCCCGGGCGACACCGCGCCGCACGGGTTCGGGGAGCGGAGCGCGGACGGCCCACAGCAGCCCGACCCCGCAGGCCAGATAGCCGGGCACCGTCCACACCCCGGGCAGCGACGCGCGCGGGACGCCGCCGAGCGCCGCGACCAGGAGCAGCCCGCCCGCCACTGCGGCGCCGGTGGCAAAGCCCTGCTGCGGGGCGCGCCATGCGGCGTACAGCGCGATCGCCGCCGCAAGGGCGAGCAGCGCCGCCGCACGGGCGACGGCACTCGGGCCGTCGGCCTCCAAGGAGAGCACGCAGGCCGCCGCCACGCCCCAGCCGCCCGTGCCGTACGCGCCGACGGCGGCGGCGATGCGCAGGGGCCTCGCGGACGTCCGGAGCGCGACGACCGTGTCGAACGCGGCCGTCAGCAACAGCGCGGCCGTGATCGCGTACGGGCCCGCGTCGGCTGCCACCGCCCACAGCAGCAGGGGGAACTGGGCGGCGGCCAGTGCCGCGGGGAAGGGGATGCGCAGGGAACCGAGTCCCCTGCCGTACCCCCACCACACCCCGGCCAGAAGCGCCGCCGCGACGGCCGCGTACCCCGTGCCGTCGGCGGCCGTCAGCGCGACCTCGTGCAGCGCGTACGCGTCGAGCACCGTCAGCGCCAGACCGAGGCCCGCCAGCGCCTCCGCCGTCGAGCGCAGCCCGCGCTTCAGCAGGGGCACGGGAGCGCCGAGCACCGCCACCGTCACCGTGGCGAGCACCACGGACCGCCCGGCGATCCCCAGGTGCCCCCAGCTGACCAGGGTGAACGCGATCGCGGCGACGGTCAGCAGGACGCCGCCGAGGACGAGGAGCACGTTCTGCACACGGGGCGCGGTGGTCTCGGGCCGCCGCGGTACCGGTGGAGCGGGCGGAAGGGCCGGCTGGAGGAGACCGATCAGCTGGGCACGGCGGGCCAGCAACTGGGCCCGGCGGGCGTCGAGTTGCCACAACTCCGCGTCGATGAGCCGCAACTCCTCGGCCGGTGGCGGTAGGTGGGTCATGCCGTGGAGTGTGGCGCGCGTCATGCCGCGGAGCATGAGTGAGCGTACTCAGCCCCGTACTCAGATCCCGCGCGGCAAAGGCCCCGACCTGCGGGCTCGACACATGGACCGGGACCACCACCGCTTCTGCGGCGTGGGGTGCGCTGCCCGTACCGGCCACCCGCGCGTACGCCGCGCTGGGGCGGGCCGAGAACCGTACCCGCCGGTGACCGCCACCTTCTCCTGGCATCGGGCGGCAGGGGCGGGCGGGCACGGTCGAGGAGAAAGCGGGGCAGGCTGGTGAGGGGGCGGATTCGGGCATCGATGGACGCGCCGTCAAGCCTTCCGTACTGACCCGCTTATCCCTTGCCGAGATACAGGGTGTCCTGCGGCGTGCGCACGGCGAAATGCAGGGGAGGGTGTTCCCCGCGCCCCGGGTTCCACCGGAGCAACGCGATGACCGGTTCCGATGCGGGGCCGATGAGCCGTATCCCGTCGGCGTTCCAGACCCCGCTCCGGCCCGGCTGATCCCCTGCCTCCACGATGAACACCGCCCCCTCCGGGCCGGCCAGCACCTCCGTGCCGGAGAGGACGTGGCTCTCGACCGTCGTGGCATCCGCACCCGTCAGAGCGAGCACCTCGGCTTCGGCGAGCGGAGCTCCGAGGGAGGGGGGTTTGTTCGAGCATGGGCTGCATTCAGAAGGCATCCGCTCCATGCGAGTGGGCCGACCACCGGTCACAACGCCGGCCACGGACGTGAAGGCGCTGATTGCGACGGGGCACGTCGCAGTCGGGAGTGTGCTCCGCCGCCGACCGCTCACAGGGCGTCGAGGACATGCTTCTGCTCTTCGGCCGGGTACCGGTCGACGACCGCGTCCACGAGCGTGCCCGGCAGGTGCGGGAGATCCTCACTCGGCCCGGTGTCGGGATCCTGGAGATCAGTTCTCCGCCACGCTGAACCATTCGGTGCCGCCGACCAGGTGCTCGTAGACGGGCCGGCCCTGGCTGCCGCTGGTGCGGAACGGTTTTCCGTGGTCGTCGATCCGTGTGGTTCCCTGACGGCCGCCGCTGGACCACTGCAGCTCCACGTACCAGTTCACATCGTGGGCCCGGGCACGGGCGGTGATGTACAGCACCTCGGGATCGGACCGGCTGACCTTGTAGGGGAAACCGCGCTGGCCGGCCTTCGGCACGACGACGGGGTGACCGGCGTCGAGGTCCGTGTCGAACGACCTCGTCTCCACGCCTCCGCCGCAGCCCGACGACCCCAGGTACGCGTTCCAGGCCGGGGGCGCGCCCGAGCTGACCACGCGGACGTGCAGGGACTCGATGACGACGGTTCCGTCCCCGGTGCCCTGGACGGTCAGCGCCACCCGCTGCCGGTCGGCGGCGACGGCGCCGTGCGCCTTCACCCAGCCCGGCACGTCCTGCCCCATCACCGGCGGCGAGACTTCGTCGGCAGGCCGGTCGATCAGGTACTTCCCCTCGCACTGCGGGTCGTCCCAGGCATAGGTGCGGGTGCTCACCGTGAGCGGGACCTCATCGCTGTCCTGGGCACGGCCCGTGTCGGTGCTGCGTGCCGACGGCTCGGCATCGGGCGTTCCGGGGGCCGGGGCCGGGGCCGGGGAGCGGCTCGGGCGCGCGGAGGGGGGTGTGGGCCCCGATGGGTGCGGCGTGGAGGCGGCGGAGGCCGGTTCCTCGGAGGAGGTCACGGTGTCGGTCGGCCGTCCGTTCTCCGCCAGGTCCGTCCCCCCGTCCTTCAGGCCGATCGTGAGCGCGGTGGACATGGCGGCGACGACGGCGGTGCTCGCCGCGATCAGGACCCACCGCCTGCGGGCGGTTTGGAGGAGCGCCGGAGTGCGGCGAGCCGGGACAGCCGCCTCCGGCGACGGTTCGGTGACGGACTCGGAAGGGTCCCCGGGCCCGCTCATGGAAGTGGGCGCGGTTGCGGACGGGGGCACGGGCCCGGGCGGGGTGTCCGGCACGGCCTCCGGCCGGGGTCGGTCCTCCGTGTGTGCCTGCGTGGAGCGGGGCTCCGGGCCCGGGCCGGACGCGGACGCTCCGGCCCGGTCCGCGGAGGCCGGTTCCGTATCCGCCGTGGCCCGCCGGGCGCGTTCCCGTGCCGCGTCCGCCAGGACCCAGCGCCGGTGTAACTCGACCCGCTCCTCGGGAGCCGCCCTGCACACCTGGGCGAAGCGGGAGACGACCGCGTTGTCGGCCGGCACGCTTTCCCCCTTGCAGTACCGGTGCAGCGTCGAGGTACTCATGTGCGCCCGCTTCGCCAGGGCCTCGTAACTCAGCCCGGATCGCTGTTTCAACTCGCGCAGCAGTGCCGCGAAATCAGCAATCTCCTCAGCCGTCCCCACCGGTCCCCCATTCCGTTCGGCATCCCATGAAGGTCACGTTTCCCCAGGTCAGAGCCGGTCGCTCATCCCAGCGTCCCGAAACTCCCGATGGAATGGCAAACGGGACGCCGTATGACACAGCCTTGGGCCATCCAAGCACGGCGCCTCGCCGGAGACGGTGCTCCGCCCCGCTCAACTCCTCTTTCATGGCCCGCCCTTCCGGCGTGCCCACCCGCACTCCCTCCACGCAACACGGCCAGGACAAGACCGGCCGGCCGGTCGGCCGACCGACACGGTCCACCACCAAAAAATCATCTTCCTGATGTTCAGAGAGAGCAGTCCACTCATGCGTATCGTCACTCGTTTCGCCTCTCGCACGACCGCCTCCTCCATGGTCGTCGCCGCCGCCCTCGCGCTCGTCGGCTTCCAGACCGCCGGGCAAACCGCCTCCGCCGCCACGACGAAGGCTTCCTCGGTCGTCACCTGCACCACGGCGAACACCAAGCTGACCGTCACCGAGGTGTCCCGCCCGATCAACCACCTGCTGCTCAAGGCCACCAACACCGGCACCAAGCCCTGCTACGCCTACAGCGCCCCCCACCTGAAGGTCGGCACCGACGCCCAGGCCCCGCTGCCGTGGGCTCGGGAGACCACGCCGCAGGCCGTGGTGGTGCTCGAGCCCGGCCAGTCCGCGTACGCGGGCATCACGACGTTCTCCCCCGACGGCGAAGGGGGCAGCACCGCGAAGACCCTGGGCGTGTTCCTCGCCGACAAGAAGGGCAACGCGACCGACCAGGAGAAGACCCTGAAGCTGCCGAACGGCGGTGTCTTCTTCAACAGCGCCGCCACCGTCACCTACTGGCAGGACAACGCGGCGGACGCCCTCTCCTGGTAGCCGCCCTGGCGTCCCACGGCACAGCCGCCGTCCGACCGCACCGAATGTCCCGCCTTCACGGGGGCGCGGTGCAGCCGGCGGCGGCACCGCGGACGCCACGCGGGCTCCCGCCGCCTGTTGCCCACCTCACCACGCCGACTTCCTCGTTCACTCCTCATCACCTGGCACGGGTGTCCGCAGGGTCTGCTGCGGTACGGCGAACGTCGGACCCCCGACATGGCGGCAGGTTCAGCAGGCCTGCAACATCCTGGGTGCGGGCGTCGCGAACCGATGCGGCGCCCCCGGTTCGACACCCTCCGACGGTTCGGGCGGCAGGCGGGCGAGTGGCGTCCGTCTCTGGAGATACTGCGCAGTGCACTGATTGCGCGCACAACCCTGTCTGCGGCACTACGCGAAACCGGCATCCGATACGGCACTGCCAGGGGCAGAACGGTTCCACCGGACGACACAAGCCGAGGCTGTCCCCCATCCGTGCCCGTAAGGCTGGTCAACAACGGTGTGTTCCGGCGCTCTCGACGCCATGTCCAAAAGCACATGCGCCCAGGTCAGGATCCATCTGGTGGCGCAAGCACCATCGCTTCCCGAGTTGAAAGCGCGAGTTCGGTTCTCGTCACCCGCTCCGTGATGAAACCCCCGGGTCAGCGGCCCGGGGTTTCTCTCCGTGCTTGCGTGGGAGTGGTCGCCTCCGCAAAGCGGCAGCCCGCGGAGGGAACACCGTCCCCCGTCGCCGGCGGGACCGACGGTGGCTCCTGCGTCATCAGCGAGAACGGGGTCTGTCAAACGAGCGGCTCTGTCTCACATTCGGTGGTGACAAAGCGTCATCATTGATGTACCTGGTCCGAGCTTCAAGGAGAGCAGTCGCAGACGCGCCATCGAGCAGGGCAAACACGGTGCTGACGATCCGTGGGACTGCTGCAGCGTCATCGCGACCTACACGTCGCTCGATATCGGTCGCACCCCGACCTTTCCCACCGAGCCGATCATCAAGCAGGCTGAGCGGATGCGCGACGCCCAAGGCAAGTGAAGCGAACCTGGCTGACCCTTCAGCTGAGGTATCTGCCCAACCGATGGTCCACTGCCGCCACAGCACCTGTGATGGAGCAGCGAAGTACAGAGCCGCGACCGCAGTCGGGGCACCAACACTCCAGGGCGGCCACCAGGCCAACGCATCGAGCCCCAATGGCCCTGCACCGAGAATTCGGGACGAAAGCATCCCGTGCCACAGTCGTGCCAGATGCAGGGGTCAACGACGGTCAACGACGGTGCTCAGCAGGCGAATGTCCAGTGAGTCGAGCAGACCCACGAGACGCAGGTCAGCCGCTCTATGGCTCAGCCTCTCTCCTGAAGCGGGTGTTGCAGGACCGAATCCTGCCAAGCCAGGCCTTCAGGATCGACCCTGCGTACCGCGTTCGCCACCGGGCTGCCCGCGCGAAGGCCGTCAGACGGGCCGGGCCAGACGGTCCGTCAGGACACAGGCCCGGGCCCGCTGGACCGCTCCCGCCTGGGAAGCGGCGAACCGCAGCAGGCCTGGGGGCGTCCGCAGGTGCAGGGTGTCGGTGACGACGCTGCCGGCCTCGTGGCGGTCGATGGCGAAGCGGTAGCTCAGGCGGACCCGGCCGGGGCTGCGGACCTCCCCGAAGACCTCGGCGGAGTGCGGGAGGCCGTCCGGGACGGCGGCGAGCGTGACGTCGGTGATGTTGTCGTGCCGCAGGACGCCCAGGAAGCGGAAACGCTCCACGGCCGTGTAGTTCACGGTGCCGCCGTTGCGGCGCACGTCGCGGACGGCGACGACGAGCGGCGACAGGCCGACGTAGTGCAACGGTTCGGCCAGGTGCGCGAAGACCTCCTCCGGCGGCGCGGCGATCTGAAACGTGTGCTTCAGCTCGGTGGACGGCACCTCGGCCCCCTCCTCGATACGGCGCGCCTGCACGGTGATCCTCCCATCGCCGGGGCGGAAAGTCCCCGTACTCCGGCGGTAGGGCGGTCTGCGGGTCGGTACAGCTCATCGGAGCCCAGCCCCGGAGCCGACGAGAGGTGTGCCAGACGCGTGCCAGATCGTGCGGGGAACCACGGGGAACGGCGGGCGATCGGCCGGCGGCCAACCAGTCGGGGACACACCGTTCCGTCCCAGTTCAGCAAGGCTGCGAAGACCGAAGCACACGAGCTTCCCAAGCTGAGAGCGCGAGTTCGGTTCTCGTCGCCCGCTCCAAGCAAAACCCCAGGTCAGTGACCCGGGGGTTCTTTGTTGTCCAGACCGGTGAGCGGGTGCCGCACCACAACCGCACCATTAGCCCGCCGACGGCTCCTCCTTATGGTGCGTACGGTCACCGGTGTGGTGCTTCGCACGCTCGGCCCGTACGAGGTCGTCGAGCCCGGCGGTGACCCTCACGGCCGGGCCTCGTACCAGTGGATCAGCGCCGCCTGACCGGGGTCGTCCGACGTCTCCGCCGACTCGACGGTGAGCGGCTCAGCGACCGGTCGTCCCGTCGGCCGTCATCCGGTGCCAGATCTCTTCCACCCGTTGCCGCAGAGTGGGGACCAGTTCCACGTTGTCTCCGCGTTCGGCACTCTGCAGGAGTTCGGTGATGACCACCAGCTCCGCGAAGCGTCCGCCCTCACTGTCGAGAACGGTGGAAAGTTCCCGGCGGACGCGCTCGGCGGTCTCCGGCATCGTGAGGCTGTAGGCGTGCAGGAGGGCTGCGTCGTAGCCGGCCGGGGCGGTGCCCCAGCCTTCCCAGTCCAGGATGCCGAGTTCGGGACCGGCGAGGTTGGCCCAGTGCAGGTCACCGTGTGCGGTGGACCATGCGGGAGGCGTCGTGGGGACGGGCCCGCCGAGGAAGGCGAGGTACTTCGGCATGGCGCGGTCCAGGTATGCCTGGCGTACGGCCGTACGGTCGGTGCGGACCGTCGGGAGACAGGCCAGGGCCGTGCGCAGATCGTTCCACCAGGCGGTCGTCAGGGAGGGCACTGCGGTGACGAGTGCGGGGGTGGGCGACACGGTTTCGCCGGCGACGTGGTCGTACAGCTCTGCCTTGTACGCGTTTCCTCCCTCCTTCCACTGTCGTACGAGACGCAGACGAGGGCGCGGCACCTGTCGGGGCACCAGCCGTTCGGCGTCCTCCGGCCCTGTCCACAACTTGCCGCTCGCCTTGTCCACCGGGCTGTGGACGACACGCAGCCACCCTGGCCCGTGAGCCCCGGTGACGGGTCGGCCCAGCGTGCGTCCCCTCCACCCCCACGCCTCCTGCGGCCCTTCGTCGGACGGCCGTGTGCCAGGAACCGCCCCAAGGAGGCCGCACGCCACGGTATGGGCCCTCCGCATGCGCGCGGCGACCTCGGGGTCGTCAGGTTCCGAGGACATCGATGACCTTTCTCAGGCGATCGGGCGACAAGGGCTCGCAGACCACAGCCCCCAGGGCATCGGCCCAGTGTGCCGGTGTGCTCGACGACAGCAGGACACGCGACACCCCGGGGGCCGACAGGGCGACCAGGAGCGCGGCCTGCGCTGCGGATGCGGCAGGGGCGATGAAGCGCACCAGTTCCTCCGTCATCGCTCCGAGGAGTTCACCGCCTCCGAGCGGGGCCGATGCGAAGACGTCGAGCCCCGCTTCCCGTGCCTCCACCAGTGCTCCGCACCCGTCGAGCGCGTCCGCCACCACAGCGAGTCGAATGAGTGAGACCGGGAACTGCACGGCTCGGAAGTGGTGCTGTGGCCCGCCCACGGTTTCCGCAAGTGCCGTGAGTTCGGGGATGGTGAACAGGCCGCTCGACAGGCCCGCCCAGGTGGCGACGCCGTAGCCGCCGACCCTGCCGGCGTCCGCCATGCTCTCCAGTTCCTCGAATGCCTCGGTCAGCGTCCGCGACAGATCGGCCCGGTCCGTCCGGCCGTGCTCCGGATTGTGGACGAAGACCAGGTCCGGGACGCGGCCGAGGCGGGCACGACTGCGGGCGAGCTGCCAGGCGATGCAGGGACGTGCCAGGCAGTGGCCTTGATCGCGGTCGTACAACGGCACCCCGGCGTTCCGAGCGGCCCGCCGGTCGGCGTCGGGCACGAAGCCGACCTTGGTCGAGACACGTACCTGTGGACACGCCTTGAGGACCGGCCGCAGAGATGCCTCGGCCGTACCGGACGCGTAGTTCGGCGCCGTGTCGATCCATGTCACCCCGGCGTCCACGGCCGCACCCACCGACTGCGACACGTCACGACACCGGTACGTCCCGGCCGCCAGACGGGCGCTCATCCGGCCCGTCCCACGGCCGCGACCTCGCCGTCCACCAGCTCGCTCACGAGGTGCGCCACCTGCCCGACGCGAAGTCCGGCCGCTCGGGCGAGTGTGTCCAGGCGGTGGTGGCCTCCGTCCAGGAGGAGGGACAGCACAGGTGCGGCCTGCGGGGAGAAGGCCCATTCCTCTCCCCCTGCCGTCAGCACCGGGTGGCCCTCCCCGTCGCTGTGCAGCCGGGCGCGAGCGGTTACCAGGTGTACGACGAGAGCGGGGTCGGGCGGTACGCCCTCGACGTACGGCAGTGAGGGCACCAGGCGGGCCCGGTCGGTGGCGTCCCGCATGCCGAGGAAGCGGTCGAGCAGCGTCCCGTCCTCGAACTCCTTCATGACGAGGTCGCCGAGGGACCGTACGAAGTCCGCCTTCTCTTCCTCGGTCCCGAAGCGTGGCAGGTCGCTGCGCACGATCGCTTCACGGCGCAGGTCCTCGGAGAGCCACTGGAGGAGGTCGGCGCCGGTCGTCGTCTGCATGCCGCAGGTGAGGTGGAGGGAGTGGACGCCTTCGGAAGCGGCGACCGCGTGCCACCAACCGCGCGGCAGGTACAGCATGTCTCCCGCGTGCAGGACCAGTTCGACGAGCGGCTCGTTCGGCGGCGGTTCGGGGACGTCCGTGTCCCGGTGGAGCGGGGCTTGCCTCGTGGGGCCGTGGATGCGCCATCGTTTGGCGCCGTCGAGCTGGAGGACGAGCACGTCGTGGTCGTCCCAGTGGACTCCGAAGCCTTCCTCGGGGGTCCAGGAGGCGTAGGCGTTGACCTGGATGCCGGTGCGCAGGTGTCGTTCCAGTTCCTGGGCGAGGTGGCCGACGCCCGGGTGCAATTCGTCGATCGCGTCCAGGACGAGGGTGGCGCCCTCGGCGAGGTGACGGTGCAGTTCGGCGGGCTTGAGCCGGTGCCACACGGTGCTGCGACGGGTGGTGACCGGCACCGAGTAGGCGTGCTGGGGCAGCGCCTCGCCGCCCGCCGAGAGGCGCAGGCGGGGCGGTTCGAGCCGGTGATGGGTGAGCAGGGCGTTCAGGTCGTCCCAGCCGAGCAGGCCGGCGAAGCGGCCCGGCTCACCGGGGAAGTGGCGGTAGGTGCGGCCGTACACCTGGGCGAGGAAGTCCTCGCCCAGGCGCGCGACCACCGCGGGTACGTCGGTGGTCATCGGTTGCGGCCCTTCTCAGTCGTTGCCGTCGGAGCGGCCGGTGGAACCGCCGTCCGAGGGCTGCTCGGCCCGCGAACGGGCGGCGGCGATCCGGCGACGGGCAACCAGCAGGCCGTGGTCCTCCTGAGCACCGTTCGTGGTCACGTTCTGCTCGGGCATGGTTGTGTCTCCTTCGGTGTGGGCGGAAGCGAGCCGGTTGCCCGCTCCCTGGATGTGGCGTCTCCGGCTGCCCCACCAGACGGTGGAGTCCCAGTCGGAGGCGTCTGTAGCTGATGGAGGACACGCGCGTCCCAAATCAGCTGGTCAGGTGGTCAGGTGGCGGTGACATGCGCGCGGGAGCCGCTGAGCACGCCGCATCCCGGTTCGGCAAGCGCCACCGGCCGCGGTGCGCCCTCGAACGAGGAATCGTTTACACATGCGGCGGGAGACGGACGGGAAGGCGAGGTTGAGCAGCCGCCGATCTCGAACCAGACCACTTTTCCGTCCGTGGTCGGCTGGGAACCCCACGCCTGGGCAAGACCGTCGACCAACTGCAGTCCGCGCCCACTCTCCTCGTCCAGGTCGGCCGGCGCCCGCTGCGGGAGAAGGCCGCTTTCCGCATCCTCGGCTTCCAGGCGCACACACGTCCCGTTCCAGCTCACCGTGACCCGGCAGCCCTCCCCCGTGTGCACCACGGCGTTCGCGATCACCTCACCGGCCAGCAGCTCCAGCGTCTCGACCGTCTCCTCCGCAAGTGGCAAGTCCCAGTCACGGACGATCGCGACAACCCTGCGACGAGCGGAAGACACAGCGCCGGTGTCGGACGGGACATGGAGGGACGAGGACTTCGGGGCGAGTGTTCGGAACGTCATGGAGGGCGAACCTTCCTGGCTGTGTGCGTCGGAGTTCCACACAACCGCCCCCGGCCGACAACGCCCAGAGCACAATGGACGCACCAATGCGGCATCCGTGCGTCACCCGCACGCCTCACCTGGGAAGCCGCGCAGTCGTACGTCCCTGGCAGGGCAGGCGAAACGGGGAGACAGCGTCATGGCGCACCACCGCAACGGCCTCGCAGCACGCCGCCGGACCGTGGGCCTCACCCAGGAGGCTCTCGCCGAGCACATGCAGGTGGACCGCTCCACCATCACCCGCTGGGAATCAGGCCGCACCGCCCCACAACCCTGGATGCGCCCACGACTGGCCCGCCTTCTGCGCGTCGACGCCGAGGGCCTGAACGACCTTCTGACCGCACGGTTGCCAGGCCGCACGCAGGAACAAGAAGCTCTCGATCACGTGATGCTTCACCCGGGCCGCATCGACCTGCCGGCCGTCGCCGCACTTCGCACGCGCTTCGACGACTGCGCCGCTCGCTACGACCGTGTGCCTTCGGCCGGTCTCATCGCAGAAGCAGCAGCACAACTCAACCGCATCGACCAGCTCGCCGCCGACTCCGCCCGCGGACGCGTCCAGAGGGAACTCCACGCCCTGCACGCCGACGCGTGCACCCTCATGGGGCAGTTGGTCTGGGACGCCTCCCAGCGCCGCGACCACACCACCGCGAAGACGTACTACGAGCAGAGCGCCGACCTCGCCCGCCACCTACGGGACACCACTCTCGAAGCCCACGCCTTACTGCGCACCTGTTACGTCGCGCTGTACGGCGCACACGACGCGCAGGCGGGGCTCGCGCTCGCGGAGCAGGCAGCCGAAACCGCCGAGCGCACGAGCCCCGCCCTGACCGGACTGGCGCTCCTGCACGTCGCCGAGGCACACGCCATACTGCGGTCGGCCTCGGACTGCGAACGCGCTCTCTCCCGTGCAGAACGGCAACTCGACCATGCGGACGGCAGCGACGCCGCCGCCGACC
Source organism: Streptomyces sp. NPDC004051 (assembly GCF_053604275.1). Classification (NCBI taxonomy): domain Bacteria; kingdom Bacillati; phylum Actinomycetota; class Actinomycetes; order Kitasatosporales; family Streptomycetaceae; genus Streptomyces; species Streptomyces sp. NPDC004051. The sequence goes on along the minus strand of NZ_JBSGHG010000002.1, from coordinate 334,668 downwards.
TGGTGTCACCCACCCAGTTCGGCCGCCTCGCAGGCTCCTGCTACCTCTCGCTCGGAGACCACCGACGGGCCGAAACCCTGCTGGCCTGCACTGCGGAGAAGCTACGGGACAGGCGAAAGTCACGCGCGATCGTGCTGGGGAACCTTACGCTCGCCCGTATCCGTCAACGCGATGTCGAGGCGGGGGTGGCCAGCCTCACCGAGGCCATCGCCGAGCTGGAGACCACACGCGGAGGCGGCGGCATGAACATCGTCTTCGGAGCCGCTCGCGAACTGCGCCCCTGGCGACAGGAACCCCTTGTCGCGGAGGTCCACGACAGACTGTTCGGTCTGATGACGGCAGCGTAGGAGAGAGAAGGAGACACCGGTGGCAGCCAACTCCCTGGACCGCGCCAAGCAGACGGTACGCACGCAGGTCTGGGACGCCCTGACCGCCGCGGACGCCGTCCACGACCCCTCCGTCCACGGCCGCATCCCCCACTTCAAGGGTGCCGAGGAAGCCGCTGCCCGACTCGCGGGGCTTCCGGCCTGGCAGCGTGCGGGGGTCGTCAAGGCAGTACCGGACAAGGCCCAGCTTCCGGTTCGGGCACGGGCCCTGGAGGAGGGCAAAATCGTCTACATGGCGGTGCCGAGGTTGGCCACCCCCAAGCCCTTCTACCTCCTGGACCCGGCCACCCTTACCGTCCCACCTGCCGAGGCCGCAGCAAGCCGCACCGCTGCCACGATCGCCCCCACCGTCGAGGTCGACGCCCTCCGACCACTGGACCTGATCGTCCTCGGCAGCGTCGCCGTCCACCGCGACGGCGCCCGCATCGGCAAGGGCGCCGGCTACTCCGACATCGAGTTCGCCCTGCTCACCGAGGCCGGCCTGGTGACGCCGGAGACCATCGTCGTCACCACCGTCCACACCCTCCAGGTGACCGACACCCCGATCCCCACCACCGAGCACGACGTCGGCGTCGACCTGATCGTGACCCCCGACGAGACCATCGCCTGCCCGAACCCCCACCGCCCGTCAGGGATCGACTGGTCGGCCCTCACGGCAGAGAAGATCGCTGCAATCCCGGCGCTCACGGCTCGACAGGGCGCCTGACGACCTGAGCGGATAGCACCCGATCCCTGTGCCACAACCTCCCATCCAACGACTGAGTTGCAACCTTCTTCACGAGTTTCGAGTTTCAAGGCGGCTCGCTCCGCTCACCGCGCGCGGCCCGGCCCCCGGCCGGGCCTGCGCTCCTGTCTCCGCCCCGCTCCAGCCCGGCCGGCGCCCGTGCCGCGCTCAAGACAGTCAGCCGCTTACTGAGCTTCTTCGAGTTGGCCACCGATCGGGTGATGGGCCGTGAAGCGCAACGAGCGAGGCCCCCGAGCTGTTGATCGAGATGTCTGACGTCTCAATCACGTTGCTCGGGGGCCTCGTTGGTCATCCATCCTGCCGCACTCGACCTGCCGCATGCACTCGTGGAGTGGGCCACCATGCTGATCATCACCCGTGAGGGCGACCGGCGCTGCAAGCTCCGTCCGTCCCAGCGCGCGATGGTGGCACTGGTGTACCTGCGCGAGCACACCACTCTCGCGAAGATCGCTGCCGGGTTCGGGATCAGCGAGTCCACCGCCCACGCCTACACCAGCGCGGTCGTCGACCTGCTCGCCGAACGTGCACCGGGCCTGCTGAAGACGCTGCGCGAGCACGAACCCGAGTTCGTCCTGCTCGACGGCACCCTCGCCGAGTGCGACCGGGTCGGCGACGGCCGGGCCGACTACTCTCACAAACACCGGCGCCACGGCGTGAACGTGCAGGTCGTCACCGATCCCGGCGGCCAGTTGCTGTGGCTCTCGCCCGCCCTGCCGGGCCGCACCCATGACCTGACCGCCGCCCGCACCCACCGGATCATCCGGATCTGCGAACGCCAGGGCGTTCCCATCCTGGCCGATCTTGCCTACCAGGGCGCCGGCCCATGGCTGACCACCGGCATCAAACGCAGGCCTCTGCAGGAACTCACCCCCACCGAAAAGTCCCACAATCAGGCACTGGCCGCAGCGCGAGCGCCCGTCGAACGCGGCGTCGCGAGGCTGAAGTCCTGGCGGATCTTCCGCAGGTCCCGATGCAGCCCCAACCGCATGACGTCAATCGCCAAGGCCATCCTCACGCTGGAGCGGCAACGCTGAAGAAGCTCACTGTCAGAGAAGAGGTACGTCGTAGCTGGAGCGGTCGGCTCCACGGCTTTACGGAGCCGACCGCTCCATCGCCCCACGAGCCAAACGAAACAGCCATCCGGCCTGGCGGACCCTTCCTTCTATACACCTTCACCGAGATCCGAAAAAAGACTTCGAGAGTGTTCCTTATTCGAAGCATCAACTACAGGTGCCGCGAAGAGGACACCCTGCCCATCGGAAACCTCAACTTGTTGATCACCCAGAAATGATTCCAATGCATCCCTGAAAAATCTAGCCGTCACGCTATCCCCGATCACCTCGAAGGCGAATCGATACGTGCGCAATGACAGTTCCAGAGGATTCCTTACGCGCCCGGAGCGAAGCCATTCACTCGTCCAGTTCTCGCGGATCGCTTCTTCCAACCGTGGCAGGAGAGAAGTTCGCACTCGCCTAAAGATGTCCGCCCGATCAGAATCCGTAAGGATCTGATCCCAGACCTGTTCGGTGATCCAGGACGTATCTAGGCAATTGACAGCCAAGTCTCCCATATTTTCTACAACGCGCCTCCTATAAATTTCCGGCAAGGCCCCCTTCTGGCGGAGTCGAGCAAGTACGGCAGGCTCTGGCGCATCCGATACGCATGGGATTAGGTCCGTCAATCGAGAGGGGAGATTAGGGTAAGCCGACAAAAATGTCATCAACATTTCGTCGCTACACTTTCGCCCCAAGTAATCAATGGTGTCGCCCGTCCAGCACGACCCCTCTGGCCATTCGTCAAAAATACGCGCGAATCGCTTCGCCACGTCAGGATAAAGAGGGGCCGGCAGTCCGAGAAGGATTCCGTTCTCCTGCCCATCTTGCGACGTCAGACAATGAGTATGATTAAGAAGTGTCTCATCATCCATCCCGGATAGAATCACAGGAAGAAGGTGTGGCTGATCAATCAACCATGCCGCGAAACCTTCACGCAGAGTAGGATGCTGGAACACCCAGGCGCTCGCCCCATCGACATCCACCACACTTCGCAAGAATGTGCCGACCAACGAAGTTAAAGCTCGCCCCGCTGCTCCTACTGTGCTCCCTACTTGTTCGAGTACATTGCGCTTACGCCTGTCCAGATGCAAGGGACTCAGTAGCCCTTCAGGACTCACATAGACAAGCGCAAGAGCAGCCTGCGAATCTACATCCAGCTGGCTATAGACATCCGACAAGAACCGATGAGGGCGAGACATGAAAGTTTCAATATCCGCCTTATTGATGCGCAAATTGCTCGTGAATGCTTTCAGGCCCAGACGGCGGGCGGCTTCAGGTCGAAATGGGTTTGCATCTGCCGCTCCTTCAAGGTACGGCCTCATCTGCGCCAGCTTCTGCGGCTCTTGATCCCCAGCAGAAAGGTGGTTGTAGAGTATCTGTTGCCGCTCTTGTCGAGTAATACTGGAAACGTCTACAGTTACTGCTTTTTCATGTAGCAGTGGGTACGCGTAAGCCTTCAAGAAGGGGCGCGCTTCGTTATAGATATAAGAGCGAGATGTAAGAACGACTCGCGCCCCGTTCTTAACGGCACTCATGACGTGTGGTAGATCTCTGGCCCACCCATCGGTCAAGTGCCTTTCATGTCGCACCGCACCGAAAGCGTCGTCTACCCAAAAGAATTGATCTTTTTCGTGCGGGTTCCACCTCTGTACGAGCTCTTCGGAAGTGCGCGGCTTTACGTTCACACAGCCCCAATTATCCGCTGCACTGATAGCAAGCATAAGGGCGATGGAAGACTTCCCAACCGCAGGTTCACCCAACAATAGAACGAAGCCTTTATCGTTTAGAGCTTCCGCAGCCTTTCGATAAGCATCGGTCACAACGAAGGTTGAGATTTGATCTCTTGCCGAGAAAGCAAGCACTGACGCCTGCACATAAGCTCGATCATCCAAGATCTGGGACAAATCACCAAGCCCATAGACTCTAGGCACGAACATGCGTAGTTCTCGATTGGCGGCGATCGTGTCGCTGATCCACTGCCCATCCAGAACTAGGGGGTGTTTGACACCACACGCCAGAAGCTGCGCACGGATCGCTTCCTCAGAACTTCCGGTAACCCGCGCATTCGTCAGAAGTACATAACTCTCGCAAAGCCCCCGCTTCACGAGTTTCCTGACCTTGCCGAACTCGTCGCCGAGCATTGAGATCGACAAAGTTGAGTCTGCGCTTTTCGTGTGCTTGCATTGAAGCACGAACGGACCTGAAGGTAAGTCATTCACTCCGACGCCAGAGGCCGGGGGAACCCAAACTCCATAGAATGCACCGTCACGTCCAGCATCATTTGAGTCGGCGAACGCTTGGACGCTTTGTCCCCACAACTGACGAAGGACTGCAGCGCATAAATCTTGAAAGGCCCTCCATCCCAAGGTATGCAAAGCGAACTGCGGGGATCCAGGAGCAACAACGCACCCAGTGCGGAAATCTCCCATTATCGATCCCCCAGTTTCCATTTATCGCCGTGCGTTCAATGAGTGGTAAGACTGCACGATACCGAATCAGGGCGGGCTACGGATGATTCTCCAGCTATCATCTCAAGATCGATCCTCGCAGCTTCCCAAGCTGCAGGGCTTGATCAAGTTCCCTGAGCGTCCGGGTTGTTGGTGATGCCCAGGAGTGGGAGGGCTCGTTCGGGCTGGTCGCGGATTGCCCGGGTGGTCTTGGCGATGTTGATGGCTCCGAGGGTTTTGAGCAGACCGATAGCGAGGTTGCGGAAGGTGGCCATGGCGCGAGGTGCGGTGCCGGTGTGGAGGGTGGAGGCGTCCTCGGCGTAGGTCACGTCTCTCACGTGGTGCAGGGCCTCGATGGTCCGTGGCCGCGGACGGCGGCGGCGAGTTCGGCCGAAGTGGTCTCGTGGGCGTCGAGACTGGTGACGGCATAGACCGTCTCGCGGCTCTCGCACCCACCGGTCTGTTTGCGGCGTCTGTGGACGCGGAGGGCGAGGCGGCCGTGGGGGAAGGCGATCCCGCCGAGTTCGTCGGCGATGCCGCAGGTCTTGATGGAGCGGGACTCCCGGCGTCCGTGTCCGGCGGAGGATGCGGTGTGCTGGACGGCGATGTCTGGCCAGGGCAGGGCGGCGAGCTGCCGGTAGGCGGTCGGCTGGTTCCGCTTGATCATGGCGATGTAGTGGGCTTTCTTCGTCTCGACCAGCCAGGTGACGTTCGCCTGGACCGAATGCAGGGCGTCGAAGGTGATCAGAGATCCGTCCAGGTCCAGTGGTTCGAGCAGGGGCCGGAAGTGCATGGTCTCGTTCGTCTTCGCTCCGACCTCCGCCTGTGCGAGGGTCAGGGCCCTGTGGTGGGTGACCGCGGAGAGCAGATGCTTGCGGCCGGCGGACAGGCGGGCCGACCCTCTCAGCGACTTGCCGTCGACCGCGATCACCTGCCGTTTCCCCGATACCGTTCCCGTGGTGTTCCGGCCGGCGAGGTAGGCGCCGACGGCCCGGTCCAGGGCGCCACCGTCGACAACCGCCAGCACGCGGCCGATCGTGGTCCGCGAGGGAGAACGACGCCACCGCAGCGGATGCCGACGGACACCGACGGCCGTCAGCACGCTGTCCGAAGCCCGCGCCGCCCACTCGGCGATCTCATCTGTGCTCCTCGCTCCCGACACGGCCGCGCAGGCGCAGACGAGGAGGATCGCGGTCAGCGAGTACCAGCGGCCCCGTCTTGCGCGCGGGTCGGGCACCCGGTCCAGGAAAGGCCGCAGGTCGGCGACTTGACCGATGTCCAGCGGACCCGGCTTCGCCAACACCGGCGGGATGGGAGAAGATACAGCGGCAGGCACGGGCCACCTCATGATCGTTGAGCTTCGACACCCCAATGATCACGAAGCCCGTGCCTGCTCTGCTATACGCCCCACCCCGTCACGGCCCGACCAACCACCCGAACCCGGAACTCGCCCAAGCCCTGGCCGTCGCCGCCTCGGCCCCGTTCGGCGCTGCCTCGTTCGGCGCTGCCGACACCCCGGGGCCGTGGAAGGCGGCGGCGCGGCGCGAAGACGTCGTCCGGCCCCTGCCGCCGACCGACGGTCTGCCGCCGATACGAGGCGAGTGGGGCCGGCCTCGGCGCAAGCCCCGCGCGCTCCGTGCCGACCACGGGTGCGCCCATCTCGTCTCACTCCCGCCCGACGGGCGGAGCGGCCGTCCTGGGCTCCCCGGCGGATGACGGAACCCTTCCGTCCACCGGGGAGCGGTCAGCGGTGCTCGGGGTTGTCCGCGTCCGGGCGGCAGCCGGCGTCCCACTGCGAGCGCTGGTTGCCGTGGGCGGGGACGCCTCCGGCGCGCTTCAGCAGGGCGGCGAGGTGCATCAGGTTCCAGGTCATGAAGGAGGTGTTGCGGTTGGTGAAGTCGTTCTCCGGGCCGCCCGAGCCCGGGTCGAGGTACGACGGCCCGGGGCCGGCCGCGCCGATCCAGCCGGCGTCCGCCTGGGGCGGGATCGTGTAGCCGAGGTGCTGGAGGCTGTAGAGGATGTTCATGGCGCAGTGCTTCACGCCGTCCTCGTTGCCGGTGATCAGACAGCCGCCGACGCGGCCGTAGTAGGCGTACTGGCCCTGGGAGTTGAGCAGCGAGGAGCAGGCGTAGAGACGCTCGACGACCTGCTTGGTGACGGAGCTGTTGTCGCCCAGCCAGATCGGGCCGGCGAGCACCAGGATGTCGGCGGCCATCACCTTCTCGTACAGCCCGGGCCAGGCGTCGGTGGCGAAGCCGTGCTCGGTCATGTCCGGGTAGACGCCGGGGGCGATGTCGTGGTCCACGGCGCGGATCAGGTCCGTGGTCACGCCGGCGGCGTCCATGACGGCCCGGCTCCTGTCGATCAGGCCCTGGGTGTGGCTGAGCTGCGGGGACGGTTTGAGGCTGCAGTTGACGTAGAGGGCGGTCAGGTCGTCGTAGCGGTACGGGGTGTCGGTGGAGGGTGAGGCCGTCATGGGGGACAGCCTCTCGCACGGTTTCCGGTTTACCCCGGTTTGACGCACCCGCGTACGCCTTGCGGAGTCGTGGCGTACGGGCGCGCTGCCGTGGCGCGGCGCCGGTGCGGGCCTAGCGTGGCCGTATGCGCGTACTGGTCACCGGCGGTGCCGGGTTCATCGGGTCCCGTGTCGTCGCCGCGCTCCGGGAACGCGGGCACGAGCCGCTCGTGTTCGACGTGCGGGAGGATCCCGGCGCCGACGTGCGGGACCCGGCGGCCGTCGGCCGCGCCCTGTCCGGTGTGGACGCCGTGTGCCATCAGGCCGCGATGGTCGGGCTCGGCGACGGGGTCGCCGACGCGGCGGAGTACGTCTCGCGCAACGACCTGGGCACCGCCGTGCTGCTCGCCGCCATGGCGGAGGCCGGCGTCGGGCGCCTCGTGCTGGCCGGGTCGATGGTCGTCTACGGGGAGGGGCGGTACGCGTGCCCGCGGCACGGAGCCGTACGGCCCGGGCCGCGGGCCGTCGCCGACCTCGACGCGGGCCGGTTCGAGCCCGCCTGCCCGGTGTGCGGGGGCGACCTCTCCCCCGGCCTGGTCGGCGAGGACGCCCCGGCCGACCCCCGGAACGTGTACGCGGCGACCAAGCTCGCCCAGGAGCACCTGGCCGCCGCGTGGGCCCGCTGCACCGGCGGGTCGGCGGTGTCGCTGCGCTACCACAACGTGTACGGCCCCGGAATGCCCCGCGACACCCCGTACGCCGGTGTCGCCTCCTTCTTCCGCTCGGCGCTCGCCCGGGGTGAGGCACCGCGCGTGTTCGAGGACGGGCGGCAGCTGAGGGACTTCGTGCACGTCCGGGACGTGGCGGCGGCCAACGCGGTGGCGCTGGAGGCGGAGGCCGCCCGGGGCGTGCTCACGGCGTACAACACCGGCAGCGGTGAACCGCACACCGTCGGCGAGACGGCACGGGCGCTGGCCGCCGCGTACGGCGGGCCCGAGCCGGTCGTCACCGGTGAGTACCGGCTCGGGGACGTACGGCACATCACCGCGGACTCGTCGCGGCTGCGGGCCGGGCTGGGGTGGAGGCCGGAGGTCGGTTTCGAGGAAGGCATGGCGGAGTTCGCCCGGGCCGGAACGCGAAGGGCGTAGGACCGCGGTGGGCCGGTGGCGCCGCCCGCGCTCAGGGAACGGCGGCGGAGGGCACCGCCTCGAAGCGGCACCCGCCGGGAGCATTGCGCACGGCGGCCCGGCCCTGGTGCGCCTCGACGATCCCGCCCCGGTGCGCCTGAGCGATCCCCCGAACACCGCCCCGGCTCCGGAAACCCGCGTTCCGCACGGAGCGGAAGTCCGGTATGCCCGGTTCGCTTTCGTAGGGTGAGGCCGTGACGACGCCTCCTGCGGACGTCGATGTGGTGCTGCCCTGCCTGAACGAGGCCGAGGCCCTTCCCTGGGTGCTCGAACGGATCCCGCCGGGCTGGCGCGCGCTCGTCGTCGACAACGGTTCCATCGACGGCTCGGCCGAGGTCGCCCGCGCGTGCGGCGCGACCGTCGTGCACGAGCCGCGCCGGGGCTTCGGCGCCGCCTGCCACGCCGGGCTGACCGCCGCCACCGCCGACGTGGTGTGCTTCTGCGACGGTGACGCCTCCCTCGACCCGTCCCTCCTCGTCCCCTTCGTCCGTGAAGTCCGCAGGGGCGAGGCCGACCTGGTGCTCGGCCGACGGCGTCCACGGGGCCGGGGCGCGTGGCCCGCGCACGCCCGCGCCGGCAACCTGGCGCTCGCACGGATGCTGCGCCGCCGCACCGGGCTGCGCCTGCACGACCTCGGACCCCTGCGCGCCGCGCGCCGCGCACCCCTGCTCGCCCTCGGCCTCACCGACCGGCGCAGCGGCTATCCGCTCCAGATGGTCGTCCGCGCGGCCGACGCCGGCTGGCGGATCACCGAGCACGACGTGCCGTACCTGCCGCGCACCGGTGCCTCGAAGGTGACGGGCACCTGGCGCGGCACCTGGCAGGCCGTACGGGACATGAGCCGCGTGTTGAACGAGCCCCCCGCGCACGGGGAACCCACCGCGCCCGGAGGAGGAACCGTCCGGTGACCACGCTCCTCGTCATCGCCAAGGAGCCGCGACCGGGCCGGGTCAAGACCCGGCTCACCCCGCCGTTCACGCCCGGTCAGGCGGCGGAGCTGGCCGAGGCCGCCCTCGCGGACACCCTGCACGCCGTGGCGGCCACGCCCGCCTCCCGGCGCGTCCTCGTCCTCGACGGCGCCCCCGGCCCCTGGCTGCCGACCGGCTTCGACGTCGTACCGCAGTGCGCGGGCGGGCTGGACGAGCGGCTGGCGGACGCCTTCGCGCGCTGCGAGGGTCCGGCGCTGCTCATCGGCATGGACACCCCGCAGGTGACGCCGGAGCTGCTCACCGTGGACTTCGCCGACTGCGACGCCCACTTCGGCCCGGCCGAGGACGGCGGTTTCTGGGCCCTCGGTCTGGCCCGCCCCGATCCCGCCCTGCTACGGGGCGTGCCCATGTCGACCCCGGCGACGGGAGCGGTCCAGCGGGACCGGCTCCGCACCGCCGGCCTGCGGGTGCGCGACCTGCCGCCCCTGCGCGACGTCGACACCGCCGCCGACGCCCACGCCGTCGCCGCCCTGGCCCCGCACGGCCGCTTCGCGGCACGGCTGGCCCGGTGCACGGCGGGCGCGGGACCGCATGCGCGGCCGGTCACGGGGTTCGGCTCGCCGCCGGCCACGGGGCCGGACTCTCCACCGACCTACCGACCGGATCCCCCACCGGACTCCTGACCCCCCGCGGAGTCGACTCCGCCCCGGCCGCAACCCGATGAGCACCCCCGCCCGCCCCCGCCCGAGCGGCCGCCGCCCCGCACGTCGCCAACCTGCGCGCCAACCTGCGCGCCGGCCGCGCCCGGTGCTCCCGCGTCGCGCCGACGGCCGGCTGCTGCCGCCGAAGAGGGAACGCCGGCGCGCCAGGGCCGACGCGGTCGACCGGGACGTGCTGGTCTCCGGAACCGCCCCGGTGAACGTCGACGAACGCACCCGGATGCAGGTCGTCGGCCTCACCGACGCCGGTGGAAACGACGCCCTCTCCCCCCTGGGCGAGGCTCGGCACACGGGCGCTGCTCCGGTACGCACAGGACCGGTCCGGCCGGTCAGTGGACGGCCGGCGAACGGGGCCGCGCCGCCCTGCGCAGCCGCCGCAGCCGCAGCGCCAGCAGCAGTGCCGAGCCGCCGAAGAGGACGGCGGTGAGCAGCAGCCAGCGGGGGAGGAACACGTCCACCGACAGCCCGGTGCCGAGCCGGTAGCGCCGCTCCACCCTCCCGCTGATCAGCGGGAACCACACCAGGAGGAGCAGCCCGGAAAGGGCCGCCGGTACCCGCACGTACAGCGCCCACTCCCGGCGCTGGACCGCGCCGAGCCCCCGTACGGCCGCCCGGTCCGCAGCCGTGTACAGGGGCAGCAGCACGAGGTCGTGCAGCAGCGCCACCCCCACGAACCACAGCGCCACACCGAACCAGTCGTCCGCGAGCAGCCGCACCCCCGCGTAGGCGGCGAGCGCGAACGAGCAGGCGAGCAGCAGGAGTTGCAGGGGGCTGCCGATCGGAACGCGCGGAAGCCGCCGAAGTCGTCGCCGAAGTCGTGGCCGAAGCCGTGGAGGCATCACAGGTCTCCGAACGTCATCCGGGCCACCCACTTGGTGTTGAGCACACCGGGCGCGGCGGGCACGATGATCCGCGCCGGGTGGCCGTGGTCGAGGGACAGCTCCTCGCCGTTGACGTACAGGGCGAGCAGGGAACGCGGGTCGGCCACCTGGTTGGCGCGCAGGGCGGCCTCCCGGAAGGCGCCGCTTCGCTGGAGGGACTCGACGAACACGTCCGGCGGGTCGTCGTACCCGACGAGCGCCGCGAGGTCGCGCAGCCGCACCCCGCGCCACCACTGGTCCGACGTCGACCAGCCCTCCACGCAGGCGATGGGCAACGCCGCGCTGTACAGGGGGAGCCGGAGCAGCTCGTCCCGGCGGAGGCGGACGGTGCCCGTGCGTCCCGTGACGACGAGCCGCCACGCGTCCCGGCCCGTCTCCGCCGCGTCGATCCCGGCGTACGCGGCGGTCTTGTTGATCTGGAAGCCGTTCGGGCCGCTGCCGGGATCGCCGCCGCCGTGCGGTGCGAGGAGGGCGGTGCGCCGCAGCGGACCGTCGAAGTTCTGCCCCACCGTGGTGGCGAACAGCAGCAGCGAGCCGCCCCCGACGAACCACAGGGCGCCCCGCCGGGAGACGGTCGGCCCGTCGGGGCGCGGGGACACCAGGTCGTCCCTCTCCTCCCGCAGGTGGCGCAGATTGCGCAGCGCCGTGGGCATCCTCAGCAGCACGTGGACGACGAACGCGGCGAAGAACACCCACGCCCCGTAGAAGTGCAGCGTGTAGAAGGAGCCGGGGAAGACGTAGTCGAGCTGGATGTTGAGCACACCGGTCACGAACTGGAACAGTGCGCCGCCCACCAGGAGCAGCAGCGAGACCCGCTCCAGGGCGTGTGCGAGCGAGCGGGCCGGCGGCAGCGTGAACAGCCTCGGCACCACGGACCACAGCTTGGCGAGCAGGACGGGGATCAGGGTGATGCCGAGGGTGACGTGGACGCCCTGGTTGAGCCGGTACAGCCAGTGCGGGTCCGTCGGCCAGGCGAAGAGGTAGAAGCCGAGGATCCCCCTGCCCGGCGTCTTGTCGTTCACGGGCGACAGGTCGGGGTTGTAAGCGGCGTACGAGACCAGGCCCGTCACGAACAGCACGGTGATGCCGGCGAGCAGGACGAGGCCCAGCACCGAGGTGAACCAGGGACCGCGCAGGGGGCTGCGCCAGAAACCGGGCGAGGAGGGAAGCCGTGGGACGTCGGGGTCGCGCATGTCCCGACGGTAGGCCGGAATCATCCCGCGAAAGGTGTGCGAACCGTGACGAAACGCCGACATCGGGCCCGGTCGGCGGTCCGTGACCGGCCACGCGGCCTAGCGTTCCGGTGTGAACCGCACCCCGCCCTCCGCCGAGCCCGGCGCAGCGCACTCCGGCGTGCCCCGCGGCCCGAGCCGTGACCTGTACGCGGCCGGGGCCGCCGTGCTGCTCGTGACGGCGGCCGTGCTGGTCGGCCGCCGCATCCAGGGGACCAGCCGTACGCTGTTCGCCGACTGGCCCCCACTGTCGGCGTCCTGGGAACCCCACCTCGGTCCCGGCACTCCGGCGGCCGTCCTGGTGGCGGTCGCCACCGTGGCGTACGGCCCCGCCCTCGCGGCCCGTCTTCCCTGGCGGGCCCTGGTCCCCCTGACGTGGGGCACGGCCACGGCGTGGACCTTCTCCCTCGCCCTGGTCGACGGCTGGCAGCGGGGCATCGCCGGCCGGCTCACCACCCCCCACGAGTACCTCCAGGTCATCGACCGCTTCGACGACATCCCGGCGGCGCTGCGGGGCTTCACCCGGCACATCCTGCTCGGTTCCCCCGACCACTGGCCCGCCCACATCGCCGGCCATCCGCCCGGAGCCCCGCTCACCTTCGTCCTGCTCGACCGGATCGGGCTGCGGGGCGGGGGCTGGGCCGGGGTGTGGTGCATCACCGTCGGGGCGACGGCCTGCGTGGCCGTGCTGGTCACGGTCCGCGCCCTGGCCGACGAGGGACTCGCGCGACGGGCGGCGCCCTTCCTCGTCCTGGCCCCGGCCGCCGTGTGGATGGGCACCTCGGCCGACGCGTACTTCGCGGCGGTGGCCGCGTGGGCGGTGGCGCTGCTCGCGCTGGCGGTCACCGGACGGTCGCTGTGGTGGGCGGGGGCGTCCGGGCTGCTGTTCGGCCTGGCCTGCTACCTGTCGTACGGCCTCGCGCTCGTCGCGCTGATCGCGGCGGCGGTACTGGTGCTCGGCCGGCACGGGATCCGGGAACGCCCCGTCCTGCCGGCGCCCCTGCTCGCCGGACTGGCGGTGGTCCCGGCGGCGTTCACGCTCGCCGGGTTCGACTGGTGGGAGGCGTACCGCCTGCTGGTCACGCGCTACCACCAGGGCGTGGGCGGCATCCGCCCCTACGGCTACTGGGTGTGGGCCAACCTCGCCTGCACGGTGCTCGTCACGGGCCTGGCGACGGCGGCGGGCCTGCGACGGACCGGTGCGGTACTCGTCCGCCACCGCTGCGGCGCCCCCGGCCGGACGGCCGAGGCCCGCCTCGCGCTCCTCGTGTCCGCCGCCCTCCTCGCCCTGCTGGTCGCCGACCTGTCCGGCATGAGCAAGGCGGAGACGGAACGCATCTGGCTGCCCTTCACGCTGTGGCTGCTCCCGGCCTGCGCGTTCCTCTCCCTCCCCCAAGCTCTCGACTTTGCTCGAGCAGGGGGGACCCCCACCCGAGCTCTCGGCTCCTCCCCCGAGCTCTCGGCTTCTCCCCCGAGTTCTCGGCTTCTCCCGAGCAGAGGGGACCCCCATGAACAGGGGGGACCTCCACGAACAGGAGAGGCCCCCGTCCGCGCCTGGCTCGCCGCGCAGGCGCTGCTCGCCCTGCTCCTCAACCATCTGCTGCTCACCCGGTGGTGACCGCACCCGAGGAGGCGGAAGCCCGAGGCCATGGCGATCGCCGTGACGACCGGGGGCGATCGTCGAGGCCGTGCCCCCCTCCGTGCCCGCAAGGGCGGACAACCACGGTCGGCAGCGGTACGACCGGACTCATGGAACGGCGGCAGCGCGGCGCATCGACGCAGGTCAGCGTCCATCCGACCGTCCAAGCGCCGTCGCTTCCCGAGCCGAGAGCGCGAGTTCGTTTCTCGTCGCCCGCTCCACGAGGAGAACCCAGGTCGGCGATCCGGGTTCTCCTTGCCATCTGGTCCGATTCGGTGGTCGCGCGCCCTCCGTGTGCCCTGATTCCCCTTCCGAAGACCATTCGGGACACCCGAGGCGCCGCATTCGACAGCCGAAGCGTCGAATCGCATCGAATGACGAGACGCGCTTTGTGCGGCCTGCACCACTTGGTGATGCGGTTCGGGCAAGGTCGCTTCAGCAAAAGGTGAGTTCGCGGCGGCCTGCCCCATGGGCAGCGAATGGACCTCGTCGAGCTTCGCTCCTCGAAAGTCCCGCCCTGACCGGACGCGTGCCGCCGGGCTCGGCCGTGCCGCTGTTCCGGCACCGCGACAACCGTCTCGACGGTCGCCGCGGGCGGAAGGTCACGGCCCCGGGTCGTCTTCCTTGACACAGCCGGCCTCTCCGGGGCTGCGACGGGCAGTCAGGAGTGTTCGGACAGTCGGCGGACGTGACTGGCGCGGCCGGTGACGAGGCGGTTCATTGGCAGGGTCGGCCGGACAGAACCGCTGCTCACCGCCCGGGTTCAGACCTTTGACATGGACGAGCAGCTGACTGAACCGTTCCAGGGCGGAGGAGACCGCCACGATCCCCGTGCTCACGGCTCGCCAGAGCCTCTGACCGTCGAAGCGCGGCAAGCGTTTCCCGGGGCCGGCCGACGGGGCAGCGCCCATGCCCTGGATGTGAAGGGTTTGTGGGTACGTGTTCACGAACGGTATTCCGATTGAACGCGGAGAGTGTCAGAATGCACGCGTTTCAAAAGCGGTGGAAACCCGCCCCGCTCCCGCGTGCTTGTCCCGCCATCACATCCCGCAGCAGCGGGCCGGAGGAACCATGACGCCATCTGCCCTGGACCTCAGCAAGGTGACCCACGTCGTCGTCGGGATCGGCATGGCCCTGCTGACGGACCTGGACCGGCTGCTGCCGGAGGGCAGCGTCCTGGTGCTGGACGAGGCCGAGACCGTCGAGGCCCGGCAGGGCAAGGAGCGCGTCTCCCGATTCGCCTGCGTGGCAGGGCTGTTAGAGGCTCCGACACAGGACGAGGCGAACGCCGAGCGGCTGCTGGAGACCGTGCCCCGCCCCGAGGGGATACGGGCCGTGCTGCCGGCCCTGGAGTACGGCGTCGTGGCCGCCGCCGCGCTGGCCGCCGGCTGGGGAGTCCCCGGCGCCGGCACCGGAGCCGCCCGCGCCCTGCGGGACAAGGCCGTCCTGCGCGAGACCGCCGGGGCGCACGGCATCGACCAGCCCCGCTGGGAGATCCTGGAGGGTCCCGAGGGCATCGACGCCTTCCGGAGCGCCTTCGGCGGCCGGTGCGTCGTCAAACCGGCCAACCGGCAGGCGAGCCTCGGGGTGCGGCTGCTCGACGCCGGACCGGAGGCGCCCGAGGTCTGGGCGGACCTGACGGCGGCGGACGAGAGGACACAGCGCGCGCGGTACGCCCTGCCCCCCAAGTACCTGGTCGAACAGCGCCTGGAAGGGCCTGAGTTCAGTGTCGAGGCGCTGGTGAGCGACGGCGCGATCGTCTTCGCCAACGTGACCGGCAAGAACGTCCTGCACGGCGACCGCCCCGTGGAACTGGGCCATGTGGTGCCGGCCCCGCTCTCCCCCGACCTGGCCGAGGCGCTGGTGGACGCCACCCGGCGGTTGATGGACGCCACCGGCTTCACCGCGGGCATGGTCCATGCCGAATGGATTCTGCACGGCGGCCGGCCCCATCTCGTCGAGTGCGCGGGCCGGCTCCCCGGCGACCGCATCCACCACCTGATCAACCTGAGCCACTCCTGCGACCTGACCGCGGAGTACCTCCGTGTCCTGGAGGGGCGGGCCCCGACCGTGCAAAGCGGTGCGCCCCGGGCCGCCGCCATCCGCTTCCTCACGGCGGGCCCCGGCACCGTCTCGGCCGTCGACGGCGTGGACGAGGCGCTCCGGGTCCCCGGTGTCGACGAGTGCCAGGTGTACGTGGAGCCCGGTGCCGAGGTGCGCGAGGTGGCCAGCTCCTGGGACCGGCTCGGCCATGTGGTCGCCGTCGGCGCAGACGCCGGCGAGGCGGCCTCCCGCGCCGAGGACGCGGCGTCGAGAATCCGGTTCGTCCTGGGGACGTCCGCGTGAGGAACTCCTTTCTCGGCTCGTTCGTACCCCCGGGGCCGGCGGGGAGACGACTGGCCGTCATCGCCTTCGTCGGCTCGCTCGGCACGGGCCTCTACCTCGCCAGCTCCGCCGTCTTCGCGGTCCTCCACGTCGGCCTGTCCCACACCCAGTTCGGCTGGGCGATGTCGGCCGCGGGCGTCGTCGGCCTCCTCGGCACCGTGCCGCTGGGCAAGCTCGGCGACCGGATCGGGCCGCGCCGCCTCCTGGTGATCCTCCAGCTCTGGCGCGCCGTGTGGTTCACCGTGCTCGGATTCACGGGTGACGTCTACGTGTTCACCCTGGTCGTCTGCTGCCTGGGTCTGGCGGAGGCCGCCATCGCGCCGCTCACCCAGGTGGTCGTCGCCTCCGCCGTCGGCGACGCGGACCGGGTCCGGACCAACGCGATCCTGCGGATGCTGCGCAACGCCGGGTTCTCCGTCGGGGCGCTGGCGGCGGCCCCGCTCCTGGTGGCCGGCACCGTGTGGGCCTTCCGGTCGGTCGTGCTCGCCAACGCGGTCTCCTTCGTCGTCGCGGCGGCCATCCTGTCCCGGCTGGACATCGTCGCCCCGGCCCCCGTCCGCAAGGCCGGCCGGGGGCTCCTCGCGGCGCTGGCGAGCCTGCGCGACCTTCCCTATCTGAGGCTCGCCGCGCTCAACACCGTCCTGGTGCTGCACATGTCCCTCCTCTCCGTCGGCATCCCCCTGTGGGTGGTGTCCAGGACGGACGCGCCGGTCGGACTCGTCGCCGTGCTGACGGCCGTCAACACCGTCATGGCGGTGCTGCTGCAGGTCCCGATGTCCAGGCCGGCCGAGACCGAGCCCGGAGCCGTGCGCTGCTTCTTCCGGGCCGGACTGGCCCTCGGCGTGAGCTGTCTCGGTCTGGCCTGGGCGGGGGAGGCGGACCGCTGGACGGCGGTCGCGGTCCTCGTCGCCTCGATGGTCGCCATGACCTTCGGGGAGATCCTCCAGTCGGCGGGCGCCTGGGAACTGTCGTACCGGCACGCCCCCGACGACCGGCGCACGGAGTACCTGGCCGTGTTCAACCTGGGCTTCAGCGCCCAGCAGATCGCCGGCCCCGTCCTCTTCACCGGAGTCGTGATCGCGCTCGGCGCCTGGGGCTGGGCCGCTCTGGCGGTGGTGTTCTGCGTCGCGGGAGCCCTGGTCCGTCCGGCGAACGACCGGCTCGCGGCACACCGGCGGCAGTCCGTCCCGGCGGCGGGCCCGAGCAGCACCGCCGTGGCCCCGGACGGCTGACGGGGGCGCGGCGGTGCTGCTCGGGCCCGGCCTCCGGCCACGGACCAGGCCGCGACCGGAGCCCAGGTCGCACGTCCGAGTGCCGGTGCCCCACGTTCGGGGGGCCGTCCCGTCCTGACGGGCACGGCGGGCGGGGGCAGTCAGGTGAAGAACCCCGGAGAGTCCCGCAGGGGGGCGGCGACGACGCCGGTCGGGTCCGCTCGGCGACCGGATCGGCCGCAAGAGCCACATCGTACGTACGTCGGTGTCCGCCGGACCGGTGGACACCGGTCCGGGTACCCGAAGTCACAAGCCCGCGGGTAACTGACATGAAGGGATGAACATGTACTCGTGGACGACGCCTGAACTCTTACCCGAAGAGGCGGCAGGGGGGACCGTCTCGGTCCCGGTGGCCTCGCTCTCACCCGGTGAGTCCCTGCGTTCCAAGGGGATCGACCGTGAGCACGTCCTGGCCCTGGCCGGCCTGGACACGCCCCTGCCGCCCGTCCTCGTCCGACGTACCGATCTGCGGGTGATCGACGGGATGCACCGGCTGCTGGCGACCACGCTGCGAGGCCGGGAGTTCATCGATGTGGAGTTCTTCGACGGAGCGCCCGAGGACGCCTACCTGCGCGCGGTCGAGGCGAACGTGGCCCACGGACTGCCGCTCAGCCTGGAGGACCGCAGGGCCGCCGCCCTGCGGATCATGGCGACCCATCCGCGGATGTCGGACCGCGCCGTCGCGTCCTCGGCGGGTCTCAGCGCCAAGGCGGTCGCGGGATTGCGTCAACGTTCAACTGATGCCGGGCAGCAGTTGAACACGAGGATCGGCCGCGACGGACGCATCCGACCGCTGAACTGCGCCGAGGGCCGGCAGCGGGCGGCGGAGCTGATGACCGCCGACCCGACGGCCTCCCTGCGGGAGATCGCCCGGCGCGCGGGCATCTCCCCGGCGACCGCGAGCGACGTGCGCAGACGCCTGCGGGCCGGGAGGTCCCCGGTACCCGAACCACGGGGCACGCAGCCGCCGGTGAAGGCGCTCGCCCCGCCGGAGGCCGTTCCCGCGGCACCGGACAAGCGGGGCACCGCGCTGCCGCGGGAGGCGGGACGCCCCGCCGGCCCCCCGCCGACGCAGGTCGTCCAGCACTCCAATCTCCTGCTGGAGAAGCTGCTCAGGGACCCGTCCCTGCGGCTGAAGGAGAACGGACGCCAGCTCCTGCGGTTCCTCCAGCAGAACGACGACGCCGAGTGGTCGCGCCTGGGCGCCGCCGTGCCGCCCCACTGCGTCCAGGCGGTGAGGACGCTGGCCGAGCAGTACGCGCACAACTGGATGGTGCTGGCGCAGAGCCTGGGGGACGACAACGCGGCGGACCAGGGAACGGCGGAGCCGGATACGACGATGGTCGTCGGCTGACGGCCGTCGGTTCCGGGGCCGGGGCCCCCGGGCCGCTTCCAGGTGACTCCCCGATTCCTTTGGCCGCTCCCGTTCCGTCGGTCCGGACGATTCCGTTCCCTCGGTCCGGACGATCCCGTTCCGTCGGTCCGTCCGGTCCCCTCGCCCGTCCCGGGACCGTTCTTCGAAGGCCCGTGCTTTCCGTGAATCCGGCGCGGGTCTTCGGTGTTCCTCGGCGCCTGCCGTGTTCATCCTTCGATTTCCTTGCCCAGCAAGCGGGTTCGAACACCCTTGCCTAGCCAGGGAGGTCGTGCGGATACTCTCCCGGGACGTTTCTGAAGGGCTCTCACGGAAATCCGCCGACGGCGCGGCTCCAGCGCACCGGCGTCACCCGCGAGCCGAACCGGAATACCCCATTGTCGGCCGAACGGGCGACTGCACCGTCGGCAGTACAGGAATCGGAGTTCGCGTGATCAGTCCGGAGTTCTCCCTCAGCGAAGAAGACGTCGCCGGCTTCAAGAAGCACGGCTTCCTGAAGTTCGAAAAGATCTTCTCGGACGACACGGTCGAGCACATGCGGAGCCTCAGCGGCTCGCAGGTGGCCCCGCCGTCCGACAACTACGGGTCGGGGTTCAGCAAGCTCAAGTACGACGTCGGCAACGACGACCCCGAGATCCTGGCGCTGATGGCCGACCCGGTCTTCGCCGACACGATGGCCCGCCTGACCGGCACCGACGTCTTCTTCACCCAAGGTCTCGGCTTCGAGCTGGAGAAGAACAAGAGCACCGGTTTCCCCTGGCACGTGGGAACGCAGAGCTTCGGATTCCAGCGGCGCGAGGACCCGGGCTTCACCATCTGGACCCCGCTGTGCCCCATCGACCCCGAGGGCCAGCAGGGCGGCATGAAGTACGTCTCCAAGGACCTGTTGTCCGGTGAGTTCGTCTACCAGCACATCAATCTGCTTCCCGGCTACATGCAGAGCGAGATCGCCGGCGGCCGGGACCTGGGATTCGCCGACTTCAGCGTGCTGAAGAACTCGGTGCTGAACTCCCCGGAGATGACGAGAATCCTCGACCACTACGCGGTCGAGGACTCCTTCGAGCCGGGCGACGCCCTCATCTTCGACAAGTACGTGATGCATCGCAGCGTCAAGCTCTCCGAGGGCCCCATCCCGTCGCGCCTCGCCTACGCGCTGCGCTTCTCGTCGGTCGAGAGCCGGTACGACAAGAACCGCGTCGACGCGCTCGCCTATCCGCGGGTCACCTTCGACTACGACGTCGGCAGCGAGTTCAACGAGAAGGTCGCCTCCGCCGACGGCGAGAGGGTCTACGACAGCCCGTACTTCGACGGCACGCGGGAAGCCCGGACCCTCGCCCGCCCGGCCGGCTGAGCCGTCTCCCCTCCCCCGGGCGCCGCCGCGCGGGCAGGGGCGACCACACCCCTGCCGGCCCGACCGAAGAGAGAACCCCGTGGCGAACAGCGTGGACGCGGACCGGATCGTCCTGAGGCCGGCCCGCCCGTCGGACAGCGCGTCCCTGGCCGCTCTCGCCCACGAGGCGTACGGCAAGTACCTGGGGCTCGTCGACGAACCCCCGGCACCCATCCTGCTCGACTACGACGAGGTGGCCTCCTCCGGCCGCGCCCACGTCGCGGAGGAGGACGGCCGGGTGGTCGGCATGGTGACGGTGGAGCGCGACGACCCGCACCTGATCCTGCGCAACCTCGCCGTGCGGCCGGCCTGCCAGGGACTGGGCATCGGCCGGTTGCTCGTCGCTTTCGTGGAGGACTCCGCCAGGGCGGCCGGCCTGGCCGGCGTGCGGCTGTGGACCCGCGCCGAGATGACCGACAACATCGCCTTCTACCGCCGCCTCGACTACGTGCTCACCCACTCCGAGCGGGGTGCGGGGGCGCATCGGGTCTTCTTCAGCAAGGAACTGGCCCGGACCCTGCCCACGGCCCTGGAACGTACTTCCTGAATCCGATCGACACGAAACGGAATGCAGCGATGCCCGAATCCATACCCGTCGCGGAACGGCTGGCGCCCACCTTCGCCGCGGAGGTCAAGGGACTGCCCCTCACCGCCGAGGTCATCCAGGAGGCCGGGCGGGCCATCTACGAGGCGTACCTCGCCCACAAGGTCCTGGTGTTCCGTGCGCAGGACATCGACGCCCGGACGTTCGCGCAGTTCGGCACCGTCTTCGGCCGGCCCGAGGAGCACCACGTGCTCAAGCTGCGCCACCCCGAGGAGCCCACCCTCACGTTCCTGTCCAACCAGGACGAGCCGGGCCGGAACAAGGAGATGAAGACCTCCGGCCAGGGCTGGCACTCGGACTACTCGTACAAGCTCGTCCCGGGCAGCAGCACCATGCTCCACGGCGTGCAGATCCCGTCCGAGGGCGGGGACACGCTCTTCGCCGACGGGGAGGCCGCCTTCGCCGCCCTGCCCGAGGAGCGCAAGGCGTACCTGCGCACCCTGCGCGTGCGCCACCACTACCGCTGGTCGCCCGACCGGGAGGACCCCTGGGCCCGCTGGAAGTACATCGGCCCCGAGGAGCGGAAGAAGACCCCGCCGGTCACCCACCCCCTCGTGCGGCGCCACCCGGACACCGGCCGCGAGACCCTCTTCATCCAGCCCCGGATCATCGGCAGCGTCGTGGGCATCGAGGGCCTGGAGGAGGCGGAGAGCACCGCGCTGATCGAGGAACTCGTCGGGCACATCACCAGCGCCCCCTACGTCTATCGCCACAAGTGGAGTCCCCTCGACGTGGTCGTCTGGGACAACCGCTGCGTGCTGCACTCCGCCACCACGAAGGACCTCGACGAGAAGCACGTCCGGCGTCTGCTGCGGCTGACCACGCACGGCCAGCCGGTGACGCCCTCCCTGCCCGAGACCGGGCACAGCAAGCTGGCCCCGGTCGGCTGATCCCGGCCCTCCGGGGCCCGCAGCCCGGTCGGCGGGCGCGTCACGCGCACCTCCCCGCGCCCGTCCGCCGCCGTTCCCCCGTCCGTCGCCGTTCCCCCGCCGGCCGCCCGTCCGCCGGCCGCCCGTCCCCTTCCGCCGGCCGTTTCCGCCGGCCGTTTCGAGAATCCCGGGTGAACCATGCCGTCCGCCGTCCCCGTCACCTGTTCCGACAGCGAACTCCACAGCCGGATGCTGGACATCCTGGCCCGCCTGGTGGGATTCGACACCACCAGCCACCGGTCGAACCTGCCCCTGATCGAGTACGTCCGGGGGCTCCTCGCGGAGCACGGGATCGAGAGCCGGCTCCTCGGGAACGAGGACGACACCAAGGCCGCCCTCGTGGCGACGGCCCGCAGATCCGGCGCCACCGGTCCCGGCGTGATCTGGTCGGGGCACACCGACACGGTCCCCGTCGACGGACAGACCTGGTCCGGCGACCCGTACACCCTGAGGATCGAGGACGGGCTCGCCCTCGGCCGGGGCACCGCCGACATGAAGGGCTTCATCGCCTGTGCCCTGGCCGTCCTGACGGCCGTCGACCGGGAGGCGCTGGCCGTCCCCGTCACCCTGCTGCTCACCTACGACGAGGAGATCGGGTGCGTGGGCGCCCGCCGGCTCGTGCCGGAGCTGAGCACCTGGGCCGACGACGCCGTCGGCTGCGTCGTCGGGGAACCCACCGACATGCGGGTCGTCGTGGGCCACAAGGGCAAGCAGAACCACCGTGTCCGCTTCCGCGGCGAGCCCAAGCACTCCTCCCTCGCCCCGCGGCTTCCCAACCCCGTCGTCGCCGCCGCCGCGCTCACCGGCTTCGCCCAGGAACTGAACGAACGGTTCCGCGCCGAAGGGCCGCACGACCCCCGCTTCCCCATCCCCCACTCGTGGATCAACGTCGGCCGGGTCGAGGGCGGGGTCAAGCCCAACATCGTGCCCGAGGAGTGCCTGCTGGAGCTGGAGATCCGCACGGTGCCGGGGCACTCCTGCGACGACGTCGCCGCCGAGCTGCGCGCCCACGCGGAGGGAGAACTGCTCGCCTCCCAGCGGAAGTTCTCCGAGGCCGCCGACGTACGGGTGGAACAGCTCTCCGACACCCCCTCGTTCGCCGTCCCCGAGGACCACGCCTTCGTCGGCTTCGTCCAGAGCGCCTTCGAGCGTCCGCTGCCGGTCCAGTACGTCCCCTTCGGCACGGAGGCCGGACTGCTGTGGGGCCACGCGGGCATTCCGAGCGTCGTCTGCGGGCCGGGCTCCATCGACCAGGCGCACACCCCCGACGAGTCCGTCCCCCTGGACGACCTCCGCGCCTGTCTGACGGCCCTCAGGTCCCTGCCCGTGACCTGACCGCACCACCCGGCCGGGACCCGGACCCGTCCCGTCCCGGCCCGCTCCAGCGACCCGCCCGGCCCGCCGCCCGCCCGCGGCGGATCCGTCCCGCCCGCCCGCCCGGACCGGGCACCCGCCCACGCGCCGAACGAAAGTGACCCCCATGAGCCAGCTCGCCCCCGCCCCGCCCGTGCCCCGGTCCGCACTCGGGGCGCGGTACCTGGAGCGACTCGCCCGCAGCGGCACCGACCCCCGGGCGCTCGTCGAGCCGGCCGCCGCCGACGAGCTGGTGACCGTCGCCTACGCGGGCCGCTTCGCGCCGGCGCCGGTCTTCCTCTCCGCCGCCGAGCGGGCCGGGCTCGCGGCGGACCTGCGCCAGGTCCACGCGCTGCTGACCGGGCTCCCCGACCGTCTCTTCGACGGTGACACCGGCGCCCTGGCCCGCACGGTCGGCATGTCACCGACCCAGACCGACGTGGTGACCCGCGCCGCGCGCGGCCCGCAGCGCCTGGAGCCGCTCGCCCGCTCCGACCTCTACCGCTCCGCCGAGGGCTTCAAGCTGCTCGAACTCAACATCACCAGCCCCCTCGGCGGCTTCGAGAACGCCGGCATCAACCGGGCCATGCTCACCCGCCCCGAACTGGCCTCCTTCGTCGCCGAGCACGGCCTCGGGTACGTGGACACCTTCCGGGGCATCGCCGCCACCTTCTTCACCGAGTGCGCCGCCCACCTGCCGGACGGCCGCCGCCCGCTCGTGGCGCTGTGCGACTGGCCCGAGAGCTTCCGCACCTACGAGCCCCGCCTGAAGGTGATGGCCGCGCTCTTCGACGAGCTGGACGTCGACGCCCTCCCCTGCCACATCGGCCAGCTCACCGAGCGCAACGGACGGCTGGAGCTGCACGGCCGTCCGGTCGACGTGGTCTACCGCTTCTTCCTCGTCGAGGAGATCGCCGGACCGCGCGAACGGGAGCTGGCCGCGCCCGTGCTGCGCGCGGTGGAGGAGGGCCGGGTCGGGATCTTCAGCCGTCTCGACGCCGAGCTGTACGGCAACAAGGGCGCCCTCGCCCTGCTGTCCGACGACCGGTACCGCCCGTCCTTCAGCGCCGGGGAACGCGCCTGCATCGACCGCTTCCTGCCGTGGACCCGCCCGGTCCGCGCGACCGCGACCGACGAGGACGGCTCCCCGGTCGACCTGCCGCGCCTCGCCCGCGACCGGCAGGACGACCTCGTCCTCAAGCCCACCCTGCTGCACGGCGGCACCGGCGTCGTGCCCGGCTGGACCGTCACCCCGGCCGAATGGGAGGCCCGGCTGCGGGACGCCCTGGACGGCCCCTACGTCCTCCAGCGCCGGGTACGGCCCGAACCCGAGGTCTTCCCCGCCGACGACGGCCCCGGCACCCAGGAACTCTTCCTCAACTGGGGCGTCTTCCTCACCGGCCCCGGAGTCGGCGACGGGGACGGCTACAACGGCTGTCTGGTGCGCGGAAGCACCGACCCCGAGGTGGGCGTGGTCAGCATGTCCGGCGGCGCCCGGGTCGCCTGCGCCTTCCACGGGACGCGGGGCGAGGACGCGTGAGGGCCCGGCGGGACACCGGACACCGAAGGGGACGCGCATGAGCATCGCCGTGGTCGACGGCCACTCCACGGGCCGGGCCCTGGTCGCCGCCCTGCGCTCGATGGGCGCCTCCTGCCTGCACGTGGCCAGCACACCGGACATGTCGACGTACTTCACCCGGGGCTTTCGCGCGGACGACTACGACGCCCTTCTGCCGGGGGAGGGCGACCCGGCCGCCCTCGCGGCCGAGCTGACCCGCCGCGGAGTCCGCCGCGTCGTCGCCGGCACCGAGTCCGGTGTCCTGCTCGCCGACACCCTCACCCACCTCATGGGCCTGCCCGGCAACCGCTTCGCGACGATCGCCGCCCGGCGCGACAAGGTCGCCATGGGCCGCACCGCCGCCGGGGCCGGTGTCGCCGTACCGCTCGCCGCCGCCTTCACCGACCCCGACGAAGGCGCCGACTGGTGCGCCCGCACGGGACTGACCGAGGCGGTCGTGAAACCCCCGAGCAGCGCCGGCACCGACAACGTGCGCTTCTGCCGCACCCCCCAGGAGGTCCGCGCCGCCTGCGCCACCGTCCTCACCACCCCCAACCTCTACGGCAGCCCCAACACCGTCGCCCTCGTCCAGGAGCGGCTGCGCGGCGTCGAGTTCTACGCCAACACCGTCTCCTACGACGGGGTGCACCGTCTGGCGGAACTGTGGCGGTACACCAAGCGCGACGGTGACCGCCCGGTCTACGACTACGAGGAGCCCGTCCCCGTCGGTTCCGAGGAGGGCGCCGCGCTGCGCGCCTTCGTCTTCTCGGTGCTCGACGCCCTGGGGGTGGCGACCGGCGCCGCCCACACCGAGGTCATGGCGACCGCCCGGGGACCGGTCCTGATCGAGAGCGGCGCGCGGCTGGGCGGCGGGACCACGCCGGCGGTCGTCGAGAAGTACTCCGGGGTCTCGCAGACCGGGCTCCTCGCGGCCTCGTTGATCGACCCGGCGGCCGTACCGGCCTTCGACGACACGGCCGTGACCTGGACCGGGGCCCTCCGTAACACCGCCCTGATCAACTCCGTGCCGGGTCACGTCCGTTCGACGCGCTGGGAGAACCGGATCACCGACCTGCCGACCGTGGTCTCCCTCACCCACGGGGTCCGGGAGGGCCAGTACCTCGGCGCCACCACCGACCTGATCGACTCGCCCGGCCACGTGTACCTCGCGGCCGAGGACCGGGCCGAGATCCAGCGCGACCACCGCGTCCTGCGCGCCCTGGAGAGCGAGGGCCTCTACACCGCCTGACCGCCCGCCGCCGCCGTCCTCCCGCACGTGAAAGGCACGAGATGAACCTGTCGCTGGGATTCCACTCCCCGGCCGGCAACGACGCGGTCCTCCTCCTGCTCCTCCAGATGTCCGTCCTGCTGGCGACCGCCGTGCTGCTGGGCCGGCTCGCCGCCCGGTTCGGCCTGCCCGCCGTCGTCGGCGAGCTGAGCGCCGGTGTCGTCCTCGGCCCGTCCCTGCTCGGCAACGCCGTGCCCGCCGCGACCGCGTGGCTGGTGCCCGAGACGGGACAGGTACGGCTGCTCGACGCGGTCACCCAACTGGGGCTCCTCCTGCTCGTCGCCATCGCCGGCGCCCACATCGACCTGGAGTCGCTGCGCAGCAGGGGCCGGGCGGTGTCGTGGGTCAGCGCGGGCAGCGTCCTGCTCCCGCTGGTCTGCGGCGTGGCGCTCGGCTGCGTCCTGCCCGGCGCCTTCATGGGCGGGTCGGCCGACCGCGTCACGTTCGCGCTCTTCATGGGCGTCGCGCTCGCGGTCAGCGCCCTGCCCGTCATCGCCAAGACGCTGCTGGACATGAACCTGCTCCACCGCGACGTGGGGCAGCTCATCGTCGGCGCGGCCGCCGTCAGCGACATCGTCGGCTGGCTCCTGCTCTCCGTCGTCTCCGCCACCGCCACCTCCGGCTTCCGCACGAACACGCTGCTGACCTCCGGGGGCGCGCTGGTGCTCGTGCTGGCGGCGGCCCTCCTGCTCCGGCCGGTGTCGCGCAGGCTGCTGCCCGACCGGGACGGGCCGGCCGGCGGTCCCGGCTCCCGGGTCGCCGTCACCGTGCTGCTGGTGCTGCTGTGCTCGGCGGGCTCCCAGGCCCTGGGCCTGGAGGCCATCCTCGGCGCGTTCCTCTGCGGCATCGTCATCGGTTCGCTGGGGATCGGCGCCCGCCGCGCGGTGGAGGCGGTACGCCCGCTGGTGATGGCCGTGCTCGCGCCCCTCTTCCTCGCCTCGGCGGGACTGAAGGTGGACCTGTCGGTGCTGAAGGACCCCGTGGTCCTCGGCATGGGCCTGGTGGCACTGGCCGTCGCCATCGGCTCGAAGTACCTCGGCAGCCACCTCGGCGCGCGGCTCGGCCGGCTCTCCCGGCCGGAGGCCCGGGCGATCGGCGTCGGTCTCAACGCCCGCGGGGTGGTCGAGATCGTCCTCGCCTCGGTGGGCCTGCAGCTCGGCGTCCTCAGCGTCGCCTCGTACACCGTGATCGTCCTGATCGCCGTGGTCACCTCCGTGATGGCGCCCCCGGTCCTGCGTCGCGCGACCTCCGGCATGGCGATCACGCCGGCGGAGACCGAGCGCGGCCGGCGGTTCGCCCCCGACGCTCCCGGGGCCAGGGTCGGCAGCACCCCGTGACCTCCCCGCCCGCGCACCCTCGCCCCGCGTCCGACCGGATCCGAGCCCTCCCGAAGGAGTCGTGCACCTGGACTCCGAGGAGTCGCCCGCCCCGGAGGGCTCCCTGCGCCCCCGGGTCGGCGAGCCCGTCGTGAGCGGCCGGCTCAAGGGCGGGTGCCCCCACTGCGGCGCCGTCCGGACCCACCCCTGGCCGGGCGCCACCGGACCGGAGCGCGGACCCGGCCGTCTCCCCGCGCGGGAGCGGGCGTTGACACCCGGAGACAGCCGGTGATCTTCTTCTGCCACCGCGCCGGCCGCACCGCCCCCGCGAGCGTGTTCGCACACGCCGCCCGCCCGCCGACGAGGCCCATTCTGCGACGGAGGAATCCGCTGTGACCCTTGTGATCATCGGGGCCAACCCCAAGGTGGCGCGCGCCGCCGGGACGCTCCCCGTCGACGTGGTCCACGTCCAGGCGCCCGGAGCCGCCCCGCTGGACGCGGGAACACCGACGGTCCTCGTGCACGACTTCCGGGACCCGGCCACCTTCCCCGCCTTCGTGGACCTGGTGCTCGCGCCGCTCGGCGTCGCCGCCGTCGTGTCGCTCTCCGAACCCGGCCTGGAACCGGCCGCCCTGGCAGCGGCCCGGCTCAAGGCCACCGGCACACCCCCGGAGGTGGTCCGGGCCACCCGCGACAAACTCGCCATGCGCCGCGTCCTCGCCCGCCGGGCCCCGCACCTCAACCTCGCCTTCGCCGCCGGGGACGACCCCGACGCGGTGGCCGCCCTGTTCGCCGCCCACCCCCGGGTGGTCGCCAAACCGGTGGACGGCTCGGGCAGTACGTCGGTGACCCTGCTGCACCGGGGCGAGGGCCTTCCGGCGGACCGCCGGACCTCCGCCACGATCGTCGAACAGTTCGCCACCGGCGCCGAGTTCAGCGTCGAGGCGCTCTCCCGCGGGGGCAGCCACACCGTCATGGGCATCGCCGAGAAGGGCACCGGCGACGGCTTCGTCGAGGTCAGCCACATGATGCCGCCGCCGTCCCTCGGTCCCGAACGGCGCCGGGCGGTCGAGCGTGCGGTAGGCGAACTCCTCGACGCCCTGGACATCACCGACGGCCCCAGCCACACCGAGGTCAAGGTCGACGGCGACCGCGTGACCGTCATCGAGACCCACAACCGGCTCGGCGGCGACGGCATCGCGGACCTCGTCCGGCTCACCACCGGCGCCGACTGGCGGCGGGCCGCCCTCGGCTGGGCCGTCGGCGTGGGCCCCGAGCGGGACGGGTCCGCCCCGGTGGCAGCGGCGGCGAGCGTGTTCCTCACGGCACCGGCGGGCCGGGTCACCTCGGTCGCGCCACGACCGGCGCCGCGCCATGCGGAGATCGTCGAGTGGGAGGTCACCGCGCGTCCGGGTGACGAGGTCCCCCCGCTGCGGTCCTCGGCCGACCGGCTGGGCATGGCGGTCCTCACCGCGCCCTCCACCGCGGCCTGCGCGAGGGCGGTGGACGAACTGACGTCCGCGCACGTGATCCGCACCGAACCCCTGCCCCCGGCACCGGGCGCGGCCGGCACCGGGCCCGTGTCCGGGACGCCGGGCACGGCCGGCACCGGGGCCGCGTCCGAGACACCGGGCACGGCCGGCACCGGGGCCGCGTCCGAGACACCGGGCACGACCCGCACCGGGCCCGGTGCCGTGACCGCGACGTCCGCCGCCACGGAGGCGCCCCGCCCCCGGGAGGCATCCGCCTGAGCGCCACGGTAGTGACGGGGGAGCCGTCGCCGGCGCCGGCTGGCTCCTGGGCGGCACGGTCGGCCCCGGCACCGTCGTCGCCGCCCTGGCCATGGGCCCGTTGGTCGGCTGCTTCCTGCCCCGGGTGGCCGTCCGCCTCGCCCCGCAGGCCCGGCCGGCGGCGTCCCGGCCGGCGGCGGGCTGCCGCGGTGCCGCGTAGCCGGCCGCGGCGGTCGGAAGGCCGGGCGAGCTGATGCGCCGGTGGCGGAAGGGCGCCGGTTCATCTCGTGGGGGCGAGCGGAAGGGCGTCGGTGTACGCGTTCGCCGGCTTGGCGACCTCCTCCACGGAACGGGCGTCGAGCGCGGCGGGCGCGGAGCTCGTGCCCAGGGTTCCGCCGGGGTGCCAGGTGCCCGTGACGGTCACCCAGGTGTCGGCCGGCGGGGCCGGGACGCGGTGGATCCGCACCTTCACGGACTGGGCGTCCGCCGCGCAGCAGGAGATGACGATCCGGTTCAGGAACCAGCTGTCGCCCCGCTTGTCGGAGCTGACGAAACCGGTCAACCGGACCGTACGCCCCTCGACGGCCCGCGTGCGGTCCTGCTGCACGCGGCGGGTGAAGTCCGAAAGGGTCATCGGAAGCGGCGAGGTCGCGGGCAGCGGGGCGAAGTCGTCCTCGTGCGTGACGGCGATGGCCTTGGGCGGTTGGCGGGAGGCGGTGTACGCGCCGAGAGCGGGCGGAGCGTAGAGCAGCAGGCTCAGCGCCGGAAGGAACAGCAG
The DNA here is from genome assembly GCF_053604275.1 of Streptomyces sp. NPDC004051. NCBI lineage: Bacteria > Bacillati > Actinomycetota > Actinomycetes > Kitasatosporales > Streptomycetaceae > Streptomyces > Streptomyces sp. NPDC004051. Next base: position 305,019 of record NZ_JBSGHG010000002.1, on the reverse strand, counting down.
CCACGCGGCACGAGGCGCGCTGGAGTGGCTGTGCCCGTGGCCGCTGTCGCCATTGTCGCCGTTGTCGCCGTGGGCAGCGTGTTCGTCGCGTTCGTCGCCCTCGCGCCGTCGCGCGTACGACACCGCGTCCGCCACGCCGAGCAGGATCAGCAGGACGCCGGAGGCGATGAGCGGCGGGCGCATCCCCTCCTTGACGTACCGCAGGTACAGGTCGGTGAACAGGGACACGCGCAGCAGGCCGATGCCGCTGAGGACGAGCAGGGCCGCCTGGAACGGACGTCTCACAGCAGGGCTCCTCCGACCAGCACGCTGAGCAGAACCGCCACGACCACGGTGGCGGCGGAGAACCGGATCGCGAAGGCCCTGCCGAAGGTGCCCGCCTGCAGGGCGATCAGCTTCATGTCGACCACCGGGCCGACGACCATGAACGCCAGCCGCGCGGTCGGCGAGAACCCGGTGAGCGACGCGGCCACGAACGCGTCGGCCTCCGAACACAGCGCCAGCACGATCGCCAGCCCGGCCAGGAACAGCACCGACAGCCAGGGCGAACCGGAGAACGCGTCCAGCACGGAACGGGGCACCGCCACGTTGAACGTGGCCGCCGCCATCGCACCCACCACCAGGAAACCGCCCGCATGCAGGAAGTCGTGCTGGAAGCCGGCCCGGAACTCCCGCCACCGACTGCCGCCCGCCCGGTGCCCACCGCGCCGCACGGCCGGCTTCAGCCACTCGGCCCGCCCCAGCCACAACCACAGCCAGCCCATCGCCAACGCCGTCCCCAGCGAGGCCAGCAACCGGGCGGCGACCATGGCCGGGTTCCCCGGAAAGGCCACCGCGGTGGCCGTCAGCACCACCGGGTTGATCGCGGGCGCCGACAGCAGGAACGCGAACGCGGCCGCAGGCGTGACGCCCCGCCCGATCAGACGGTTCGCCACCGGAACCGACGCGCACTCGCAGCCCGGCAGCACGACTCCCGCCGCACCGGCCACCGGCACGGCGAGCACCGGCCGACGTGGCAGCACACGGTTGAACACCCGTGCCGGCACGAACGCGTTGATGGCGCCGGACAGGACCGTCCCCAGCAGAAGGAAGGGCAGCGCTTGAACGGTCACGGCGAGACAGATGGTCCGCCACGCCTGCATCACGGGCGTCTCCAGCCACCGGCCCCCGAGGTAGAGCACCGCGCCGGGAACAGTGGCCGCCCCCAGCAGCAGAAGCGGCCAGAACCGGAGCCAGCCGGGGGCGGCATCGTCCTCCACCGCTCCGCCCGCGTCGGCGGCCTCGGCCTCCCCGGCCCGTTCTTCTGTTCTCTGCATGCCAGCCCCGCCTGTCAGGTATTCCGATCAACATAACGGGCCCCGACGTACACGAAATCCGAACGCGCCCGGCCCCGTGAGGACGAACCCCGCCGTCGACGCGCGTACGGGGGAAGGAGACGTCACCGACCGTACGTTCCCCGGCGGTACGCTCACCCGCGGTACCCGCCGGCCGGGAAGGAACCCGCTCCGGCACGGGCTCATACCGTTGCCCGATCGCCTGGCCGACGGCCTGTCACCGATCTGCGGCCCACTCGTCCTGGACCGACATGCCGATCCCTCCCACGACGCCGACACCGCCCTCGCCCTCGCCCAGGTGATCGCGGCCTGCCGTCCTGCCGTCGGACGCCTGTCCCGACCCGCGCTCCACCGGGAACGGGTGCACCGGCACGAGCAGTACGTGCAGGAGACCGGAGCTCGACGCCCCGACAGGAACAGGAGCCGCCCTCGGCCCCTGGAAACAAACGGTCCGGGCGCCGGCCCGGACCGAGCGGGCGCCGCGGATCGGCGGCCGCCCTTCCAGCGGAAACGCACATGCCATGCCAGGTGGAGAATCACCCGGAGCGTGCGAGGCATTAGTGGGCTTTTACTTTGCATCTGCGGCAGTACCATCCATGTATGCACGGCTACCGGACGGGGAACGCGACCGCCTTGCTCGGCGTCAGCGCCGACACCGTGGGGCGGCCGGCCGACGGCGGAGAACCCACCGTCGGACGCGACGGGACGGGCCGCCGGATCATCCCCGGCACGGCCCTCCCGGCGTACGTCCGGCAGCAGCACCGGGCCGAGCGGAACCCGGTGAGCCCGGTGTCCCGGCGGTCGCAGTGATCAAGCCGACCCATGCGGTCGTCGAGGAACCGCAGACGAGTCCGTTCAGGACAAAGGGAGTTGGACCGTGATGATCCGTTCCGCGCGCCGGGACCGCCGGATGCTTCAGGTGACCGGCGCGGGCGTCGCCGCTCTGCTGGCGCTGAGCGCCTGCTCGTCGTCCGGCTCGGACTCCGGTGAGGAGCCCGGAAGTTCCGCCGCGACCGGCGGTTCGGACAAGTTGTCCGGGACCGTGAACGTCTTCGCCGCGGCCTCGCTGACGGAGAGCTTCACCGAGCTGGGCGAGGAGTTCGAGAAGCAGCACCCCGGCACTAAGGTCGTCTTCAACTTCGGCGGCAGCGACTCGCTCGCCGCGGGCATCACCAGCGGGGCCCCGGCCGACGTGTTCGCTTCCGCCAGCCCGAAGACGATGAAGGTCGTCACGGACGCCGGGGACGCGGAGGGAACGCCGGCCACCTTCGTGCGCAACCGGCTGGAGATCGCCACCCTGCCCGGCAACCCGGACGGGATCTCCTCTCTCGAGGACCTCACCGGGGACGACCTGAAGGTCGTGCTGTGCGACAAGGCGGTGCCGTGCGGCGCCGCGGCCGAGAAGGCGCTGACCGCCGCCGGTCTCGAGCTCACCCCGGTCTCCTACGAGGAGGACGTCAAGTCCGCCCTGAACAAGGTGGTGCTCAAGGAGGCCGATGCCGCCGTCGTGTACCGGACCGATGTGCGCGCGGCGGGTGACAAGGTGGAGGGCGTGGAGTTCCCCGAGTCGGCCGAGGCCGTCAACGACTACCCGATCACCCTGCTCAAGGACGCGCCGAACGCCGAGGTCGGCAAGGCGTTCATCGAGCTGGTGCAGTCCGCCGGGGGCCAGAAGGTGCTGACCGAGGCCGGGTTCACCGCACCGTGACCACGCCGCACGAGACCGGTGCCACGGCCGGCCCCCGTCCGGGCGGGCCGCGGCGCCGCGGTGTCCGGAGGGGGGCGGGGGTGAGGGGCGGGGCTCCCCTGCCGCTGCTCGTGCCCGCCCTGATCGGGTTGGCGTTCCTGGTGCTCCCGCTGGCCGCCCTGCTGCTCCGGGCCCCGTGGCAGAGCATGCCCGAGCTGCTGACCAGCACCGAGGTGTGGCAGGCCCTCGAGCTGTCGCTGATCTGCGCCACGGCGGCGACCGCGGTGAGCATGGTGATCGGCGTGCCGCTGGCCTGGCTGCTGGCCCGGGTCGAGTTCCCGGGGCGCGGTCTGGTCCGGGCCCTGGTGACGCTGCCGCTGGTGCTGCCGCCGGTGGTGGGCGGTGTCGCCCTGCTGACGGCGCTGGGCCGCAACGGGGTCGTGGGGCAGTGGCTGGACGCCTGGTTCGGGATCACGCTGCCCTTCACCACCGCCGGCGTCATCGTGGCCGAGGCGTTCGTGGCGATGCCGTTCCTGGTCATCAGCGTCGAGGGCACGCTGCGCGCCGCCGACCCCCGCTACGAGGAGGCCGCCACCACGCTCGGCGCCTCCCGCTTCACCGCGTTCCGCCGGGTCACGCTGCCGCTGATCGCGCCCGGCATCGCCGCCGGCGCCGTGCTGGCCTGGGCGCGGGCGCTGGGCGAGTTCGGGGCCACGATCACCTTCGCCGGCAACTTCCCCGGCCGTACCCAGACCATGCCGCTGGCGGTCTACCTCGCCCTGCAGCAGGACCCGGAGGCGGCCGTCGCCCTCAGCCTGGTCCTGCTCGCCGTCTCCATCGCGGTGCTGGCCGGCCTGCGCGACCGCTGGATGACCGCCTCATGACCGGAACGGAGAAGACAACCGTGCCCGACACGGACGGGGCCGCCGTCCCGGCCACCGAGGGGCTCGACGCGCGGCTCGTCGTCGAGCGCGGCGCCTTCCGCCTCGACGTGACGCTGACCGCGGCGCCCGGCGACGTGGTCGCCCTGCTCGGACCCAACGGCGCCGGCAAGACCACCGCCCTGCGTGCCCTCGCCGGTCTCGTCCCGCTCTCGGGCGGTCATCTGCGGCTCGACGGGCGGGAGTTGGACCGTACGCCGCCGGAAGCCCGACCGGTCGGCGTCGTCTTCCAGGACTACCTGCTCTTCCCCCACCTGACCGCACTGGACAACGTGGCCTTCGGTCCGCGCTGCCGGGGCGCGAGCAAGGCGCGGGCCCGGGCGCAGGCCGCCGAGTGGCTGGACCGCATGGACCTCACCGACCACGCCGCCGCCAAGCCGCGCCGGCTCTCCGGCGGTCAGGCCCAGCGCGTCGCCCTCGCCCGCGCCCTGGCCACCCACCCACGCCTGCTCCTCCTCGACGAACCGCTCGCCGCCCTCGACGCCCGCACCCGCCTCGACGTCCGCGCCCAGCTCCGCCGTCACCTGGCCGACTTCGAGGCCGTCGCCGTACTCGTCACCCATGACCCGCTGGACGCCATGGTCCTCGCCGACCGCCTCGTCGTCGTCGAGGACGGCCACGTCGTCCAGGAAGGCGCCCCCGCCCACATCGCCCGCCACCCGCGCACCGACTACATCGCCCACCTGGTCGGCCTCAACCTCTACCGGGGCCAGGCGCGGGGACACACCGTCCATCTCGACGACGGGCCCTCCCTCACCACGTCCGAGAGCCTCACCGGGCCGGTCTTCGTCGCCTTCCCGCCCAGCGCGGTGACCCTGCACCGGGAACGTCCCACCGGCTCCAGCGCCCGCAACGTCCGGCGCTGCGAGGTGGCCGGACTGGAGACCCACGGCGACCAGATCCGCGCCGACCTCACCGGCGAACTCCCCCTGACCGCCGACCTCACCACGGCCGCCGCCGCCGAACTCGACCTGCACCGCGGCGCCACCGTCTGGGCCACGGTCAAGGCCACCCAGACCCACGCCTATCCGGTCTGACGCAGCGGGCCGCGCGGGCACTTCCACGGGTTCTGGAACACGCCGGAGAACTGCCCGCGCCGGGCGTCAGGAGCGGCAGCCGGCTCGGGCGACGGCGCACTCCGCGTCCCCGAAGCCCGCGACCACCCGCGACCGGCCCCTCAGCGCTTCCCCGTAAGCCCGGAGCGTCACCCCCTCGGCCCGGTCCGCCTCGCCGTGCTCGATCGCGGAGACGCGGAGACGCGGAGACGCGAGGCACCGACACCCCCATGGGCGTGGCTGCCTGGCGCCGGGTCAGTGCCTGCCCGCGCCGGACCCCCGCGAGCTTGCGGGCGCGCACCTCCGCGGTCAGCCCGTCCACGGCCGCCCGCTTCTCCCGAGCCGGCTGCACCGGCAGCCCGGCGGCCTCGCGCCGCCCGCGCGCCCCGGGCCGGCCACTCCCCCGCCCTGGTGCGTACGCACCGCAGACCGACCCGCACCCCGGGGCAGCCGACGTGCTCCACGCCCGGGCCGACCTCGATGACACCCGCGGCCACACCGCTCGAATCCCCCGAACGCTGCAAGGCGCTCACCGGGAAGAGTGGCGTGGACAGGACACCGCGCCCGGGGGCCAGGGGCGGCTCGGGGTATGACACGGCGGCACGGGGCCGGTGCACAGGGCCAAGAGAAACGGGCCTCCGTTCGTTGCCGAGGGAACGTCAGGTGGCGTCCGCTGTGAGTCCGTTACGCCTTCAGGGGGAAACCGCCCCGGGATGCGGCGCGCCTCGCCCCGGAAAAAACTGTGGGCGTGGTGTTCTCCCCGGCTTTCTCCCGCTTGTGCGATCGAGGTTCCCGATGAATCCGAGTCATGCTGCCCGCCCACCTCACGGAACGGGGCGCCGGCCTGTCCTGCGCGGCCCGAGCGGGTACGACAAGGCCTGTGCACGGCGGGAGCTGGTACAGCGGGTGCTGGCGTGTTCGGCAGCGGGCATGCTGCTCACGGGCTGCTTCGCCGCCGGTCACACCGCAACCGGCGACCGGGCCGGACGCCCCCCGGCACAGGAACAGACGCCTGCGACGCCGGCGAACAGCAGGCCGGCCCAAGCACCGCCGGGCCTGCCCGACACGTGGACGCCGGCCCCGACGGATGTGAACAACGCGCTCACCCGCCTGCTCGAACCGATCCGGACACGGAGCGGCACTCAGGTGTCGGTCGCCGTTCTGGAGCCCGGGACCGGCCGGCGGACGGTGTACGGCTCACAGACACACATCACCGCGAGCCTGGTGAAGGTGGACATCCTGGCGGCACTGCTGCTGCGCACCCAGCACGAAAGACGGTCGCTCACCCCGTGGGAGACGTCCAACGCCGCCTCGATGATCCAGAGCAGCGACAACGACTCCGCGGGTGCCCTGTGGCGACGTATCGGCGGCGGCCCAGGACTCACCGACGCCAACAAGACCCTGGGGCTGACCTCCACCCATGCGGGACCGGGCGCCCACTGGGGCCTCACCCGCACCACCGCGGCAGACCAGTTGACCCTGCTGACCGCCGTGTTCGCCGACCCCTCACCGCTCAGCGAAGCCTCACGCCACCTGATCCAGACCTTCATGGACCGGATCGACGCCGACCAGGACTGGGGAGTGTCCGCGGAAGGCAGCCGTTGGCAGCTCAAGAACGGCTGGCTGCAACGCTCCCACTCGAAACGCTGGGTGATCAACAGCATGGGGCGGGTCGAAGCACACGGAAGGACGTTCTACGTCGTCGTCCTCTCGCACGGCAGCCCGAGCATGTCCCACGGCATCTCCACGGTGGAGCGAGCAACACGGACAGCCGTACACGCCCTGTGCGACACCGCCCCTCCTTCGCCCCTGATCATCCACTGACCTCGGTGCGCCCCGGGCCGGACGCCCGCACACCAGGCGGACCGACGGGAGGGGGAGGTCAGGGGCTGAAGGCCGCCGTGCCCGATCAGTGAGCCGTCGGGGCCCCATGAGGAGAAGCGCGGCGGCCCCATGGCTTCCACGTCTCCGCACAGCTCCGCTCCGTGCCGGTTCCCTCGGCCGGCGTCGTCCTCGGCATCGTCGACGTGGTCCTCCGGCTCGTGCTCCCCGCCGTCGCCGCCGGCGACGGCGGGTTCAGCCGGTACGTCGGCGGCCGGGGCCGGTCCGGAGGATGCGGGGGCCTCGCAGGCCGTGGCGTCAGTCGGTCCTGGGGTGCTTGCCGGGTCCCTCGACGCCGGGGGACAGCGGAGTGGGTGACAGGGCGGTGTCCTCCTCACCGGGCTCCAGCAGGGTGTCGGCGCTCTCGGTGTTTCCGGCGTTTCCGGCGTTCGTCACCTGGTTCCCCGTCCTGGTCGTACAACTGCTCAGAAGGGCATGCGGCCGCGGAAGCGGCGGCCTGCCGAACTGCTGCGGCTCACCGCACCCGAACCGGTGTGGAAGGGCTTGCTGAAGAGCCGGCCCAGGATGCCGGGTGCCTTGCCGCCGGCCCGCGCTCCTGCACCGAGCGTGCGTTGCGTGCCGCGTTCGGGATGGCGGGAGAGACCGGGAACGAGGAAGGCCAGGACGGCCAGGACCACGCACACGCCGATGACGGCGACGACTACCATGTCGGCTCCCTTCGCTGGTGGACGGACATACAGGTGCCCCGTTCCGCCCCGCCCATGTGAGCGGCGAGGACTCCGGACGGGTCAGCTCCCGGTCCCGGCGGGCTCCTCTCCGGGACGGTCGACGACCGCCCGGGCCATGACGGCGTCGATGCCGTACAGCGTGTCGGTCGTGATGCCCCTGGTCTCGTCCCTGGTGATGTACGACCGCGAGCCGAGGAGGGCGAGTGTGCGCTTGTCGAAGATCCACACGTCCCGGGTCGCGGACCCGGCGTCCTCGCGGGTGATGCCGATGCCGTGCCGGCCGGCGGCGTCGACGGCGTCGGGGACCTGGGTCACACCGGGAATCCTCTCGACTGCCCTGTAGAGGGCGGAGGCGGTGGCGGGAGGCATGATCGTCGAGCTGAGCAGGTCGCCGATCCGCCCGAAGACGGCCTGGTCCCTCGAGTCCCCGTCCTCCACCCTGGTGCGGGAGTAGAGCAGTTCGAGCAGGACGTCGGGGTCGGTGGGCAGCGAGGCCAGCCACTCGTACGTGGGGTGGTCGATGCCCGCCCGGACGGGATCGGCGAACTCGACGGGCACCATCTGACCTGACATGACGGCGTCCTCGCCGGTCTCCCGCAGCCAGCCGGTCCTGGTCACCGGGCCGGGGTCCTGCGCGGTCCACGCCTCCTGCTTGTGCAGGGCGCCGAGCCGCACCGGACCGCTGAAGGACCCCGTGTTCCCACGGGTCAGGCGCTCGACGTACACGAACTGGTCTTCCTTCACCGGCGTGGCGTCGGTCTTCATGGCCGCGGCGGCGATCCGGTCGAGGGTGACGGAGGCACTGTTCACCTCGGTGGATGCGGTACCGGCTCCGGTCGCCGGGGCGGAGCCGTGGTCGCCACCGGAGACCATGATGAACAGCGCCCCCGCCAGGGCCATCGACACGGCCGGCACCACCAGGGCGGGGCGCGGGAGCCGACGGCGGCGCGGTGCCGGGGACGTCCGGGGCGCGGGAGTACGGGTCGAGACGGTGCGGTCGTGGTCGATCTGCTGCATCAGGGCTTCCTTGTGACGGAGATGACGGCCCGGCGGGAGGTCCCATTCGGCCGATGCCAGCAGGTCCTCCGCCGCACTCCGGGCGGAGTCCGCACGGGGCGGGTGGTCGGCGTTCAACGGGTTTCCTCCTGCAGGAACAGGGCCGCGAACGCGGCCTCACTCTCCATCTCTCCGTGGGCGCCGGGTGGTTCCGCTTTCCCTCCGTGCAGTCGGGCGGAGCTGATCCGGTCCAGCCGCGCGCGGGCGCGCGAGAGCCGGGACCGCACCGTGCCCACCGGGACGCCGAGCGCCTCGGCGGCCTGCCGGTAGTCCAGCCCGGCCGCCACACACAGGGCGATCACCTCCCGGTCCTGGCGTCGCAGCCGGCGCAGGACGTCGTGGACCACCGCGAGCCGGCGGGCGTCGTCGATCCGGCCGACCGTCTCGTCCGCGAAGTCCTCGACCTGACGAGGCTCGGGGCTGCGCGCCAGGAAGGCGAGCCTGCGGCGCACACCGCGGTTGGCGTTGTGCGCCTTGTTCGTGGCGATGCCGAGCAGCCACGGCCTGAGCGAACCGCCCTCCGGCTCCACCGATTCCCGGGTGCGCCAGGCGGTGAGGAAGGTCTCGGACATCGCCTCCTCGGCATCCGACCAGTTGCCGGTCAGCCGCAGGGCGTGGTTGTGGACCGCCCGCGCGTGCTGGTCGTACAGATCGGCGAACGCGGCACGGTCCCCCGACCGTATGCGCGTGCGCAATGACTCCACTGGTTCTGTCTGGCTCACACTCTGTACTCTCCGCCGCCCCGGTCCGGTTCCTGTGGCGCGGACCACACCGCTTCGGGATCCCGAAGATCAGTCCTCCGCCGCGCGGAACCGTTCGGCGCCGTCGGCCAGGTGCTCGTGGACGGGGCGACCGCGTTCACCGCGTCGGCGAGGTCGAGCTCGGTCCAGCGCGACGACGACCGCGGCCACCGGCAGCAGGCCCGGTCCGACGCCCTTCAGCAGCAGGACGCGTTCCCGGCCGGTGCGGCGGGTGACCGCGATGACCGCGTGGCCCAGGAGCACCCGCAACGCGCCGTTGCCGAAGGGGTGGCCGCCGGACCGGCGAGAAGGCGAGGTCGATGCCGGACCGGACGGACGGCCTCGACGCCCCGGCCGGCTGGGGCGGGGCGGCGGCAAGACCACCGGCGGCGACTGCCGCCGAGGCGAAGCGAAGCGAGCTCGACGGCTCGCCCTGGAGCGAAGTGACATGGTTCGCCCTCCAAGCGGGGGGAGTGATCGGCCAACGCGCGTGGGAGGAATTCGGCCGAGAGCGCGCGTTCGACTCGCGTCACCCGCTCCCTGCGAGGATGTCCCCGCGGGTCGGGGCGGTCGGCTGCTCGTGCGGGCGGTGTTCCGCGACCGCCCGGCGGAACGGCGGCCTCGACGTGGGCGATGCCGGGGCACTCACCCGTGCCCCGGGGAGGGCACACCGTCCCGAAACCGTGAGCACTTCGGCCACTGTTGTCCTGATGCCGCTCATGTGAGCGCTTGGGTGACGCATGCCCGCCGACTGCTCACGGTTTTCGGCAGTGCACCCCTCTCCGGCCCCACACCACCCGGCGGGGCACCGTCCTCCCTGCGGAACCCTCAGGTCGGTGACCTGGCTGCTCCGACGTTCCCGGGGCCGGCTCCACGCCCGGTCCCCTCACGTGCCGTCTTCCGTGGGATGATCACACGCCCGGGAAGGGAGCGGTGCATGGCTCAGGACCGGGGGCGATCCCCCGTCGACAGCCCCGGCTGGACGGTGTTGTGCCTCGTCTGGTCCGGGTGGTCGGCCGCCAGTTCCGGTCCGCCGTGGGTCCGCCTCGGATCGCTGGTGTTCTTCGTCGCCTTCGCTGTGCTCCTGCTGCGTCATGTGGTCGGACACCGCCGGAGACGCAAGTCCCGCTCGTCCTGACCGACCTCCACGATCGACCCCCGCGTCGGCGCATATCGGTGCACACCGGCCCACAGCGGCGCCTCGGGCTCCGCAAGCGAACTTCCGGAGCGGTGGGCCGGCCCGCTCACCGGGTCCACACCCGCTGGAACTCCTCGGCCGAAATGGTCTCCAGCGGGTCCTCTTCAGGATCGATCGCCCGGTCAGTCAGACCGCCGTGCTCGTCCTCCGGGTGCTCCCGGCCGTACCGGTGGAATCGGCCGGCCGACGTCAGCTCGGCCTGCTTGATGACGACCCACTCACCACGGTCGGGTACGGCCTCGATGTACCACAAGCCGTCCTCCTCGTCCGCGTGGTGGAAGTGACGCCGCGGGGTGGCATTCTCATCGAGTGCTCGGAAGGACGCCACGCTTTCCGCTCTGATGCGCTCCAGATCGTCCACGGGACCATCGTGCCTGCGGTGGCCGGCCCCGGGTTCGCCGGACTGCGCGTCTCGACGGCCCCCGAGCCGACGGGCGACCCCCGGGCCGACGGGCGGTCCCGGCGCCGCGGGGTGCACCCGGCTCGCCTCGTCAGCGTGTGCCGGTGGCCGGGAGGGCGAGGCTCAGGCGGTAGCCGCCGTCCGTGGTGGGGCCGCAGGTGACGGTGCCGCCGAGCAGCTCGGCCCGCTGGCGCAGGCCGACCAGGCCGTGGTGGGCGCCGGGGAGGGAGAGCGCGGGACGCGTCGGCGGTGAGTTGGTGACGGTGACGCGGACCGTTGCGTGCTCGTGGTGGATGCGTACGACCGCTGTCGCGCCGGGCGCGTGCTTCCGCACGTTGGTCAGCGCCTCCTGGACGGTGCGGTAGACGGCGCGCTGGACCGGCGGTGGCAGGCTGTCCGGCAGGTCCGTCTGCAGCTCGGTCTCGATACCGCTGTTGTCGACCAGCCGCCGGAGATCGGCGAGAGAGGGCTGCGGAACCAGTTCCACGGGATCGCCCCCGGCGGTGCGCAGGACGCTGACCATGTGCCGCAGCTCCTCCAGGGTCTGCACGCTCAGCTTCCGGATCGTGGCCGCGGCCTGCCGGACTTCGGGGTCGCGGCTGCCGACCTGGAGGGCCCCGGCCCGCACCGCGATGAGGCTGACCTGGTGGGCGACGACGTCGTGCATTTCGCGGGCGAGGGTCGTGCGTTCCCTGGCCAGCACGGTCTGGGCGGTCAGCTGCCGCTCGTGGTCGCGGGCCCGGGAGATCTCCGCGAGCCGCAACGACAGATCGCTCCGGGCCTGTACGAGCTGGCCGAGGAAGACCGGTGCGGCTGCCGTCGCCGCCGTGTAGCCCAGGGCGATGAAGGTCGACGGTACCGACACGGCGATTCCCGGCGAGGGCAACGAGACCAGATCGCCGAAGGTGAACGCCACGGCGCAGACGACCGGCAGGGTGCGGCCACGGGTGAGCGAGGCGAGCGTGTACAGCGCGGCCAGGGCGGCGAAGATCGAGTCGGAGAGGAGAACGGCGGGAAGGGTGAACAGGAACGTGAGCCTCGGCAGGCGCCGGCGCAGGAGGAGGGCGAACGCGGCGACCAGGGCGCAGGCCATGCGCAGCGGCTCGGAAAGATCGGCATGGACCCAGACGTCGATCAGTGCCACCGCGACGAGGGCGGCCTCCAGCAGCGGGGCGGACAGGCGGCGGGCGCTCACGGTCCCTCCCGGTCCCGCGGTGTCCTGAGGAAGCCGGCGCGTTCCGCGAGCAGGGCGGCCTGGACGCGGCTGCCCACCTCCAGCTTGGTGAGGACGGCGCTCACATGGTCCTTGACCGTGCCGGTGCTCAGGTGCATCCGTGCGGCGATGTCGGCGTTGGTCAGGCCCTCGGCAACGGCTGCGAGTACGGCCCGCTCGCGGTCGGTGAGCCGGTCGAGGCTGCGGACGGCCTCCTGCTGCGGGCCGGCGTTCAGGTAGCCGTCCACGACGGTTCGGGTGACCTCCGACGACAGGACGGTGCCGCCCTCCGCCAGAGTCCGCACCAGGGACGGCAGTTGCTCCGGGTCGGTGTCCTTGAGCAGGAAGCCCGCGGCGCCCGAGCGAAGTGCCGCGGTGACGTACTCGTCCATGCCGAACGTCGTGAGCATGGCCACCACCGGAGGGTGCGGCAGTCCGCGGAGGTCGGCCAGGACGGTGAGGCCGTCCACGTCGGGCATGCGGATGTCCAGCAGGACGACGGCGGGACGTCGCTCCCGTGCCGTGCGGACCGCCTGGCCGCCGGGGACCGCCGCCACGACCTCGATGTCGTCCGCCGCCTCGAGGATGTGCTGGAAACCGGTACGGATCAGTGCCTCGTCGTCGACCACCATCACCCGGATCACGCGTGCTCCACTCGCCGTCGGGTCTCACCGTTCGATGCGTACCCGCCCGCCGGACGCGCCTCCCGGTGCGAGGACCGACAACCGCCGGGTGGCGGGGTCGTTCCAGCCGGTCGGCGGGACGGCTCCGGACACCTGCCGGATGGGTCCACGAGCGGCGGTGCCCGACCGTGGAGGCAGCAGTCGATGCCTCGTCGCAGGAGGGAGACCAGCAGGATGCCGATCAGTCTGACGTTCCTCTGTCCGGCCGCCGGGGACGACACGGGCCGGCCGATCTTCGACGACCTCGCGGCGCGCGAGCCCGGTCCGGCCGGCGCGGACGCCACCGCAGCGGTCCTGCCCCGCTGCGCGACGGCCGTCCGGGCGCCCTCCCTCCGCTGCGCGCGGACCGCTCACGCGCTCGCCCTCACGACCGAGGTGGAGCCCGCGCTGCGCGACTTCGACTACGGCCGGTGGCACGGCCGCAGCGCCGCCGAAGTCGCCGCCGCCGATCCCTACGGGCTCTCCGCCCTGCTGACGGACCCGGACGCCGTACCCCACGGGGGCGAATCCGTGCGCCGGTTCTGCCGGCGGGTCACGGACTGGATCGACGGCCTGCCGCCGCACACGGGGAACGTGGTGGCCGTCACCGAACCGGCCGTGGCCCGGGCCGCGCTGCTCCACGCCCTGTCGGCGCCGGTGACCGCGTTCTGGCACGTCACGGTGGGGCCGCCGGTCACGGTGCGCCTGTCCTCCCCGAACGGCTGTCGGCACGTGCGCCCCGGCCCCGCGCTCCGGGTCGGGCCGGGCCGTCTTCGGGCGACCGGGTCTCCCCCGTCGTGCGGGGGGTGTCGGCCGGGTGGGGGAAGGCCGGGGCGCGGTATCCGCGCGCATGCGATCACGTGCGGTGTACTGCCGGTGGAGGTGGGCGGACGGCCGGGCGAGCACGCGGTGTGGCGGTTTCCGTCCTGCTGACCGTCGGCGCCGTCGGCGGCGTGAGCGGGTGCGGCACGGTGGCGGAACGGCGGGACGCCGTACGCGGGACGGCAGCCCTGTTCGAGCAGGCCCTCGGTGCAGGCGCGCACGACCGCGCGTGCGCCGTCCTCGCGCCCGCGACCGTGGAGGAGCTGGAGCAGTCGGCCGGCGAGTACGCCGCGAAGGACTCGCCCGAGTGGGCGAAGGCCGGCGGATGGCGGCGCGCGGTCCACTCGAACTCACTGCTGCCGGCCATGGGGACGATCTTCATACTGTCCTGGCTGGTCCAGTCGATCACCGGCACGGCCGCCTACAACGAGCAGCGGCTACGGCAGCTGCAGGCCCCGCTGAGCTGGGCCGATTACCTCGGCGCGGCGGACTTCTGGAACCGCACCCTGCAGAACTGGCAGTCCGAACTGCTGGCCGTCGCCTCGATGGCGGTCCTCTCGATCTACCTGCGGCAACGGGGCTCCCCGGAGTCCAAGCCGGTGGGCGCGGCCCACGGGACCACCGGCGTGGCGGGCTGAGAACACACGCGTGCGGAGCCCGTGCACGACCACCGGGTCCGGCCGTCGCCCATGTCCCCCCGGTGACCACGTGAGGACCGACCGCCCACGGGTACTCGGGGCCGAGCGGCGGTGAGCGCACCGGCCCACAGGCACATGGCAGACGAGCGCCGAGAGGAGCGTGCGCCATGACGACTCCTGATCCCGATCCGAGGCGGACCCCGGGGATCAAACCGGGCGGCGGGGTGTCCCCCGGTGAGACGCCGCCCGCCGAAGGCGGCACCTCCGGCATCTCGTATCCGGAGCCGCACGAACCGCGCAAGGGGTGGGGGCCGATGGCACTCGCCCTGATCATGGTGGTGGTGGCGCTGGTGGCGATCGGACTGATCGCCATGGTGGTGTCCCTGGTCTCGTGACGCTTCGGCCGCCGGCCGCCCCGGCCGCTTCCGAAGCCGAGTGCAGCCGGGCAGCTCGTGAGCTGCCCGGCTGCCCGCTCGGCGCGACTTGCTGTAGCGCGTGCCGGGGCGTCAGTGGGTCGAGCCGGGCTCCCCGGGCCGGATGCGTCCTCGCCAGGCGCCCGTCTCCCCGCCGCGCTGTTCGATGTACTCCTTGAAGCGGTGCAGATCCCCCTTGACCCGGCGGTCGATCACGCCCAGCATGTCCGCGCCCTTCTCGGCAACGCCGGTGGGTTCGACGTCCATCGTGAGCTCCACGCGGGTGTGGGTGTCGTCCAGCCGCTCGAACCTGACCGATCCCCGCTGCCGGGTCTCGCCGTCGACGACCCGCCAGGTGATCCGGTCGTCCGCCAACTGGTCGACGATCTCGGTGTCGAACTCGCGCCGCACCCCGCCGATGCTGGTCTTCCAGTGGTTGTGCCGCTCGTCGAGCTGCCGCACCTCCTCGACGCCCTCCATGAACTTCGGGAAGTCCTCGAACTGCGTCCACTGGTTGTAGGCGGTGTGGAGGGGCACCTCGACGTCCACCGCTTCCTTCACCGTGCTCACTGACTCCTCCTCACTTGCCGGTCGTTCGGCACGACGTCGGGTACCCAGCCGCGGAGACCTGAACGCCGAAACCGGAAGCCGGGGCCCGACCGGCCGGAAAACCCGCCGCCCCGACGGGTGAATCCGGCCGCTCGACGGCCGACGCCCGGCCTGACAGCGGGAAGGCACTCTGCACACCGACAAACACTGACAAGCACCGACAAGCACTGACACCCGACGAGCACGGAGCGTCCCATGCCGAAGTTCCTCATCCAGGCCACCTACACGTCCGAGGGCGCGAAGGGCCTGCTCAAGGACGGCGCGAGCGGCCGCCGCGCCGCCGTCGAGCAGGTCGTCACCGGTCTCGGCGGGAAGGTCGAGGCCATGTACTTCGCCTTCGGGGAGAGCGACACCGTGATCGTCGTCGACTTCCCCGACGCGGTCTCCATGGCCGCCGTCAGCCTCGCCGTCAAGGCCAGCGGCGCCCTCCAGACCCGGGCCACCCCGCTCCTCACCCTCGAAGAGGTCGACGAGGCCGCCCGCCGCGAGGTCGCCTTCCGCGCCCCCGGCAAGTAACCGAAGGCAACGCGTGTCTCCGGTGGGGCCCGAGCTCCCCTCGGCGGCCGAGTGCCCGGGTGCCCGGGTAATTCGATGGCGCGCGCCGCCCGGGTTCCGCACGCTGGCACCGTGGAAGAACCCGAGTACCGGATCCGCGCCCGCTCCACCGACACCACGGTGATCGTCTACCAGGCCTACCCACCGGAGATCGGCCTGCCCGCGGCCCACGAGGGCCGCTTCCCGGCGGCCTGGAAGCGGGACCGGATGACGTGGATCAAGCCGTCCTTCCTCTGGATGATGTACCGCTGCGGGTGGGGGACCAAGGAGGGGCAGGAGGTCGTCCTCGCGGTCGAGATCACCCGTGAGGGTTTCGAGTGGGCGCTGGAGCACGCCTGCCTGTCGCACTACGAGCGCGGGCTGCACGCCGATCCGGGTACCTGGAAGCGGCAGTTGAAGCGGGCCCCGGCGCGGGTCCAGTGGGACCCCGAGCGTGATGTGCGCCTGCGGCCGCTCGCCCACCGCTCGCTGCAGCTCGGGCTCGCCGGAGAGGCGACACGCCGTTACGCGGACGAGTGGACGGTCTCCGTCACCGATGTCACCGCTCTCGCGCACGAGGTCCACGGGCTCGTGCGGGACGGTGATCCGGAGGCCGCCCGGCGGCTTCTTCCCCGGGAGCTTCCCTACTCCGTTCCCGAGGGGCTCCTGGAGCATCTGCGGCCTTGAGCGCGGTCGCCGGTCGGGGCTCCGTCACGGCCCGGACCGGGTGGCGTCGTGGGAGCCGGGCTCGTTACGTCCGGCGTCTCGGGGTACTCGTGGGGCGCCGCTGCCGGTAGATGCGTGTGCAGCGGGCCAACCGTCCCCGATCTCGGAGCGATCGTGAAGGCACTCGTCGTCAACTGCACTCTCAAGCGGTCCCCCGAGCCCTCCAACACCGAGGCGCTGGCCTCCGTGGTCGCGGAGCGGCTCTCGGAACAGAACGTGCAGGTCACGTCCGTACGGGCCGTCGACCTCGACATCGCCCCCGGTGTGGTCACCGACGCCGGCGACGGCGACGAGTGGCCCCGGGTCCACTCGGAACTCCTGGAGTCCGAGATCCTGATCGTCGCCTCGCCCACCTGGCTGGGCCGGCCGTCCTCGGTGGCGCAGCGCGTCCTCGAACGCATGAACGCGATGATGTCCGAGACCGACGACGAGGACCGTCCCGTCGCCTACAACCGCGTGGCCGGGGTGGTGGTCACCGGGAACGAGGACGGCGCGCACCACGTCATCAGCGAGATCTCCGGGGCCCTCGCCGACATCGGCTACACGATCCCCGGCCAGGCCTGGACGTACTGGCACCTCGGCCCCGGCCCGGGGCCCGACTACCTGGACGAGCAGCGGGGCCGCGACTGGGCGCACAGCACCGGTCACGCCATGGCCGACAACCTCCTCGGTGTCGCACGGGCCCTGTCGGCGCTGCCCCTGCGGGCAGGCGGCTGAGGGAGAGGAGGCGCGTATGACGGCCCCCATGCCGGCGCCCCGGCCGGCCGAACCCCTCGATGCCGCCCCCCGTCTCCGCCACTGGGTGCCCAGGGGCGTGTACGCCCCGCAGACCGACACCGGGCTCCTGAGGCGGGCGTTGCGTCGCGAGCGGATCACGGGAGAGACGGACGTGCTGGACCTCGGCACCGGGAGCGGCCTGCTCGCGGTGGAGGCGGCCCGGCTCGGCGGGCGGGTCACCGCGGTCGACATCTCGTGGAGGGCGCTCGCCACCACCTGGTGGAACGCCCGGCTGAACGGGCAGTCCCTGCGGGTGCGCCACGGCGACCTGGCGACGGCCGTGCCCGGCCGCCGCTTCGACCTGGTGGTCACCAACCCGCCCTATGTGCCCGCTCCGGGCGCCGCACCACCCCGGGGCCCCGCCCGGGCCTGGGACGCCGGATCGGACGGCCGGCTGCTGATCGACCGCATCTGCGACAGCGCGCCGACGGTCCTGCGGCCGGCGGGGAAGCTCCTGCTCGTGCACTCGCACCTGTGCGGTGTCGACGCCACCCTGAGCCGGCTGGAGGGAGCCGGTCTGCGCCCGGAGGTGGTCGACCGGACCCGGCTGCCCTTCGGCCGGGTGCTGCGCTCACGGCTCGCCTGGCTGCGCGAACAGGGCCTGGCGGCCGACGGAACGACGGAGGAACTGGTGGTCATCCGTGCCGAACACGCCTGAACGCCCCCGCCGCGTCCGCGTCCAGCGCGACGGGCCGCTGCTCATCGAGGGGCCGGTCGAAGTGGTGGGCGAGGACGGCGAGGTGATGGTCTCACAGCGTTTCACCGTGGCCGTCTGCACCTGCCGCCGGAGCCGCATCTTCCCCTGGTGCGACACCAGTCACCGGCGCCGCGGCAAACCCTCCGCCGGCCCGGGCTCCCGTAGCGAACGGACTGAGCGGACTGAGCAGCCAGAACGCCCCGGACATCCCGGGTGTCCCGAGGCGGAACCGGATCGCGGGGAAGAAGGCGGTGCCCCGTGACCGGCTCCACCCCCCGGCGCCGGCTCCGGCTGCTGTCTCCGCCGCTGCCCGAGCCGCGCGGCCCGCTCTCCGCCGCGGTGACGGCCCTGCTGCGGGAAGCGGACCCCGGTAGTACGGACACCGGGAGCATGCCGTCCCCCGAGCGGTCCTCCGCCTACGGCGACGACCTGCAACTCGCCCTCTACGTCCTCTACGAGCTGCACTACCAGGGCTTCCGGGGCGTCCCCGACAGCCTCGAGTGGGACAGTGGCCTGCTGGCCTTCCGGGGCGCGCTCGAGCGTCGCTTCCTGGGCGCGCTGCGCGCGGACGTGCCGGTGGACGGCACGGACACGGCCCGGCAGGCGCTGGACGAACTCCAGCTCGAACCGGTCGGCGACGACAGCGGCGTCTCCCACTTCCTGCGCGACGAGGGCAGCCTCGAGCAGCTGCGTGAGTACGCCGCGCTGCGCTCGCTGTACCACCTCAAGGAGGCGGATCCGCACGCCTGGGTCCTCCCGCGGCTCCACGGGCGGGCCAAGGCCGCCATGGTCGCCGTCGAGTTCGACGAGTTCGGTGCGGGCCGCGCCGACGAGATCCACGCGGAACTGTTCGCCGACCTCATGGAGGACCTGCGGCTGGACACGGCGTACGGCCACTACGTCGACGCCGCGCCGGCCGAGGCGCTCGCCACCGTCAACCTGATGTCCCTGTTCGGTCTGCACCGGGCCCTGCGCGCAGCGCTCGTCGGGCACTTCGCCGCCGTCGAGACGACCTCGTCCCCGGGTTCGCGCCGTCTCGCCGAGGCACTGCGCCGCGTGGGCGCGGGCCCGGCGGCCGTACGGTTCTACGCCGAGCACGTGGAGGCGGACGCGGTGCACGAGCAGGTCGTACGGCACGACGTGGTCGGCGGGCTCCTGGAGGACGAACCGCACCTGGATCCCGAGGTGGTGTTCGGGATCCGCGCGACCTCCCATCTCGAGGACCGCCTGGCGACCAGGCTGCTCAACGCCTGGCGCCAGGGGGCCACGGCACTGCGCGGGGGCAGGCCGCTGGAGGCCGGCATCCACTCTTCGGCTCAGCGGTCTGTGGTCCGCTGACTCGTGTGGCCCGGTGACCGATCACCGCAGGCTCAGCCTCCCCTCACACCGGCCGCAGTGACGACGACCGGCCGCCCCGCGTTCGCTGCGTCGCTCCTGGTCCCGCCCCGCACCCACCCCGGAAGACTCTTCGGACGTACCGTAGGAAGTCCCCGATCACCTCCCCGCCGGCCGCTACGACACGAGACTCGACCACGTGCCCGTCGTCGCGATCGTCGGCCGGACCGACCGCGACGCGATGGGCGGCTCCTACCTGCGGGAGGTCGACCTCCTCAGCCTCTGCAAGGACGTCGCCTCCGACTCCTGCGAGACGGTCACCGTCCCGAGCACCCGCCCAGGACGACACGTGGGCGACGCCCCGGTCGTGGAACAGGGGGACACCGCTGTCCATCCGGTGCCCACCGCCGCGTCGGGTGTCGTTCCGTTCACCGGCTACGGCTCCGGTCGCGCAGCTTCTTTCCCGCGAGTGCGACGCAGACGCCGACCATCGCCAGCACGCCGTAGGTGATGAAGAGACCTGCACTCGTCGTGCCCACCCGCAACAGCACGGCCATGACCACGAACAGAGCCGTGCCCGCGCCCATCAGTACCTTGTCAGTGCTCATCCGATTACCTGTCCTTACGGGTTGATTGCCGCTGGGAGTAGGAGTGATCTCCGGTTCACAGGCCCAGGCCGCACCGGTCGCGACCGGTGCGGCGGCCCTCATCGCGTGCCGCGCCACCAGCGGGAGCGCGGAGCGGACGGGGAACTCACGTGGGCGTCGCCGCCCGTCACGACCGCGCCGTTCATGTGCACGCTGTGGCCCGCGCGGACGGAGACCCCGCCGGGCTTGTCCCCGCCACGCTCGTCGTCCGTCCGGGACTGCGACTCCTGGGCGATCCTCATCGCACAGGCGTTGTCCCCGGCCACATGCAGCCAGGCCCTGGCACGCGTCTCCTTGACGTGCAGCGGGACAGCGTGGAACGTCGTGGGTTCCACGCCCGGGAGGCCCGCGCGCACCACCGAGTCGCGGACCGCGTCCGACACCAGGAGCGCGGTGTCGCTCGCGGCCTCGTCGAGCGCCTGCCGCAGTGGTTCCCCGTCGCAGAGCCGGAAGACGTGGTTGACCGCGTTTCCGGCGAAGCCGTGACGGTCGCGGTGCACCGCACCGACGTGTACGGCGATCCTCAGCCGGAGCAGCGGATCGCTGCGCCGCCTCCCGCCGAGCCCGTGTTCCAGCCGGGGCAGCACCTCGGTGAACAAAGTCCCCACCGGAAAGGCCGGCGGTATGACGAACAGGACACCGTCCCCCCGGTCCTCGTGGGAGCACAGCTGCCACAGCGCGTCGGTGAACGCCGAGCGGAACTCGGCGTAGAGGTCTTCTCGGCTGCGCAACTGCTCGCGGTCGCTGCGCGAGCTGAACCCTTTGATGTCGGCGAAGAGCAAGTGGGCCTGTTGGGCCTGGAAGTTCACGAACGGATGTCACTTTCTGTGGGTGGACGTATCAGCCGACGCGTCGGCGGCGGACGGCGCCCGCGCCGTACCGGCCGGAGCTATGACGTCGGGATCCGGAACACGCCGCACTTCAGTTCCTGGCTTCTCGCGTCGACCAGGGAAAGAAAGAGCCCGGCGCGGCAGAGCTTCAGCACTCCGTAGTCGGAGGGGTCCAGCTGCCAGCGCCCGCCGGAGCGGACGAGACGTGCGGTGCCCTGGTTCCGGCCTTTCCAGCTGAATCTGATCCGGGCACCCGTGCCGGTCTCCTCCGGCTCCCCGATCTCGACCTCGTCGACCCGCTCGCGGTACAACGGTGCCTTCGCCTCGAACACCGAGGGCATGGCGGTTCCACAGGTGTCGTCGCCGGGCTGCACGAGGTGGCACCAGGACGCGGCGTCTCCGAGCCGCTCGGCGACCCGGGTCTGCTCGACGGTGTGGAGTGCGCCGGCGAGCCCCGGTTCGTCGACCACGGACCGGTCGACCGTGCCCCCGGAGTCCCCGGGCACCAGCAAGGCCCCGGTCCAGGCCGACACGGTCAGGACGGCTGCCAGACCGCCGGCCAGCAGGGGGTTCGCGACGACCCACCGGCTGGCCGTATTCACAATGGTGATCTTGTCCCCGCTCACGCGGTCACCGATCTGGACGTCGCCGCCGGCCAGGACCGCGCCCTCGTCGATCCTGGTGTCGCGACCCGACTGGATGTTGATCCGGCTCTGCCCACCGCTCGCGTCCTGTTCCTGGCGCGGAGGGTGATCCTGCGACGGTCCCTGTTCTGCGGACATCTGCCTTACCTGCCTACTCATGTGACTGCAGGTCACATAAGAGCAGGATTAAGTTGATCAAAGTGTTGCAAGTACCTCGCTACGAAGGCCGAGTTCGAGACACTGCCGGGGTGAGACATACGACGTTCTGGGAATCCCTCGACGATGACGAGCGCAAGGCCATGGAACGAGTCGGACGCGTACCGCGGCACCCCTCCGAACCCGGCGAGACACTCTTCCGCCAGAGCGACGTCTCCGACAGGGCCGCCGTGATCATCAGTGGCACATGCCGTGTGTTCTGGCGGGGCGAGAACGATCACGCGGTCTATCTGGCCACCCGCGGACGCGGTGACCTCATCGGCGAGATGGGCGTCCTGGAGCGAGGTCCCCGGAACGCAACCGTGACGACGCTGACTCCGATGTACATCCGCTGGTACGCGCGGGAGGCGTTCGAGGCCCTGCTCGCGGAGCATCCGGGCATTCTGCGGAAGGTGCTCTTGTCCGTGTGCACACGGCTGAGGGAGTCGGATCACCATCGGATCGTCATCACCGGCGCCCCCACCCGGCTCAGACTCAGCCGGCTGCTGCTGTGGCTGGCCGAAGCCGAAGGCGTGCCCACCCCCCTCGGGACCGAGATCAAAGAAGTCACGCAGGAGGACCTGGGCGACTGGCTGGGGATGGGCCGGGAGGCGGCCGGACGACGGGTCAGAGAACTGCAGAACCTGGGATTCCTCGGCAGCGCCCCGGCACGGTCCCGGATCGTCGTCACCGATGTCGCCGGTCTGCGCCGCCACGCGTTCGATGCCGGGGCGACGGACACCACACCCTGAGTCGTCGTGGCGCGGCCGCCACCACACGTCCGGCGCTCCCCACCCGCCTTCTCCGTCTCCCCCGGAGGGCACACCACCGGGCGCCGGCAGCCCGGGCCCCTCACCATCGCTTCCGGGCAGACGTTCCGGTCCCGGCGCCGGCGCACTCGCTCCCCGCCTCGGGCCCGGGGTGAGCAGTTCCTCGTCCCTGGTGGCCTGCGCGAACCGGTCGAGCATCTCCCAGTGCAGGGAGTTCTCCGCGGGGCCAGGTGCACGGCCGCCCGGCGGGCCGGCCGGGTGGGGCGCGGGTCGACGCAGACCAGACGGGGCGGGTCGGCGCCCTCCAGGCGGTCGAGGACGCGCATCCACTGCACGGGCTGCGTCTCGGCGGTGTTGTGCCCGAACAGGGCGATCACGTCCGCGTGGTCGATGTCGTCGTAGCAGCCCGGCTGCCCGTCGCAGCCGAAGGACTCCTTCAGCGCCTCGGCGGCGGTGGACGTGCACAGGCGGGTGTTCCCGTCCAGGTGGTTGGTGCCGATCCCGGCCCGTGCCAGCACGGCGAGCGTGTAGTACTCCTCCAGGTACAGCTGCCCGGAGGTGTAGAAGCCGAGCGCTCCCGGGCCGTGCTCCTCGAGCAGTTCCCGCGAGCGGGCGACGATCCTGCCCATCGCGGTGTCCCAGTCGCACTCCACCAGCCGTCCGCCCTCGCGGACCAGCGGCAGGGTGAGCCGGTCCGGCGAGGCGTTCGCCTGCCAGCCGAAGAGGTCCTTCGGTCCCAGGCGGCCCCGGTTGACGCGGTCGTCCGCCCGGCCGCGCACCCCCGCCATGCGCCCGTCCACGACCGCGATGTCCATCGCGTCGCCGTCGGAGTGGAGGATCGACGCGGCCCGCACCCATCGCCGCACCCGGCTCGCCTCGACACCCGGTTCGAGATACGTGTCCACGTGTACGGGCCACTGCTCGTGCGCGCCGTAGGGGGTACGGCCGCCCCAGGGGTGGGCGATCCGGTCCACCGAGGTCCCCGCGGTCTCCGAAGCCTCCATGCAAGCCTCCCGGCACGCACCGGCGGCGGCCGCCGCCGCCTCGCTCCCGGTACCCCTCGCCCCACTTCCGTGACGCCGTCCGGGACGTCCCGGACGGCGTCACGGCTTCCCGGCTTCCCGGGGGCCGGAACCGCCGGTGGCGGTGTGGGGAAAGGACTCCGGCGGGTACCCGGCAGGCCGAGCGGCGGTGAGAGCACCGACCGCACCACACGGAAGGGTGGTTCCATGACTCAGCATGTCAGCGAGGTCATGACGAGTGTCCCGGTGACCGTCGAACCCCAGGCCTCGGTGACGTCCGTGGCCCGGATGATGCGGGACGAGGACGTGGGCGCCGTTCTGGTCACCGAGGGCGAGCGGTTGCGCGGGCTGGTCAGCGACCGTGACCTGGTGGTGCGCGCCCTGGCCGGCGGCGGCGACCCCAACCGGACCACGGTGGCCGAGGCGTGCAGCGAGGACCTGGTCACCGTGGGTCCCGACGACGACCTGACCCTCGTGGTCCAGGTGATGCGCGAGCACGCGATCCGCCGGGTCCCGGTCGTCGACGACGACCAGCACGCGGTGGGCATCGTCTCCCTCGGGGACCTGGCCATCGAACGCGACCCCGAGTCGGCTCTCGGCGACATCAGCGCCGCGAAGCCCAACCAGTAGTGCCCACGGGTGACGCCGACGGCATGGGGCCGGGTCCGAGGGAACCCGGCCCCCATGGCTGCGCACCACGCCGAGGCCCCGATCCTCGATGCTCTTGCCCGGTACGGGAACGCGGACGAACTGGGATTCACGCCACCGGGCCACAAACAGGCACGCGGCGCGGACCCGCGGGCCCGCGCGGTCCTGGGCGACGCCGTCTTCTTCGGTGACGTCCTGGCCAACGGCGGCCTGGACGAGCGGCTCACCCGGGGCGGGATCCTGGCGCGGGCCGAGGACCTCATGGCCGACGCGGTCCACGCGGACCACACGTTCTTCTCGACCTGCGGCAGTTCGCTTTCGGTCAAGGCCGCCATGCTGACGGTGACCCGCCCGCACCACACGCTCCTCGTCGGACGCGACGCGCACAAGTCGGTGGTCGCCGGGCTCATCCTGTCGGGCGTCGAGCCGGTGTGGGTGGAGCCCCAATGGGACGCCTCCCGGCACCTCGCCCACCCGCCGTCGGCGGCTGCCTACGACAGGGCGTTCACCGAACACCCCCATGCCGACGGCGCCCTGGTCACCAGCCCGACCCCGTACGGAGCCGCGGCCGACCTCGCGGGCATCGCCGAGGTCTGTCACCGCCGCGGCAGACCGCTCATCGTGGACGAGGCGTGGGGGGCCCACCTGCCCTTCCACGACGACCTGCCGTCGTGGGCCATGGACGCGGGCGCCGACATCTGCGTGACGAGCATCCACAAGATGGGCAGCGGACTGGAACAGGGCTCGGTGTTCCACCTCCGGGGCGACCTCGTCGACCCCGCCGAACTGGCCTCGCGGGCCGACCTCCTCGGCACCACCAGCCCCAACGTCCTGCTCTACGCCGGCATCGACGCGTGGCGCCGGCAGATGGTCGAACACGGGCGGGAACTCATGGGCCGCGCCCTGGACCTGGCCGAGCGCACGCGTGCGGCCGTCGAGGCGGTCGACGGCTTCCACGTCAACGACGCGAAGGACTTCTGCGGCCCCGGCCTCGCAGCCGACTTCGATCCGCTCCCGGTCGTCATGGACATCAGCGACCTCGGCACCAGCGGTTACCGCGCCGCCGACTGGCTGCGGGCCCACCATCACATCGACACCCATCTGTTCGACCACCGGCGCGTCAGCGCGCAGCTCACCCACGCCGACGACGAGCGGACCACCGCGCGCCTGCTCACCGCCCTGCGCGATCTCGCCGACCACGCCGACGAGCTGCGGGATCCCCCGCACGTGGCCGTGCCGTCCCCGGCCGACCTGCGGATGGAGCAGGCCCTCCTGCCCCGGGACGCCTACTTCGCACGGCATGCGAAGGTCCCCGTGTCCGAGGCCGCCGGGCGGATCGCCGCCGAGATGATCACTCCCTACCCGCCCGGCATCCCGGTGGCGCTGCCCGGCGAACGCCTGACCGATCCGGTGCTGAAGTACCTGACCACAGCGGTCGAAGCCGGTGTGTTCCTGCCGGACGCGGCCGACGGACGCCTGAACACCGTACGGGTCGTCGCGGACGACTGACCCGTACCGCGCGCCGTGCCGCACGCGCCGTGCCGCGCCCTGTGCCCGCGTCCCTGTTATGCCTCGTCCCACCGGGTACTCGGCGGTACGTTCCCCCCTCACCACACGCTCCACACGGGAGACGGGAGAGACGATGGCCGACTTCGGATACTTCCTGTCGTGCGAGGAGCACAGCCCGGCCGAACTCGTCGAGCAGGCCAGAATGGCCGAACAGGCCGGCTTCGACTCCCTCTGGATCTCGGACCACTACCACCCGTGGAACGACCGGCAGGGTCAGAGCCCGTTCGTGTGGGCGGTGATCGGCGCCCTGTCCCAGGCCGTCTCGCTGCCCGTCGAAACGGCGGTGACCTGCCCGCTCGTACGGACCCATCCCGCGGTGATCGCCCAGGCGGCAGCCACCTCCGCCGCCCAGCTGGGTGGCCGTTTCCGACTGGGGGTGGGGACCGGCGAGGCGCTCAACGAGCACATCCTGGGCACCCCCTGGCCGGAGGCGCCGGTGCGCCTGGAGATGCTGGAGGAGGCACTCCAGATCATCCGGCAGCTGTTCACCGGCGAGCAGACGAGCCACCGCGGCAGGCACTACACCGTGGAGAACGCCCGGCTGTACACCCTGCCCGACGAGCCGGTGCCCATCGACGTCTCCGCCTTCGGCCCGCAGGCCGCCGAGGTCGCGGCCCGCATCGGCGACGGTCTGATCACGATGGCGCCCGACACCGCCATGGTCGAGCGCTTCCGCCGCGGTGGCGGCGGCACCAAGCCGGTGTACGGCGGACTGAAGGTGTGTTGGGGCGCGGACCGGGAGGAGGCGCTGCGCACCGCCCACCACCTGTGGGCCAATGAGCAACTGCCCGGGGAGCTGCCGCAGATCCTGCCGACCCCACGCCATTTCGAGCAGGCGTCCGAGTTGGTCACCGAGGACCGGGTGGCGGCCTCCGTGCCGTGCGGCGACCATCCGGAGACGCACGTCGAGGCCCTGTCGGCGTTCGTCGACGCGGGGTTCGACACCGTGTACGTCAACCAGATCGGCAAGGACCAGCAGGGCTTCTTCGACTTCTACCGCACGAAGGTCCTGCCGCGGCTGCGCGGCTGACCCGTGCCGAGGAACGGCGGTGGAGCCATGGAACGGCCCACGGACACGACGAACCTCGCCCTCGTCGTGGTCGACATGATCAACACCTATGAGCACGAGGACGCCGAGCTGCTCGTACCGTCCGCCCGACGGGTCGTGCCCGTCCTGGCGGAGCTGATCGGGCGGGCCCGCGAGGCGGGCGTGCCGGTGGTCTACGCGAACGACAACTTCGGCCTGTGGCGCTCCCACCAGGGGGAACTCGTGGACACCGCGCTGGCCGGGCCCCATGCCGACCTGATCGAGCCGATCATGCCCGACGACGAGTCGCTCTTCGTGGTGAAGGCCCGCCACTCCGTCTTCTACGAGACCCCCCTGTCCTACCTCCTGTGGCGGCTGGGCGTCGGACACGTGGTGCTGAGCGGTCAGGTCACCGAGCAGTGCATCCTCTACTCCGCCCTGGACGCGCACATCCGCCACCTGGAGGTCACCGTGCCCAGGGACGCCGTCGCCTGCATCCATCCCCATCTGGAGTCCGCCGCGCTGGAGATGATGGAGCGCAACATGGGCGCCCGGGTCGCCACGGCGAAGGAGATCGACTTCTCGTGAGGAGGGCCGTGCTCCCCGCCGCGCCCCGGGCGCCGGACCGGCTCCCCGCGGCCACGGGGAGCCGGTCAGCCGAGGGGGCGGCAGTACAGCGCGTCCGGGGTCCGGAAGGAGCCGAGGCGGCCGGTGTAGGCGATGCCGGCCGCGTACTCGCCGTTCGCGCACTGGCCCTTGTGGTGGCCGTGCGCGAAGTCGCCGCCGTCGGGGGCCGGTCCCCTGGTGTCGCCCCGGTCGAACCAGACCGTACGGCCGGCCGCGGCGGTGACCGCGCCGGGCCGGGCGGCCGCGCACAGGGCGGCCGAGACGGCGGAGCCGCGGACGCTGTAGCCGGTGAGGAAGTACCCGTCGGGGCACTGGAGTTTGGTGTAGCCGGACGCCCAGTCGCCGCCCGGGGCGACGTGCCGCTCGTCGGTGACCACCCGGTGTGCGCCGGCCGGGTCCCCCAGGGGTCCGGCGGTCACGTCGGAGCACAGGCCCCGGTTGCCCGTGTGGCTGAGGCCGAGGAGGCGCTGTCCGTCGGGGCAGACGGCCTTGCGGGCGCCGGAGTCCCAGTCGGGGAGCGCGCGCATGCGCCGCGAGGCGACGAAGTCGGCGTGGTCGGGGCTGAGCATCGACCAGTCGGCCACGGGGTCGATGCGGCCGGTGCGGCCGGAGGCCCCGACGAGCCGGGTCCAGGCGGCGGCACGCCAGTCGTCGCCGTCGTAGAGGCCCATGCGGTGGCCCGCGGCGTCCCAGTGCAGCAGCGCCCAGCCGTTGCCCGCGCGGTTGTCGTGCCAGCCGACGAGCGGCCAGTACGCGAAGTCGGCGTCGGTGCGGATCAGGTGGTCGACGAAGTTCTCGAACCAGGCGCGCTGCCCGGCGCCCGTCTCGCCACGGCCTCCGACGCCGAACTCGCTGATCCAGACGGGGGCGGTGAAGTGCCGGTCCGGTTCGCCCGAGACGTAGAAGGCCTGGCGGTTCAGCACGTCGATCAGTTCGGCGGGGGCGAGGTCCTGGTAGCGGGGGTCGGTGGTCTCGCCGATTCCGGTGGCGCCGCTGTGGTTCGGGCCGGTGTAGCCGTAGAAGTGGGCGGAGTACACGAGTTTGCCGGAGTCGACGAGGGTGTGCGAGAGCCGGCGCGCGGGCTCCAGCGTGGGGCGTCCGTGCGGGAGGCCGTCCACGGGGATGCCGGTCCAGTTGATGCCCTCGACGATGACGAGGAGGTCGGCGTTCGCCTCCGTCAGGATGCGGTCGCCCAGGCGCTGGGAGGCGGTGAACCAGTCGTGGCGGTCGCCCAGGCCCCAGTTGGGGTCGTCCCAGACGCTGCGGCGGACCTCGTTGTACAGGTCGGCGCCCACCACCCGTCGGTTGTCCTTGTAGCGGCGGGCCATGAACAGCCAGTCGTTCTCCCACTCCTCGGTGGAGCGGCTCGCGTTCCAGCGTTCGTTGCCGTCGACGCCGCAGCACCAACGGGTGGTGTTGGTGTGGTTGTTGAGGATCACCGCGAGTCCGGAGGCGGTGAGTTCGCGGACCACGACGTCGTAGACCTGCAGCGGGGTCTTTCCGCGCAGGGCGGGGTTCGCGGCGACCGCGTCGTCCGTGACGGGGCGGCCGTCGTGGATCATCTCGTTGGAGAAGGGCAGCCGGATGCTGTTGATCCCGATCTCCCGGAAGCCGGAGATGATCTCGGCCATGGGGGCGCGGTCCAGGCCGAGGGGGATCCGGCCGGAGTTCTCCCCGGCGTGGTGGTTCGCGTCCTCGTCCCTGCTTCCCGAGCCGTTCCAGGTGCCGCTGGCTCCGTGCCAGTTGCCGGAGCGCAGCTTGAAACGGTCACCGTCCGCGTCGACGATCCAGCGGCCCCGGGTGCTGAGGGGCGGCGTCCAGTCCTCGGCGGAGGCGGACACCGGCCCGGGGGCGGGCTCCCGCGGTGCCGCGGTCGCGGCGGCGGGAGTCAGGGGCGCCAGGGGCGCCAGGACGAGTACGGCGGCCAGAGCCGCCCTGCCGAGGAACCCGCGCACGGCCACCACCCCGAGAACCAGATTGTCATGCCCATTTTCATGCCGTGACCATCATGAAGGCCGGTCCGGCACGGGTCCAGTCCCGCACACGGCCGGATCGGCGCGCACCGGGGCCCGTGTTACCGTGAAGAGTTGCAGTTTCGGTCACCACCAGAGGCCGCGAGACGTCGAGCGAGCCCCAGCGACACCAGCGAGACCCGGCAAGACGTCGAGCGAGGCTTCGAGTGCTCTTCCGACCTTCCGTCGACGAGCACTCTTTTTTGTTGCTGCAACGACGGGCCCACAGGGTGTGGGCCCCGAGCACTACCCTCAAGGGAGATTCAATATGGCATCTGGCACCGTGAAGTGGTTCAACGCGGAAAAGGGTTTCGGCTTCATCGAGCAGGACGGCGGCGGCCCCGACGTGTTCGCCCACTACTCGAACATCGCCACCTCCGGCTTCCGCGAGCTTCAGGAGGGCCAGAAGGTGACCTTCGAGGTCACGCAGGGCCAGAAGGGCCCGCAGGCCGAGAACATCGTTCCCGCCTGACCTCGACGTCGACGCCGACGCGCGCCGCACGGCCGGGACCCGCACTTCTGTGATGCGGGCCCCGGCCCACTGTGTTCCCCCTCTTCCCCCGGTCCTCGGCACGGCAACGAAGCCGGCGCCGTTCCCGCACCCCCGGCGCGCCCCGCTCTCGCCCTTGCGATCCGACGCTCCCGGCCGCCGGCCGCTTCTTCATCTCACTGTCACTTCGGCTCATTCTTGCGAATTCTCATACGGCCGTGCAGGTCGCCGCTGGGAGGAATTCCTCGATACGTGCCGCATCGAGGAAGGTTCCGCATGAACCGAAACCACACCGCCCGTTCGAACAACAACTCCTCCCGCTCCCGTACGGACAAGGCCGGGGCGGGCTCCGGCCGGGGCGGCCGCGGCCGCTCGCAGGGGGCGGGCCGCCAGGGCGCCGCCCCCCGTCCGGGCAAGAGCGGGCGCGGTGGCGGCCGCGGCGGCCGTCCCGTCGTGTCCGGTGGGGAGTTCGCCCCGCCGGCCACCCTCACCCCGGCACTGGACCCGGTCGGGTCCTTCTCCGAACTGGACATGCCCGAGCGGCTGCTGACCGCCCTCGGCGCCGAGGGCGTGACCACCCCGTTCCCGATCCAGGCCGCGACGCTGCCGAACTCGCTGGCCGGCCGGGACGTGCTGGGCCGCGGGCGCACCGGCTCGGGCAAGACGCTCGCCTTCGGCCTCGCCCTGCTGGCCCGCACCGACGGGCAGCGGGCCGAGCCCCGGCAGCCGCTGGCCCTCGTCCTCGTCCCCACCCGGGAACTCGCCCAGCAGGTCACCGACGCCCTCACCCCCTACGCACGCGCGCTGCGCCTGCGCATCGCCACCGTGGTGGGCGGGGTGTCGATCGGCCGGCAGGTGAGCGCGCTGCGCGGCGGGGCCGAGGTCGTCGTCGCGACGCCCGGCCGGCTCAAGGACCTCATCGACCGGGACGACTGCCGCCTGGACCAGGTCGCCGTCACCGTCCTGGACGAGGCGGACCAGATGGCCGACATGGGCTTCATGCCGCAGGTGACCGCCCTGCTCGACCGGGTGCGCCCCGGGGGCCAGCGCATGCTGTTCTCCGCCACGCTGGACCGCAACGTCGACCGTCTGGTGCGCACCTACCTCCACGATCCCGTGGTCCACTCGGTCGACCCGTCCGCGGGCGCGGTCACCACGATGGAGCACCACCTGCTGCACGTGGACGACGAGGACAAGCACGCCACCACGACGGAGATCGCCGCCCGCGACGGACGCGTGATCATGTTCCTGGACACCAAGCACGCCGCCGACCGGCTGGCCAAGAAGCTCCTCGCCGTCGGGGTGCGCGCCTCGGCCCTGCACGGCGGGAAGTCCCAGTCCCAGCGCACCCGGACCCTGACCCAGTTCAAGGACGGCCACGTCACGGTCCTGGTGGCCACCAACGTCGCGGCCCGCGGCATCCACGTCGACAACCTGGACCTCGTCGTCAACGTCGATCCGCCCGGCGACCACAAGGACTACCTGCACCGCGGCGGGCGCACCGCCCGGGCCGGCGAGTCCGGCACCGTCGTCACCCTGGTCCTGCCGCACCAGCGCCGCGACATGACCCGTCTCATGAGCGACGCCGGCATCACCCCGCAGACCACCCGGGTACGGCCCGGCGGGACCGAGCTGAACCGCATCACCGGAGCCCAGGCGCCCTCGGGCGTGCCCGTCGTCCTCGCTCCGCCGCCCGCCCAGGCCAAGCCCGCGCGTTCCGGGTCCTCGTCCCGCGGCCGACGCGGCCGCCCCGGCCAGGGCCGCCGCCGCACGTCGTCCGCCAAGGGGTAGGGCAGGCCCGGCCCCGCTTGGGCCTGGGCCGGGGTCCGGGCCCGGGCTTGGGTCTGGGCCCGGGCTTGGGTCTGGGCCCGGGCTTGGGCTTGGGCTTGGGCCTGTGGGCACGTTGTCGAACCGTGACCTCCCAACTGCTACCGCGAGTAACTTACTTCTGGGTAATTTCAGCTCGGACCACTCTCCGAGCGGCGCGGAGGCCGCTTCCCGCCTGTTGCTCCACAGGAGGTTCGCCATGCCCCCACGCCCGCGCACCGGACTTCTGACCGCGGCGGTCACCGCCGCCGCCTGCCTCGTCGCCCAGGCGGTCGCCGCCGCCCCCGCCACGGCGACGGACGAGACCGTTTCCCGGGGCGTCACCATCCCCGCGTTCTACCACCCGCCCGCCCAGCTGCCCGCCGCCGACGGCGCCCTCGTCCGGAGCGAGCCCCTCCCGCTGGCCCTGAGCCTGCCCGGCCTCACGGGCCGGCTGCCGGGAAGCGCGACCCGGCTGATGTACAAGTCCACCGACTCCAACGGGAAACCGGTCGCCGTCACCGGCGCCTACCTCGAGCCGGCCGCCCGCTGGAAGGGCGGCGGCCCCCGCCCCCTGGTCGCGGTGGCGCCCGGCACCATGGGACAGGGCGACCAGTGCGCCGCCTCCCTGGGGCTCGAGCACCCGCTGAGGTTCAACGGCCGGACGGTGTCCGTCGGTTACGAGAACCTGGTCGTCCACCGCCTCCTCGCGAGGGGCGTCGCCGTGGTCGTCACCGACTACGCGGGCCTGGGCACGACCGACCGGCTGCACACCTATGTGAACCGGGTCGACGAGGCCCACGCGGTCCTGGACGCCGTCCGCGCCGCCCGCTCGGTGCGCGGGGCCTCGGTCACCGCCGACTCCCCGGTCGGGCTCTTCGGGTACAGCCAGGGCGGCGGGGCGAGTGCGGCGGCCGCCGAACTCCAGTCCTCCTACGCCCCCGACGTCCCCCTCGCCGGAACGTACGCCGGAGCACCGCCCGCCGACCTGACCGCGGTCACCGAGGCCATCGACGGCAGTGAACTGGCGGGTGCGCTGGGCTGGTCGCTGAACGGCTTCCTCCAGTCCGACCCGTCCCTGAGACCCATCGCCGAGGCGCATCTGAACGCCGCCGGCAAGGCGGCCCTCACCGACCTGTCGACGATGTGCGTCGGCGACGCCCTCTTCGGCCACGGCTTCACCAAGAGCACCGGGTGGACCCGCGACGGGCGCTCCCTCAGCGACATCATCGCCGCCACGCCGGCCCTCCGGGCGTTCCTGGAGAGCCAGCGCATCGGCACGCTCGAACCGTCCGGCCCCGTCCGCGTGGCGACGGGCGTCAGCGACGACCTCGTACCGCACGGACAGGCCCGCGAGCTCGCCGTCGACTGGTGCCGCAAGGGCGCCGACGTCACCTACAAGGCCGTCCTCCTGCCCGACGTCGGCAGCTCACTGCTCAACCACTTCGCACCGCTGCTGGCCGACCAGGGCGGCGCCGTCGACTGGCTGACCGACCGGCTGTCCGGCAAGCCGGCCACCTCCGACTGCCGGAGCATGCCCGTACAGCCCTGACACCACCGTGAAGCGCCGCCACGTCGAAGTGATCCGGGCCGCCGGCCCCCGGCCGGGCCGGGGCTCGGCTACGCTCTTCGACCATGTCGCACCCTGACGATCTGCTCGTCGCCGTCGCCGCGATGGTCGAGGCGGACCGGGACAGCCAGATGTCACTCACCGTCGTCGTCCCCGGTGCCGTCATCACCGGACGGCTGGCCCCCGAGGCCCTGTGGAGAGAGCGGGTGGCCGAGGTCCTGCGCGACTCCGCGCGGCTGACCCACTTCGCCGTCCCGTTCGCGGAGGCCGGCGGAGGCGGGGACCCGGCGCGCCCCACCCACCTCCACTTCCACGTCGCCCGCATCCTCCAGGGGAGCTACGGCATTCCCGACACCGGGGGGATGTACCGCGTCGCCCTCGCCGAGGTGAGTGCCTGGACGGTGGGGGACATCGGCTACTCGGACCAGTTGACGTAGCACGCGGACGGGGACGGGACCACCGGCCGGCGGCCGGTGGTCCACGGGGTCACGAAGTGAGGCCGATCGAGTCGCAGGCCTCCCGGTACTCGGCGGTGCAGATGTCCTTGACGTCGTAGACGCCGTCCCGGATCACCGTGTCCTGGATGTTGTCCCGCGTCAGGGCGACCACCGGGATCAGCATCGTCGGGATGTCCTTCCGCGTCGAGCTGTCGACGCGGTCGCCGGCCAGCGAGTCGAACTGGATGTCCCGCTCCTGGACCCGGGCCACCGCGATCTCCGCGGCGCCGCTCGCCGCGAGCCGGAACGACTTGTACACCGTCATGTGCTGCGTGCCCGCGACGATCCGCTGCACGGCCGCCAGGTCGGCGTCCTGACCGGTCACCGGCGGGAGGTCGGAGACGCCCGCCTCCTCCAGCGCCTCGATGACGGCCCCGGCCATGCTGTCGTTCGCCGAGTAGACGGCGTCGATGTTGTCGGCTCCGACGTCGGCGATCGCCTTCTCCATGTTCGCCTTGGCGACCTCGGGCCTCCACTTGTCGGTGTCGTACGTCCTGACTATGTTCACGGTCCCGCTCAACTCGCTGAGCGCGCCCTGCTTGAACAGGGCCGAGTTCGGGTCGGCGAGCGCGCCGTTCACCATGACGACCGTGCCCTTCTTCCCCCCGCCGCTGAGCTCGTCGACGATCGCCCGGCCCTGCACCTCGCCGACGAGCTCGTTGTCGTGCGACACGTACGCGTCGATCGGGCCCTCGGCGAGCCGGTCGTAGGCGATGACGGGAATGCCCGCGGCCTTGGCCTTCTTCACGTCCGGCCCGACGGCCTTGGAGTCCACCGCGTTCACCAGGATCACGTCGACCTTGTCGGCGATCATCCGGCCGAACTGCCGGCTCTGCTCGGCCGTGCTTCCGCCGGCGTTGGCGTAGACGACCTTGCCCTCCTTGCCGGTGAGCACGCCGACCCGCTCCTCGATGAGGGGGCGGTCGAACTTCTCGTAGCGCGCGGCGTCGTCGTCGGGCAGGAGGAGACCCACCGTGATGTCGTTGCGCTCGCCCGGCGAAGCGGAGTCATCGCCTCCGTCGGTGTCGCCGAACGCGCCGCACGCGGAGAGCGAGAGGAGCGAGAGGGCCGTGAGACCGGCCGTCACGAGAGTCGTGCGGGTGGTACGGGTAGTGCGGGTGGTGCGGGTGGTGCGGGTGGTGCGAGAAGTACAAGGGTTCACATCAGGTGCCTTCCGGGCGAGGGTGCAGCATGGCGACCGGTGAGGAAAGCCAACGCCGCGCGACCCGTCAACGTCAAACCGTGCCCGCCATGCGGTCTCGTCCGCCGGTTCCACACCCTGAGCGTCCGCCACCGGTCGATGCACGGCCGCGACGGCCCGAACGGGCTGTGTGCTCCGGTCCGGAACCGCCGCCGCGCCAGGGAATTCTCACTGAACATCATTCAGCCGGAAGCGTCCCGGGCGCCGGGCGCCGTGCATGCTCACGGCATTCACGCGAAGCGGGCAGAGAACGTGCGCAGGAGTGGCACACCGACTGCACACAGCGGCTCGCGGGGGTCGTTAGCGTGGCTGTTCCTGCTCCACCCGCTCCCGGTGCGGACGCGAACGGGCCGTCTCCGGCTCGGCGGGTGTGCGCATGTCGACTCAGGAAGACAACGGATGGACTACTGCTCCACGTGCCGCCGGCATCTGAACGGCGCCCTGGTGTGCCCCGGATGCGGCGCCTACGCTCCCGACATCGCGCCGAGCGTCATGGACGGTCGCACGGCCCCCGGCCCGGCGACGAGGACCGCGCCCCCGGACGCGGAGGCCACCGGGGGCACCGAGGCCACGGAACCTGTCGGCACGGGTGCCGGTACGCCCCCCGGCATCGGCACCGTCGCCGACACCGACGCCGACCTCGCGTCCGCGTCCGCGATGTCCGCGCCCACGGGGCGGGCGGCGCGGCGACGGCAGTTGGCGCGGTGGAAGAAGACCCAGCGCCGCGCCCTGGTCGCCACGGCGGTGGCGCTCGTCGGCGGTGGTCTCACCGTCGCCTCGACGGACCGGGGCTCCGGCGACCGCGCCCAGGCCGCGACGGCGCCCGAGGTCACCGGTATGGGCGGCGCGGAGGAGCCCACGGAGCAGTACGGCGACCCCGCGCCCACGGCGACCCCGCCCGAAACGCACCGGCCCTCCCCGGACCGGCCCGCGCGGTCGGCCCCGGACGACGCCCCGGACCGGCGGTCGACCGGCGCCGCGTCGACACCCGCCGACGCCTCGGACACCCGGCTGGACGGCGCCACCGGCGCGCCCGCGACGGCACCGCCCCCGCCGCGGACCGCCTCACCGTCCGCCGGCTCGGGCGCGGAAGCCGGCTCCGGTTCCGCCGAGGGCCCCGGTGCGGCGTCCCGTCCGACGACCCCGCCCGTGGAAGCCCCCGGCAGCGGGAGGCCGGGAGACCGGGACGGCTCGCAGCAGCCCGCCGCGCCGGACCCCTCGACACCCCCGCCCGACTCACCGAGCACGCCCCGCTCCGAGCTGTGCCTGCTGGTGATCTGCCTCGGCTGACCGCCCCCCGCACGTGTTCCGCTCCGCGCTGCGGAACAATCGGAACATGAGCATCGTCAAGATCAACGTACTCACGGTCCCGGAAGAGCAGCGGGAGACGCTGGAGCAGCGGTTCGCCGCGCGGGCGGGAGCGGTGGAGGGTTCGGACGGCTTCGAGTGGTTCGAGCTGCTGCGCCCGGTGGAGGGCACCGACACCTACCTCGTCTACACCCGCTGGCGCTCCGAGGAGGACTTCCAGCGCTGGATGGAGGACCGCGCCCAGGCCTCGCACGGCGGTGAGGGCGCGCAGGGCGACCGCCCGAAGCCCGCGGCCACGGGGGCGACCCTGTGGTCCTTCGAGGTGGTCCAGCAGACCGGCCCCAAGTCGGCCTGACCCACCGCCACGGCGTCCCCGCGTTCACCCGAACCGCGCAGGCGACACTCACCCTCCCGGCGGAGAGGCGTACGCGCCGAGGAGCAGGCGATCAGGCGATCGGGCGATCAGGCGCTCGACGGAAAGGGCCGGACCCACTCCGCCGTCCCTTTCTTTCCCGCCCGGCGGAAAACCGCGCGGAATGCCTGGACCCGGAAAACACGGAGCAGGGGCCCCGCACCGAGGTGCGGGGCCCCTGCTGAAATCCCTGTGTACTCGCGTACGTACGGGTCAGGCGGGAACGATGTTCTCGGCCTGCGGGCCCTTCTGGCCCTGCGTGACGTCGAACGTCACCTTCTGACCCTCCTGGAGCTCACGGAAGCCCGAGGTGGCGATGTTGGAGTAGTGGGCGAAGACGTCGGCGCCGCCGCCGTCCTGCTCGATGAAGCCGAAGCCCTTTTCCGAGTTGAACCACTTCACCGTACCGGTGGCCATATCAAATCTCCTGAGACAGTGCCGGGAAAACGCACTTTACGAATTCCCTCATCGTCGCGATGATCACCTGCCCGGAGAACCGGTAGCAAACTGGCAACCACAACTGCAACTGACGTCAGCCTAGCATGAGTCATATCGACGGCAAGCGAGGAAAATCACCGAGAAACAATGCCGGCGACACGTTTAGGGAAATAGATTTCCGTGACGGACACTGGATTTCTGCTCCAGTGGGAACAGATTTTCAGCGGCGTTGGCGCACGGTGTCCGCGCCCTGCCGGCGCAGCTCCTCGTTGAGCCGCTCGACCTGCTCCAGCCGCTCCTCCAGGTCGATGATGCGGCACGCGGCGTCGACCGGAGTCCCCTGGTCCACGAGTTCACGGGCCCTGGCGGCGAGCTTCAGCTGGTGGCGCGAGTAGCGGCGGTGACCGCCCTCCGAGCGCGTCGGGGTGATCAGTTCCGCCTCACCCAGGGCTCGGAGGAAGGCGGGTGTCGCTCCGACCAGTTCGGCGGCCCTGCCCATGGTGTAGGCCGGGAAGTGGTCGTCGTCGAGCCGGCCGGCGACGGGCGGCCGGGCGTCGTCCGGCTGTGAGGCGCCGACGTACGGCTGACTCTCCGGGGGCATGCGCACCTTCCTGCGGACCGCAGGGGACACGGACCGCCACGGGGACGTGTTCCCCACACCGGAACTCTAATCGCCTCGGCGGAAAAACTGTCACGGCGCACACAGATGTCCGCGTCTGCCCCCTCCCACGAGGGGGCCGCTCAGACGTGCCCGGGACCTCCACTGCCGAAGCCGCCGCTGGAACCGGGCAGCCAGCGCCGCCGCTGCTGGTCCTTCCCGGTTCTGGTCGCGGCGTGGTGGAGCTGGTAGGGCATGAGCCGTTCGCCGTCCCTGGACACCTTCGCGATCTCGTCCGGCTCCCGCATCTCCCGCATCTCGTGGACCGCGCCGGTCTCCGGCAGCTTCGG
This sequence comes from Streptomyces sp. NPDC004051, assembly GCF_053604275.1. Lineage (NCBI taxonomy): Bacteria > Bacillati > Actinomycetota > Actinomycetes > Kitasatosporales > Streptomycetaceae > Streptomyces > Streptomyces sp. NPDC004051. Next base: position 266,951 of record NZ_JBSGHG010000002.1, on the reverse strand, counting down.
CTGGTCCTCGGGGGCGGGGCGGGGTTCTTCTTGATCCATGACCTTCATACCGACACGTACGGCCCAGACCAGCGCGCCGGCCACGACCAGCCCGCCGACGAAGGCCGCGAGCAGGCTCAGCACTTGCTGGCTCGCGGCCAGCAGTTCATACGATGCCGTGTTCATGCTCTGAGTATGGACGAGAAAGTGAGATAAAGCACCCGAATGCCCTAGTTGTCCGTTCAGGGGTCCCGCGGACGTCCCCGCTCGTTCGGCCGCTCCGGCAGGCGGCGGCCTCCGTGCCATGACACGTTGCTGACGGAGGGAAGGCCGGGACGGGCCGTCGCGTCCCCACGTGTGCAGCTCGGGGCCCGCCCCCGGCCTTCCCGTTCCTCCCACCCCACCCGGGAGTCCGCCCCGCCCCGCGGGCACACCGACGGGGCCGGCGGCGTCGGCGCCTCCCCGGAACACCGGCTCCCGGAGGGTCGGCTCCCGGAGGGCCGGCCAGGCTCTCCGGTCAGTTCAGGCGCAGGGGCAGTTCCCTCAGGCCGCGCAGCAGGGTGCTCGTTCGCCAGGTGAGGGTCGTCGGGTCGGTGGCGAAGGCAAGGGAGGGGTAGCGGTCGAGGAGGAGGCGGAGGGCGGTCGTGGCCTCCGCACGGGCCAGCGGGGCGCCCAGGCAGTGGTGCGGGCCGTGGCCGAAACCCAGGTGGCCCCGAGGTCGGCGGGTGATGTCGAAACGGTCGGGGTCAGGGAAGGCCAGCGGGTCGCGGGAGGCCGCCGCCAGCGACACCAGCACCGCGTCTCCCGCGTCGACGCGGGTGCCGGCCAGGTCCAGCCCTTCGGCCGCGAAGCGGAACGCTCCCGAGTGGACGGGAGAGTTGTAGCGCAGGGACTCCTCGATCGTCCCGTCGATGAGTGACGGGTCGGCGCGGAGCCGGGCGAGCTGGTCCGGGTGGGCCAGCAGGCTGTGCAGGGTCGCCGAGATCAGGTTGACCGTCGTCTCGTGGCCGGCGACCAGGAGGAGGAAGGCCATTCCGAGCAGTTCCTCCGGAGTGAGGCCGTCGGGTTCAGGGGCGGGGTCGGGGCCCGTGCTCGCGTCGTCGGTCGCCGCGGCCAGGGCCGCGAGCAGGGAACCGTCCGGGGTGCGGGTCTTCTCGGCGATCAGTTCGGTGAGGTAGCCGGCCAGGGCGCCCGCCGAAGCGGCGGCGGCCTCCTCGCCGATGGGCATGACCAGCTCGTTCGACCAGGTGTGGAAGGTCGCGCGATCCGCCACGGGCACGCCCAGCACCTCACAGATCACCGTGACGGGCAGCGGCAGTGCGTAACCGCTCACCAGGTCGGTGGTGCCCTGTTCGGGCAGCTCCGCGAGCAGTTCCCGCGCGATGTCCTCGATGCGCGGACGCAGCCCGGCGATCCGGCCCGGTGCGAAGTGGCCCGCCACCAGCCGTCGCAGGCGCGTGTGCTGCGGCGGATCGCTCTGGAGCATGTTGCGGCCGATGGCGTGGCCGCCGTCGGTCTCCCAGGTCGCGGAGTGCCGGATGTCGTTGCGCAGCCGGGGGTCGGTCAGAGCGCGGCGGACCGCCTCGTGCGTGACCACCAGCCAACCGTCACCGCTGCCGGGGACGTGGACGCGGTGCACAGGGCCCTCGGCGCGCAGCGCCGCGTAGGCGGCGTACGGGTCGGCCGCCGGGTCGAGGTCCTCGGGGACCGGATCCTTCGGGGTGGGCGTTCGCATGCCCCCGTCCTTTCCCTGTCTGCTCCGTGTCTGCTCCACGTCCGCGGTGTTGCACCCCGGTCCGGGGGCTCCCTCACCGACCGGGCCGTCGCGTCCGCCGCGGCGGCCCCCTGGGCGCGTCCCGCGCGGGCGGCTTCCGTGAGACCGGCGAGCACTCCACCCCACAGGCGTCCCCTCCGATCCTGCGAAGCAGGCTAAATGGGGAGCACTCCCCGTTTGGCGTCCCGACGATAGCATCCTCATCGGGGAGCAGTCCCCGGTTCACGCGGAGACGGACGGATGGACGGAGGGACGGCCATGAGCGTCGGCGAGGGCTCCACGGCCCCGGAGTCTCGGCCCGCGCCCCGGCAGCGGCGCGACGCCCGGCGCAACCGGGACCGGCTGGTGGCGGCGGCCCACGAGGTGTTCGCCGAGCAGGGGCTCGACGCGCCGCTCGACGTGATCGCCCGCCGGGCAGGCGTCGGCAACGCGACGCTCTACCGGCATTTCCCCGCCCGCGCGGCACTCGTCGACGCCGTGTTCCGCGACCAGCTGACGGACACGATGGCGGCAGGCGAGCGGGTCCGGACCGCCCCCGACGCCTGGACGGGTCTGCGCGACTACCTCGACGTCGTCTTCGGCACCCTGGCCGCGGACCGCGGCACCAACGACCTCATGACCACCCACCTGCCGGACGTCGAGTCCCTCCGGTCCGTGCACGCCCACAACCGCCGGACGGTGGAACTGCTGCTCGACCGGGGCCGGGGGGAGGGCACCGTGCGTCCCGACGTCACCACGGAGGACGTCCTGTTCGCCCTCGCCGCCCTGGGCCGCGCCGTACCGTCCCTCACCGCGGCCGCCGGCCCCGACGCCTGGCGCCGCCCCCTCGCCCTGCTCCTCGACGGCCTGCGCGCCGCCCCACCGCCGCCGCTGCCGGGCCGTGCCCTCACCGGTGCCGAGCTCGGTGAGGTGCTCCAGGAGATGGGTCCGCACCGGGCACGGGCCGGGGGAGCCGGGTGAGCACCCCCGGCCGGAGCGGGGCGGGGTCAGGCGTCGGGGCGGGGACTCGGGGCGGGGGGTGTTCCGGGGAGCAGCCACGCTGTGGTGTCCGGGGCCAGGCGGCCCTCGGTCAGGGGGGCGCTGGAGAGCAGGACCTCGCCCGCGGGAAGGGGGACCGGGTCGGGGGACAGGTTGGTCACGCAGCGCCAGCCGTCGTTGCGGTCGAACCGCAGTACCCCGGCGGGGGTGTCCTCCGCCCAGGTCAGCGTCTCGCCCTCCTGGAGCTTGCGGCGCAGGCGCAGGGCCGCGCGGTACAGCTCCAGGGTCGAGCCCGGCACCCCCTCCCGCGCCTGCGCCCCGTCCTGCGCCTCGACGGCGTACGCGCCGAAGCCCGGCGGCTGCGGCAGCCAGGCGCCGCCCGGACCGAAGCCGTACGACGGCCCGGTCGTCGTCCAGGGCAGCGGCACCCGGCAGCCGTCGCGGCCCTTGCGGACGTGGCCGGTCTGCTCCCAGACCGGGTCCTGGAGGACCTCGGTGGGCAGGTCGGCCACCTCGGGCAGGCCGAGCTCCTCGCCCTGGTAGACGTAGGCCGAGCCGGGCAGCGCCAGCATCAGCAGGGTCGCCGCGTGGGCCCGGCGCAGCCCGGCGGCGGTGTCGACGGCCGGGGCGTGTCCGCCGGAGAGCAGCCAGGCGTTGTCGTCCGTGCCCGGCGGCAGCATCAGGCGTGAGGCGTGGCGTACGACGTCGTGGTTGGAGAGCACCCAGGTCGCCGAGGCGCCGGCCGCGCGGGCGGTCGCCAGCGAGTCGGTGATGACCCGGCGGAGCGCCTCCGCGTCCCAGGGGGCCTGCAGATACTCGAAGTTGAAGGCCTGGTTCAGTTCGTCCGGCCGGGCGTACAGGGCGCGCCGGGCGCCCGGCACCCAGGCCTCCGCGACGGCCGTGCGGGGCGGGGAGTAGGCGTCGAGGATCTTGCGCCAGTCGCGGTAGATCTCGTGCACCTCGTCCCGGTCGTAGAACGGGTGGGTGCCGGGAGGGAACCCGGCGAGGGCGGCCTCGCCGCCCGGTGCGGAGGCGCCGAGGTCGCGCAGCGGCTCGCTCAGGTCCTTGGCGAGGGCGTGCGCGACGTCGACGCGGAAGCCGTCCACCCCCCGGTCGGCCCAGAACCGCAGGGTGGTGCGGAAGTCGGCGCGGACGTCCTCGTTCGCCCAGTTCAGGTCGGGCTGTTCGGCGGCGAAGAGGTGCAGGTACCACTGCCCGTCGGGAACCCGCCGCCAGGCGCTGCCGCCGAAGACGGACTGCCAGTCGGTGGGCGGGAGTTCGCCCCGCGGGCCGCGCCCGTCACGGAAGACGTAGCGTTCGCGGGCCGGGGAGCCGGGACCGGCGCGCAGCGCCTCCTGGAACCAGACGTGCCGGTGGGAGGTGTGGTTGGGGACGATGTCGACGATCACCTTGAGGCCCAGGCGGTGGGCCTCGGCGACCAGCGCGCCGAAGTCGTCGAGGGTGCCGAGGCGCGGGTCGACGTCCCGTGGGTCGGCGACGTCGTAGCCGCCGTCGGCGAGTTCGGAGGGGTAGAACGGGCTCAGCCAGAGGGCGTCCACGCCCAGGGCGGCGAGGTGGGTGAGGCGCCGGGTGGCGCCGCGCAGGTCGCCGAGACCGTCGCCGTCGGCGTCGGCGAAGCTGCGCGGATAGACCTGGTAGACGACGGCCTGCCGCCACCAGTCGGGGTTGCGCGAGGAGAGGTCGGGCGAGGAGAGGTCGGGCGAGGAGAGGTCGGGTGCGGCGCCGGACGGAACGCCCGGGGCGGGGGCCGGCGGGGCAGGCGGATCGGTGCGGTCGGTCACGCGGTCTCCTCCGGTGGATGCGGATGACGGCATGAATCTGTCCAGAACGCCGCAAACATGAACACACGGGCGGAGCGGAGGCATTCCTTCCCTGTGTGACGGAGACGTGGAGAATGCGCAACTCCCCTTGTGTCGCCGCAGGTTGACAGGGTGATGCGACACCGCCACCATGAAGGCGCACTGAGGCACATGTGACCAGTGAGCCTCGTGTTTCTTCGACCACTCATGCCCGGGACGGCCGGCCGCCGCGTGCTGCCCTGCTGCCCTGCCGCCGTGCCCCGGTCTCCGGCCCACGCCAAGAATGGGATCCGCATGTCCATAGCGAGACGTGTCCTCACCCGCCGCCTGCTGGGGACGGGCGCCGCGACCCTCGCCCTCTGCGCGGCCACCGCCGTCGCCGCGACCTCCGCCTCCGCCCAGAGCGCTCCCGGCGGGGACGGCTGGAAGTCGGGCGGCGACTACCGGCCGGGCACCGGCGCCGGCACGGTCACCGAGACCGACCGCTGCCAGTTCTCCCTCGACGGCAAGAACTTCTTCGACTCCGTCAAGGTCGACGACCAGAACCTGCGGCCCAGTGCGGACGGCAAGGTCCACATCGAGGTCCGCACCGCCGGTGACGCGACCACCTGCACCGCCTCGCTCGCCTCCTACCTGGCGCACGGGGCCACCTTCGCCTCCTCCGGCGAACAGGTCTTCGTCGACTTCGACACGGTGACGGTCAAGCCCGGCGCGACCGACTCCCTCGACATCTCCGTCCCGGACAAGGGCTGCTTCGCGCAGATCGACCTCTACCGGGGCGCCGTGAAGTTCGACGGCAAGCTGGACGCGAACGACGGCTTCGAGCACGGTGAGCTGCCGAAGGGGCCGGACCGTCCGGTCATCAAGGACAAGCTGATCGCGGCCTGGAACGGCGGCACCAGGGACTGCACCGCCGACACCCCGGCCGAGGAGCCGACCCCCGAGCCGTCCACCTCCGCGCCGGAGCCCGCCAAGCCGTCGGAGCCCGCCGAGGACACCGCTCCGCCGGCCTCCGAGACGCCGGGCGAGCCGTCCACGACGCCCCCCGGCACCGACGCGCCCGACGAGTCCCCCTCCGAACCGGCCACCGAACCGGCCACCGAGCCGGGCGCCTCGCCGAACGGCGGCAGCGACAACCTCGCGGAGACCGGCGCCGACGGCAACACCGGTCCGTTCGCGATCGGTGCGGCGGTCCTGCTGGCGGGCGGCGCGGCGCTCGTCGTGGTCACCCGCCGCAAGCGCGCCGGCGCCGGTGCCGGCACCGAGAGCCAGTAACCGGTAGCGCGCCCCCGTACACGCCCGGCCCGTTCCCCCGCGGGCCGGGCGTTCGCGGGTCCGGGGCGGACGGCGGGCCTACCGCTGCGCTCCGGGCCCTCCGTCCGCCGCGCCCGCCGCGCCCGTCACACCCGTCACGGTCTCCAGGTAGAGGCGCACGTAGCGCTGTACGTCCACGTCCAGCCCCACGTCCACCAGGCACTGCTCGCGCGTGCCCTCGTGCAGCTCGGACTCGCCGGCCCGGGGGCGGCGGTCGACCACGGTCTGGCCGCGGGCCGGCCCGGGGCCCAGGGAGACCTCGACGGGGAACCGGTGGGTGGTCAGGCCCTCCGGATCGACGACCGCGCACAGCGCGCCCGCGTCGCCGAGCCCGCCCGCGTCCTCGGTGGGGTCGTCGGGGGCGCTGCCGGGTGTCGCGGGCCGGTGGGCCAGCAGGTCGCCGGCCAGCCGGGCGCCCGGTTCGGTGCTCGCGCGCAGCCTGCGCACCTCGGCCCCCGGGACGACGACCCGGCGGAACACGTCCAGGCCGTACATCGTGATCGGCACCCCCGCGGTGAGCAGGATCGCGGCGGCCTCCGGGTCGTGCCAGACGTTGAACTCGGCCACCGGGGTGGCGTTGCCGGCGCCCGCCGCGCCGCCCATGAACACGATCCGCTCGATGCCGCGGGTGACCTCGGGGTGCGTCCGCAGCAGCAGCGCGATGTTGGTCAGCGGGGCGGTGGGCACCAGGGTGACCGGGTGCGGGGAGGCGAGGATCTCGCGGCGCAGCAGGGCCACCGCGTCCACGTCCGCCGAGAGGCGCCGCGGGGCGGGCAGGCCGAGGTCGCCCATCCCGTCGTGGCCGTGGACGTGACGTGCGGAACGCGGCTCCTCGATCAGCGGGCGCTCGGCGCCCCGGGCGACCGGGACGGCGGGCGCGCCCGCCTGTTCCAGCACGGTGAGCGTGTTGCGGACCACGCCGTCCACGTCCGTGTTGCCGGCCACACAGGTCACCGCGCGCAGGTCGATCCCCGGGTGACGGACGGCGAACAGCAAGGCCAGGGCGTCGTCGACACCCGTGTCGCAGTCGATGATCACCGGGATGGGCAGACCGTTCGGCACGGCGCGGACTCCTTCGGGGCGGGGACCGGGGACAGGGACCAGGGGAAGGGGCCGAGGGCGGGAACCACGGACGGGCAGACAACACAAAGATGACACGGAGGAGCCGCGAAGGGGCGGGGACGGTTCCTCCCGCGCGCTCACCCGGACGGACCTCCGCGCTGGTGGGGCGGGCGGCTCGGTGGTGCCGTGAAAGCCCCGAACAGCACCGGGCGGGCGGAACAACAGCCACAGCCCGGCTCCACCAGGAGGCACCCCCGATGACGCACGCCCAGGCCGCCGCCCGCGCCCTTCTCGCCTCCGCGTTGTCGGTGTCCGCGCTGCTGGCCACGGCCGCCTGTTCCGCCGGCGGACAGGGCGGGACCGGGACGGTGGTGCCGCCGGCCGTCCCCACCCGGGCGCCGGCCGCCTCGCCGTCCTCCACCGCGCCGGTCGTCGAGCAGCCCTCCGCGTCACCGTCCGAGGCCGGGCTGAGCGAGGACCAGGTCCGGGCCGCGCTGATCACGGAGACGGACCTGGGGCAGCCCTGGGTGCCGACGCGGGGCGCGGCGACCTGGCGGGACGGGCTGCTCAAGGCGAGCACGAAGAACGCCGACTGCCGGCGCCTGCTCGAGGGCCTCTACACCGAGGAGCTGTTCGGCACACCGACCGGGCCGCGGGCCGTGATCGCCCTGGACGACGCCTACAACGGCGCCCAACTGCGCTACCAGGTCACCGCGTACCGGCCCGCCGACGTGGACCGCACCCTGAAGTGGCTCGGCGGACTGCCCGAGAAGTGCGGGAAGTTCAAGGCGACGACCAAGCGGGACGGTGTGCAGGAGACCGAGGTCGACGCGTTGCGGCTGCCGGAGATCGGGGACGCGCGGCAGGCGTTGCGGGTCAGCATGACCGGCAAGGCGGCCGACGGGGAGTCGACGCATCTCACCCTGGACGTCGCGGTGGTCCGCATCGGTGCGGACACCATCACCCTCACCAACGGCGGCTTCGGCGAGGTTCTGTCCGAACTCACCCAGGTGATCGCGGAGTTCGGGGCGGACCGGCTGGCGGAGATCAGGAAGCAGGGGCGCGCGGAGGTCTGACCGCGGGGCCGCCCAGCCGGTACCACCCAGCCGGTGCCGCTCACCCGGTGCCGCTCAGCCCAGGCGGTCCACGGCCTCCTTGGCCTCGGCCAGGCCCGCTCCGGTGACCTCGCGGTAGGTCTTGACCGCCTGGACCCTCTTGCCCTCCCGCACGAGCGCGACGATCTCGTCCCGGCGCGGTACCTCCTCGTGCAGGTCCAGGTGCTCGAGCACGAGGTCGAGCTTGCGCTCGAGACGGGCGGCACGGCGGTCGGCCCGGGAGATCTCGAACTTGATGGTCATGATGCCGAGGAACACGATGAGGAAGGGGACTATGTCCATTCCGGCAGCCTAGGCAGCCGCAGCGGCACCCACCCGGAGGTTTTCCCCCTCGGCGCCCCGGCTCAGACCGGGGGCTGGGCCGGTGCCGGGCCCAGGGTCGTGGTGCCCGGGGCCGTGCGGTGACCGAGACCGGTGCGGTAGGCGTCCAGCGCGGCCTCGACGCGGCCGGTGCGGCGGAGCAGGTCGCCGAGGAGCCGGCACAGGTCGGCCAGGTCGCCGGCCGCCCCCGCCCGCTCCAGCAGGCTCATCGCGCGGACGTAGTGCTCCTCGGCCTGCTCGGTGTCGCGCACGTCCTCGGCGATGATGCCGAGCAGCCGGTGCGCCGCCGCCGCGTGCACCGCGCCCCGTTCGGAGGAGAGACCGCCGAGCACGTCCCGCAGCAGGCCGGCCGCCTCCCGCGAACTGCCGCGCCGGTGCAGCACGTCGGCCAGCTCCACGGTGACCTGACTGCTGTAGAGGACGGCGCGGGTGGCCGACAGCATCTCCAACGCCCGACGCAACTCGCCTTCCGCGGAATCGAGTTCGCCGTTCTGTGCATACACGTACCCGCGCATCCAGTGGCAGTTGGCGAGCTCCGTACGCAGCTGCAGCCCGCGGTACAGCTCGGCCGCCTTGACCAGCGAGGCGTCGGCCTCGGCGGTCCGGCCCTCGGCGAGCAGGGTGCGGGCCACCGACCGGTGCATGCGCGCCACCAGCGCCGGGTCGCCGGCCTGCGGGGCGAGCGTCAGCGCGAGCTCCGCCGCCTGGGCGGCACGCGCGTGTGCGCCCATGTCCATGTACGGGCCGATCGCGCTGGCGTAGAGCAGCAGCAGCGCGTCCGGATCGTGCAGCCCGGAGCGGTTCAGCTCGTCGATGGTGGACTCCAGCAGGTAGACCGCGTACCGGAGTTCGCCCGCGAGGTAGTGCGCGACGGCCCGTCCGCGCAGCGCCGGCACCCGGGCCGGCAACGGGGCGTCGGCGAGACGTTTCTCCGCCTGCTCGAAGTACTCGCGGCCGGGCTCCAGTTCACCGGCCTCCAGTGCGCACTCGCCGAGCCCGAGCAGCGCGGCGGCCTGCTCCTCGGCGAGGCCCTGCTCCTCCGCCTCGGCGAGCAGCCCGGAGTACTGCCGCACCGCCGTCGCGGCCTCGCCGAGGGCGAGGGAGCGCTGGGCCCCGGTCAGCCGGAGCCGTAACTCGGTGACGAGCCGCGCCGAACGCCCGGTCGCCAGTTCGTCGAACGTGACTCCGAGCCGGCCGGCGAGATGCCGCAGGGCGTCGTCGGAGGGCCGCACCCGTCCGGCTTCCAGAGTGGAGACGTAAGCAGGGGTGTACACCGGCTCGGCCAGCTGTTTCTGGGTCAGTCCGCGCTGTACGCGCAACCGCTGCACCCGACGCCCGATGGTGTCCGGATCGTCACGCTCCCCCACTGCCAACTCCCCCAGTGCCTCTTGCCGTTCGAGACTGACACCCTCTAGGTTAAACGCCGGATTAAACCCGCTTAACCCGTTGCTGTTGCGAGGTCGCCGTGCTGGAACGCATTCGCACCACCAGGCGTTACGCCAGAGGCTTCGTCGCGGCCGTCGCCGCGGTCGCCGCACTGGTCCTGGCAGCCAACGCGGGCCCGGCCGAGGACACCCACGCCGAGGATGCGGAGCAGCGCACCACGGTCCCGGTGGAGGCCGCTGTCCGCTAGGACCGCCAGGAGCGCCAGGGCCTGTCAGCTCTGCGTCTGCAGCCGGCTGAGCTGCCGCCGTACGTGGTCCAGGGCCCCCTGCTGCCGTCCGGGTACACGGGCGCGCAACTGCGCCAGCAGCCCGCCGAGTTCACGGGCCCGTGCCGGGTCCTCGATCCGGCCCCACTGGTGGTGCGCCCGGTCCACGGCCGTCTCGACGACGGAGGCGTCCACCGCCTGGCCGGTGTTCAGCCGTGCGGTGGCCACCGTCAGCCAGGTACGGCAGCTGAGCACCGCGTCCCCGGCCAGCATCGCCAGATCGGCACGGACCTCGGCCCAGTGCAGCGCCTCCTCGGAGGCGGGCCCGTACGCGAGGACGGCACTGTGCTCGTGCCGCGCGGCGAGCGCGTCGGCGTCCGCGTGGCGGCCGGACCGCACGGCCGCCGTGATGGCCGCGTGCGGGTCCCCCGCGGCGGTGCCGGCCCCGCGCCGGGCCAGTACCAGACCGGGGTGCCCGCTCTCCGCGACGACCCGGGTCAGCGCCTGCTGGTGCAGTTCCTCGTCGGGCGGGCGCCGTCCGCTGCGCAGCAGCGTCGCGACCGCCCTCATGTACGCCGGCGCCGCGACCGTACGGCGGGAGGGCGGCGGCGCGACCCGGCCGTACACGGCGGTGTCACGGCCGGAGTCGAGCACGAACGGCGCCGGGGCCGGCGCCGGGGTCTGCGGGGAGCACAGTTCCTGCCAGCTCTCCGCATCCGCGTACAGGTCGAGGATCAGCGTCGTGGCGCCCGGGGGCCGCAGCCGCAGCTCCTCCCGGAACCAGTGCCACGGGAACGCCGTGTAGCGCGCGGTCGGGGCGGTGGTGCGGGCCAGCGCCAGATGGGGCAGGCGCTGGCGCCGGTCGAGCAGCAACTGCCCGGTGACGTACACGGTGAGCGGCCCGGGAGCGGTCGCGGCGGCACGCAGCCGGGTCAGGACGGCCTGCGGCTCGAGCGGGTCGGCGAGTTCGACGACGTTCGCGGTGTCCGTTCCGGACAGCACGGCGGGCGGTACGGCCGCGAGGACGGGGAGCACCGACGCGGCGTCCACCAGCCGCCCCCGCCCCAACGGCGAGGCCGCCAGCAGCAGTACGGTCCCGGGCGTGGTCCCTGACACGGTTCCCTCCCTCTGTCGCGCTTCCGGCCGACCCCCCGGCCGCTCGGGCCGTAGATCAGCCGCTCGACCGGTCCGTCGATCACCCGAACAGCACCGTAACCGCTGTGGCTCCCGTCGGGGGGCTCAGATCCGTGAACGTCCCCCTTCGGGGCGTTCGCCCCCGGGCGCGCGGATCCGGCGGACGGCGAAGGCGGTCGTGTCGTCGGTCAGCCGCCCGCCACTGTGCCGGAGCGTCCCCTCCCTCACGAAGGCGGCCAGCCGGTCCGGTGCGGCGAGGCCCGGGTCCCGCGTGACCGCCCGCGCCACCTCCTCGGCGAGCCGGTAGAACGCCCCGTGGGCGTCCCGCGCCTCGGTCACCCCGTCGGTGACCATCAGCAGCGTCTCGTCGGCGGCCAGCGGCAGCCGGTGCACGTGCACCGGGGCGGGGTCCAGCTCGCGCAGACCCAGCGGAAGATCACCGGTCACGGGCAGCGAGCGTACGCTGCCGGGCCTCACGGCCAGCGGCGGTTCGTGGCCGAAGACGACGACCTCCACCATGTCGGAGGGGGTCGGGGAAAAGCCCAGCAGCACGGCGGTGGCGAAGCGGTCGGCATCGGTCCGGCCGAGGGCCCTGACGTAGTCCCGGTGACGCAGCATCCGCTGCTCCAGGCGCTCGGCGACGCCCGTCAGCTCCGACTCGTGGGGGGCAGCCTCACGGAACGTGCCGAGCAGCACCAACGCCGTCTCGACCGCGCCCAGCCCCTTGCCCTGGACGTCCCCGAGGAGGACCCGGGTGCCGTACGGACCCGGCTGGATGTCGTAGAAGTCGCCGCCGACCCGGGCGCGGGCCTCCGCGCTGAGGTAGACGCCCGCGTGTTCCAGACCGCCCCAGAACGGCGGCAGGGGGCGCAGCACCGTGCGGCGGACCGTGTCGGCCACGTCCCGTGTGTACAGCGCGCGCCGCTCACCGCGCACCCGGACCGCGCACGCCAGCGTCGCCAGGACGCCGCCGACGGTGACGAGGACGAAATCGGGCAGCCCGGTCTGGAACTCGTGCGGCCAGGCGCTGTCGACGAGCCAGAAGGTGCCGATCGCGAGCGCCGCGAACACGGCCGTGCCCCACACCCCGCAGATCGCGGCGGCGATGCCCGGCGCCAGCACGATCCAGGAGATGACCCGGAACTCTCCGCCGGTGCGGTAGTCGACCACCGCGATGCCGGCCAGCAGCAGGAGCGGCGGCACCCAGGCGACACTGCGTCCTCGTACCTGCAGCAGTTCGTACCGGGGCAGGGCGTCCCCCCGACCGGCCGGGGAGGACCGGTCGTCCCCCTTGCTGCCCTGGTGCACCGCCCCAGCGAAGCACGCGGCCGCACGGCACGCATCCGGTCGGTACGCCCCGGTATGCCTCGGTACACCCCGGTACGCCTCGGTACGCCTCGGTACGCCGACTTGCCGACGGCCCCGTACCGGTGTGCTCTGGAGGAGCAAGCGAGGAGAAGCCCGTTCAGGGGAAGCTGAGAGAGAAGCCGAGAGGAGCGCTCTCATGGCTCATGCGGCACCCGGACCCAGGACCGCGGGCAGGCGGCCCGGCACGACCCGTGTCTTCGGCGACCGGACCCACAGGATCACCAAGCTGGCGGTGCCCGTCGTCCTCGGGCTCGTCTACGGCTACTGGGCTGCGGCCAACGCCCGCTACGGCGGACCCGTCACCGGCTGGAACCTCCTGTTCGGGTTCCTCACCGCGCTGGTGTTCGCCGTCCTGTGCGCGGCCCTGCTGAACATCGCGCCGAAGTTGCGCCGCGAAGCGCACGCGGTGCTGTGGGGCGCCTTCTCCGGCATCGCGATCGGCTTCCTCGTCAACCAGTCCCACACGAGCGTGCTGCGCTCGGCGGCGCTGGGGCTGGCGACCGCGGCGGGCGTCTCCGCGTTCCTGTTCTACCGCTACTACACGCACGAGGACGCGAAGGGCCGCCGCGTCGAGTGACACGGCCCCCTCGTCCGCCCTCCCCGCGGCCACCGGTCCGGCACCGCGGGCGCCGGACGCTTCGGGCATCCCGGTACTCCGGTTGCCCGCCCCGCGTTCGCGTGTCCGGCCTCCGCCGCCTTGGCTGGGGAGATGCCTCCCGCCGCCGCACCGCCCCGCCGCGAGCCGACGCCCGCGCGCCTGCGCGACGCCCTGTCGGCGGCGCTCGTCGCCCTGGCGTGCCTGCTCGCGCCCTGCGGCGCGCTCGCGGCCTGGGCGGCGTACGGGCTGGCCGACACCGGACGGTACGTCGGCACGATGGCACCGCTGGCGGCCGATCCCGGCGTACGCGACGCGGTCGCCGAGGCCGTCGGGGACGAGGTGCTGCGGGAACTGGACACGGGGGCCGCCCGCTCGTCGCACAGCGCGTTCGAGCCGTTCGTACGGGAGGCGGTCCGCTCGTTCACCCGTACCGAGGCGTTCGCCACGGCGTGGGAGGCGGGGAACCGGGCCGTCCACGACGCCGTCCTGCACGCCCTGCGCGACGAGCGGGCGGCCTCCGGCCCGGTCACCGTCGACCTCGCCCCCGTCACCGCCCGGGTGAAGCAGCGGCTCGTCGCCGATCACATGCCGTGGGCCGAGCGCATTCCGGTCCGGCACACCGAGGTCGCGGTGGTGCCGGCGGGGGAGGTGCCCGGGCTCCGGCAGGGGTACCGCGTCCTGGCCGCCGCCGCCCTCCGGCTGCCGCCGGCGGCCGCCCTCCTGGCCGCCGCCGGGATCGCCGTCGCCGTCCGCCGCCGCCGCGCGGTCACCGCGACCGGGCTCGGCGTCGCGCTCGGCGGCGGTCTGCTCGCCGCCGCCGTCGTCATCGGCCGCCGTCTCACCCTGGCCGACCTGCCCGAGCCGGCCCACCGCCCCGCGGCGGGCGCGGTGTACGACGCCCTGACCGCCGCGTTGCGCACCGCGTCCTGGCTGTTGCTCGCGCTGGGCCTGGCGGTGGCCCTCGCCTCCTGGCTGACCGGGCTCCGCGGTCGCGGGCCCGAGCGCGGACCGCCGCAACCTCCCGCCGGACGCCCTCGTCCTTGAGGGAGGATCTCCGTGCATCCCGGTGCATCCCACCCGCGAGCGGAAGGCCGGACCTTGGAGACTGCGACTGCCGAGTGGACGGCCACCGAGGACGGCGCCGGACGCCGCCGCGGCGGCGGGCGGCGGTTCGGCGCGTGGTGTGCGGCGCTGCTCTTCGCCGGGGTGAGCGCCGTCGTCGGCTGCCGGACCGCCGGCATCGACGGCGTCACCCCGGTGCCCCAGCTGCTCGCGTTCCTGCCCTGGCTGCTGGTCCCCACCGCCGCCGGGCTGCTGTGCACCGTGCTCGCCCGGTGGTGGACCGGCGCGGTGTGGGGCGTCGCCCTGCTCGGGCTGCTGGCCTGGTTCATCGAGCCGTACGGGAAGACCGGCGAGCCCGCCGGGCCGCCCGTCGCCGAGCTGCGGGTGTTGACCTCCAACGTCGAGTTCGGCCGGGCCGCCGAAGGGCTGGTCGACGCCGTGCTCCGGGAGAAACCCGACCTGGTGTTCGTCCAGGAGTGCGAGTACACCTGCGACGCGCTGCTGAAGCGGGAACTGGCGGCCGCCTATCCGCACCGGCGGGCCGTCGAGGGCGGCGGCTCCGAGGGCTCCGTCATCCTCAGCCGCTTCCCGCTCGAGGGCACCGACGGCGTCCCCGGCACCATGGGCATGCCCGGCGCCGTCGCCGACGTCGACGGGCACGCGGTACGGCTCCAGCTCGCCCACCCCATGCCGCCGCTCCCCGGCCAGGTGGACCTCTGGCAGCGCGAGCTCGGCAGGCTGCGCGACGCGGCCGCCGCGGACCGGACGACCCCGACGGTGCTCGCCGGGGACTTCAACGCCTCCCAGGACCACGCCGCCTTCCGGCGCATCCTCGACACCGGCCTCGGCGACGCCGCCCGGCTGGCCGGCTCGTACCGGATTCCGACCTGGCCGGCCAAAACCACTCCGCGGTTCGGCGCCCAGATCGACCACGTGCTGGTGTCCGAACGGTTCGCCGCGGACCGGGCCCGCTTCCTCGACCTCGCCGACACCGACCACCGCGCGCTGGTCGTCGACCTGACCCTGCACCGCGGCGACTGACCCGGGCCCGTCCGCCCGCACCGCGCCCGGAGACGGACGGGGTGCGGGCCCCGCGGGAACCCGCACCCCGTGTCGCGTCGGCGTCGGCGTCGGACGCCGACCTCGGACGCCGACGTCAGACGCCGATGTCCCGCCCGTCGGCACGCCACACGGAGACCACGGACGGCCGGACGTACGTGCCGGGCCCGTCGGGCCAGGTACTGCCCGGGTTGTCGACCGACGCCCCGTCCACCTCGCCCGGGTGCTGCACGGCGATCAGCACCCGCCGGTCCTGGATGATCGGGCCGCAGGTCTCCGCGCCCCTCGGCACGGTCAGGAACTGCTTCAGCTCACCGCGCCGCTCCCCGCGCGTGGCGACGCCGAAGAGTCCGTCGTGCGAGCCGAGGGCGGCGCCGTCGGTGGAGATCCACAGGTTGCCGTGGGCGTCGAAGGCGACGTTGTCCGGGCAGGAGATGGGGCTGACGGAGTCCTTGGGGAAACCGGCGAAGTACGTCGCCGGGTCCTGCGGGTCGCCCGCCACCAGGAACAGCGACCAGGCGAACTCCGTGCTCTCCGGCCGGTTCCAGCGCTCGGTCAGCTCCAGGACGTGGCCGTGCTTGTTGGCGTTGCGGGGGTTGGCCTCGTCCGCCTTGGGGTTCGAGCCGACACCGCGGTTGGAGTTGTTGGTCAGGGCGACGTAGACCTTGCCGGTGACCGGGTTGGGCTCGACGTCCTCGGGCCGGTCCATCTTGGTGGCGCCCACCTTGTCGCCGGCGAGGCGCGTGAAGACGAAGACCTCCTCGGCGGTCATGCCCTCGACGTGCGAGACGGCACCGCGGGCGGTGGCGGTGGCCAGCGGGATCCACCGGCCGCTGCCGTCGAACTCGCCGTCCTTCGGGAGCTTGCCGGTGCCGTCGATCTCGACGGCCGGCGAGTCACCGGTCAGCTTGGCGACGTACAGGGTGCCCTCGTCGAGCAGCGTGAGGTTGTGCTCGCGCGCGGCCCGGCTGTTGCCGTTCTTCATCCGCTTGCTGCCGACGAACTTGTAGACGTAGTCGAACCGCTCGTCGTCACCGGAGTAGATGACCGGCCGCCCGTCGTGCGTCAGCCGCACGGTCGCGGCCTCGTGCTTGAACCGGCCGAGCGCGGTGCGCTTGCGCGGGGTGGAGTCCGGGTCGTACGGGTCGAGTTCGACGACGTACCCGAAGCGGTGCACCTCGTTGGGCTCCTGCGCGAGGTCGAAGCGCTTGTCGAAGCGCTCCCACTTGCGGTCGGTGGTGCCGGTGCCGATGCCGTACCGCTTGTCGGTGGCGCGGCTGCCGTTGGAGAAGTACTGGTTGAAGTTCTCCTCGGCGTGCAGCGTGGTGCCCCACGGGGTGGTGCCGCCGGCGCAGTTGTTGAGGGTGCCGAGCACCTTGCGGCCGGTCGGGTCGGCGGAGGTCTTCACCAGGTCGGACCCGGCGACGGGGCCGGTCAGGCGGAACTCGGAGGTGGCCGTGAGGCGCCGGTTGAGGTGGTGCCGGGTGACGGGCGTCAGCCTGCCGCTCTTCTTGTCCTCCTCGACGACGACCGCCGCGAGCCCGTGCGCGGCCCAGGCGATCTCCACCTGCTCACGGGTGGGGTTCTCGGAGTCGTAGTCACGGAACATGAGGATCTCGTCGGTGTACTCGTGGTTGGCCACGAGCACCTGCCGGCCGCGCTCACCCTTGAGGGGGAGCAGCGCCAGGAAGTCGACGTTGTACCCGAACTGCCCGGCCTGCGCCGCGGCGGTCTGGTTCTCCGGATCGAAGGCGGGCGCTCCGCGCAGGATGGGCTCGCCCCAGCGGATGACGACGTTCTGGCGGTAGCCCTCCGGCACGGTGACGGCGTCGGCGGTGTTGGGCGCGACCGGCGTGAACCGCAGACCGCGGGCGCCCTTCGCCTTGTTGTTGCCGTGCCCGTGACCGTGGCCCTTCCCGGCCGCGGGCGCCGCCTGGACCTCGGGGGCGCCGGCGAGGCCGACGGCGCCAGCGCCGGCCGCGACGACCGTGACGGCGGCGGCCGCCCGCATCATCGAACGGCGGCTGAGGGCGTCGGAGATGACGTCACCGACGTACTCGTTGGAGCTGGTGTTGGGCACCTCGTGGAAGCAGGCGTCACCACACCGGAAACGACAGGTCATGGCGGACCGGCCGCCAGGGTGCGAGCGGGACGGCGTTCCGATCAACGGCAACAACTTGCGCACGTGTCTCTCCTTGGAAACCCGGGGTGTCAGCGTGACCGTAGGAGTACATATGTGCGGCAGCCGGGCGCCGGGGTGAACGGAGAGTGAACCTGCGGAAGCGTCAAGGGAGTTGCTGAAAACGCGGCACGAGGGCCCGAGCAGGCCGGATAACGGCCTTGACAAGTACGGCACCCGATACCCGACCCTACCCAAGATCGCCCACAAGGGCCGCTAACCTTACGTGTCCGTCCTGGCCAGGGATTGACGGGCTACAACTCATGCGAAGGGTTGCGCACATGGGCATTCTCACTCTCCTGCGGAACGCGTTCGGTCGATCACGCAGGGCGAACACCGCAGAGGCGGAGGGTGCGACGCCGGTCGCCGAAACGGACGGTGCGGAACAAACCGCCCGTACGGACGAGGCGACCGCGGCCACCCCGACGCCGCCCGACCGGACCGACGAGCCCGCCGCGGCCGCACCGGCGGCCCCGAGGCTTCCGTCCCCCTCCCCCGAACCGACCCCCACGCCGACGCCGAAGGCCGAATTCTCCGTCCCGGAGCCCCGCACCGACGAGCACGACCTCGTCTCAGCAGCCTTCGACCACGTAACGCCCCCCACCCCGGAGCCGACGCCGGAGCCCGAGACAAAGACCGAGCCCATCCCCGAGCCCGAGCCCAAGGTCGAGACGAAGGCCGAGGTCAGGCCCGAGGCAGAGGCCGAGCCCACACCTGAAGCCGAAGCCACCCCCGAGGCAAAGTCCGAGCCCGAGACCAAGGCAGAGCCCGAGCCCGAGACCAAGGCAGAGGCCCCCAAGCCCGAGCCGGAGCCGACGCCCGAACCCGAGGCAGCCGAGCCCGAGACCGAGGTCAAGCCCGAGCCCGAGGCCGCCCCCGAAGCCAAGGCTGAGCCCGAGCCCGAGCCCGCCCCCGAAGCGAAGGCCGAAACCAAGGCCGAGCCCGAGGTCAAGCCCGAGCCCGAGGCCGCCCCCAAGGTGAAGACCGAGGCGGAAGCGAAGGCCGAGCCCGAGCCCGCCCCCGAAGTGCAGGCCGAGCCCGAGACCGCCTCCGAAGCGGAAGCCGGGCCCGAGGTCGCCCCCGAAGCAGCGGCCGAAACCGCACCCACCCCCGCCCCCGAGGCAGAGGTCGAGACCACACCCGAAGCTGAGGTCGCACCCGAGCCGGAAGCAGAACCCGAGCCGGAGGCGAAGCCCGAAGCCGAGCCGGAGCCGGCGACGGCTGCCGCCCCGGAAGCACAGCCGGAACCGGAGCCCGCACCCGCCGACGGCGAGGACGCCCCGCAGGGGCCACCCGCACCCGACGACGAAAGCCGCACGGGTGGTGCGGGTGGGAACCCCACCGAGGCCGAAGGCGAAGCCGAGGCCGAGCCGACCACCACCCCCTCGCTGCCCCAGGCACTCACCACCGCCCACGCCACCGCCGCCACCACCCTCGCGGAGCGAAACCTCACCGGCACCCGCGCCGCCGTCTACCTCGTACTCGACCGCTCCGCGTCCATGCGCCCGTACTACAAGGACGGCTCCGCACAGGCCCTCGCCGAGCAGACCCTCGCCCTCGCCGCCCACCTCACCGCCGACCCCGAGGCCACCACGGTCAAGGTCGTCTTCTTCTCGACCGAGGTCGACGGCACCGGCGAGCTCACCCTCACCGACCACGAGAACAAGATCGACACCCTGCACGCCTCCCTCGGCCGCATGGGCCGGACCAGCTACCACGCGGCCGTGGCCGAGGTCCTCGCCCTGCACGACAAGGCCGCCCCCGCGGGCACCCCCGCCCTGGTGGTCTTCCAGACGGACGGCGCCCCCGACGCGAAGACCCCCGCCACCCAGGCCCTCACCGAGGCGGCGAAGACCCACCCCGCGGTCTTCTTCTCCTTCGTCGCCTTCGGCGACCCGGAGAACAAGGCCTTCGACTACCTCCGCAAGCTCAAGACACCGAACACCGCCCACTTCCTCGCCGGCCCGTCCCCCCTGGAACTCACCGACAAGGAGCTCTACGAGGCCGTCCTGAAGTCCTGGCGCCCGTAGCCCCACGGGGGCACCCCCCAGCACGTCCCGCGCCGCCCGCTTCTCAGCACGTAGAACGAGAAGCGGGCGGCGCACCCGTGTCGGCTACGATTTGGAGATTCCGTACGTTTCAACCTGGGAGCAGCCCCCGATGGCTCGACACCTCATCACCAGCGCCCTTCCGTACATCAACGGGATCAAGCACCTGGGCAACATGGTGGGGTCCATGCTCCCGGCGGACGTCTACTCCCGTTACCTGCGCCAGCGCGGCCACGAGGTCCTGTACATCTGCGCGACCGACGAGCACGGCACCCCCGCCGAGCTGGCGGCGAAGGAGCAGGGCCTCCCGGTCGACACGTTCTGCGCGCAGGCGCACGACGCGCAGAAGGCCGTCTACGACGGCTTCGATCTCGCCTTCGACCACTTCGGCCGCAGCTCGTCGCCGCAGAACGTCGAGATCACCCAGCACTTCGCCCGCCGCCTGAACGAGAACGGTTTCATCGAGGAGCGCTCGATCCGGCAGGTCTACAGCCCGGCCGACGGCCGCTTCCTCCCGGACCGCTACGTGGAGGGCACCTGCCCCCACTGCGGCTACGACAAGGCCCGCGGCGACCAGTGCGAGAACTGCACGCGCGTACTGGACCCGACCGACCTGCTCGACCCGCGTTCGGCGATCTCCGGCTCCACGGACCTGGAGGTCCGCGAGACCAAGCACCTCTTCCTCCTCCAGTCGAAGCTCCAGCACGAGGTCGAGGAGTGGGTCGCCCGGCACGAGGAGGAGTGGCCCCAGCTGGCTGCCTCCATCGCTCGCAAGTGGCTGAACGAGGGCCTGCACGACCGTTCGATCACCCGTGACCTGGACTGGGGCGTCCCGGTGCCGGCCGACACCTGGCCGGAGCTGGCGGCCGAGGGCAAGGTCTTCTACGTCTGGTTCGACGCCCCGATCGAGTACATCGCCGCCACGAAGGAGTGGGCGGACTCCGCTCCCGAGGGCGAGACCCGGGACTGGAAGTCCTGGTGGTACGAGGCGGACGACACCGTCCGTTACACGGAGTTCATGGCGAAGGACAACGTCCCCTTCCACACGGTGATGTTCCCGGCCACCCAGCTGGGAGTCCGCGAGCCGTGGAAGAAGGTCGACTACGTCAAGGCCTTCAACTGGCTGACGTACTACGGCGGCAAGTTCTCCACCTCCCAGAGGCGGGGCGTCTTCACCGACCAGGCGCTGGACATCCTCCCGGCGGACTACTGGCGGTACTTCCTCATCGCCAACGCGCCCGAGTCGGACGACTCGTCCTTCACCTGGGAGCACTTCACCGCCACGGTGAACAAGGACCTCGCCGACACCCTCGGCAACTTCGTCAACCGTGTCCTGTCCTTCTCGAAGAAGCGCTTCGGCGAGGCGGTCCCGGCGGGCGGCGAGCCCGGCGAGGCGGAGACCCGGCTCGGCGAGGAGATCGCCGGGCTCCTCGCCGAGTACGAGTCCCAGATGGAGGCCAAGCAGTTCCGCAAGTCGGCGGCCGCGCTGCGCGCCCTGTGGTCCGCGGGCAACTCCTACCTGGAGGAGAAGGCCCCCTGGCTGGAGATCAAGACCGACCAGGACGCCGCCGCCCTCACCCTGCGCACGGCGATGAACCTGATCCGCCTCTACGCGGTGGTGTCGGAACCGTTCATCCCGACGGCGGCGGCCGCGATGCGCCGGACGTTCTCCCTCGCCGACGACACGGCGACCTGGGTCACCGCCGAGGAGGCCCGCGCGCTCACGTCGGTCCCGGCCGGCACCCCCTTCACCGTCCCGCCGGTCCTCTTCGCCAAGCTGACGGACGAGGACCTGGAGGCGTACAAGGAGCGCTTCGGCGGCGAGCCGGAGTCCGCGTAACGACCGCGCACCACCGACGTCAGGGCCCGGGAACAAAGGTTCCCGGGCCCTGACGCGTTCGCTAGCGTCTCAGCACGACCACTTCACCCAGGGGGGCGCTCATGGCACTGTTCGGCAACGCACACAGCATCGACCCGGCGTCGGCACAGCAGGACTACGCCCGCCTCCTGGGCCACGGCGAACAGGTGCACGCCGCCTACCTGCTGATCCGCGACACCATCCTCTTCACCGACCGCCGGCTGATCCTGATCGACAAGCAGGGCATCACCGGCAAGAAGACCGAGTACCACTCGATCCCGTACCGCAGCATCAGCCACTTCGCCGTCGAGACCGCCGGCACCTTCGACCTCGACGCCGAACTGAAGATCTGGATCTCCGGTGCCCCGGCCCCGGTGCAGAAGACCTTCACCAAGGGCGTCGACATCTACGAGGTCCAGGCCATCCTCACCCAGTTCGTGGCCCGCTGACCCGCACGGAGCCCACCGCCTCCGTCACGACCACGAGCGGAACCACGACCACAACCGGGTCCCGGGAGCCGACGCCACGCACAGGCCCGGATCGACCGACAGCATCCCGCGGGGCGATGCGCAGTCGAACGGTCAGCTTCCCGACGCGTGTGCCACGAAGTCGGCCCACGCGCCGGGCGCGAGCGCCAGACGGGGGCCGTCGACGTTCTTGGAATCGCGGACGTGCACGGTGCCGGGGGTGAGAGCAAGCTCGACGCAGGAGTTGCCGTCGTTGCCGCTGCTGTAGCTGCTCTTGAACCACGCCAGCTCGGAGGCGTCCCCGGCAGTGGTCTTGCGGATCATGTCTCTCCCAGCAGTTGTTCGATGAAGGCCAGCGACTCCCGTGGCGAGAGGGCCTGAGCCCGGATGGTGCCATACCGCAACTCAAGGATGCGCAGGTGTTTGGGTTCCGAGGTCGGACGACCGTTGAACGCGCCATCGGAGCGGCCCACCGCCGAACCATCCGCGAACTTCAGCAGCTCGATCTTGCCGTCCATGCCGGAATGCGTCTCGCAGTTCAGCGGCATCACCTGAAGAACGACGTTGTGCAGCCGACCCACCTCCAACAGACGTTCGAGCTGCTGGCGCAACACCATTGTGCCCCCGATCGGGCGGCGCAGAGCCGCCTCTTCCAGGACGAAGCTGAGCGCAGGCGCGGGTGAACGCTCGTAGATCGACGAACGAGCCGCGCGTGCTGCCACCATCCGCTCCACCTCCTCCGGGGAGTAGGGAGGCTGCATGGCTTCGAACAGGGCGCGTGCGTGGTCGGGGACCTGCAGAAGTCCGTTGATGCCGTTGCTCTCGTAGATGCCGATCTCTACTGCCTGGGCTTCCAGCTTGGCCAGCTCCCGAACCGTTTTCGGATACCGGACCTTCTTCACGTCCTCCCAAGCCGCCGCGATGAGTCCGCCCGCCTCCAACACCTCGTCGGCCCTGTCCAGGTACTCCTGCCGGGGAATCCGCTTGCCGCCCTCGACCTTGTACACAAGGTCATCCCCGTACCCGATCGCCCCCGCGAAGTCGACGACCCGCATCCCCACGGCTTCCCGCCGCAGCCTCAACTGGCGCCCCACCGTGGCGAGAACGGCCACGCCCCACTCGTCGTCCGGGTCCACCTCCCACCCCGGTTCGTCCGCCTCGGTCCGGAGCCGTACCGCCTCGCCGTCCACCGACATACCGCACTCCTCTGTCGTACCGCCGTGCTGCAACTCCCTTGCCCGCAGGCCGGTTTCCGACGGTCCGGACAGCGGCCGACAAGCCCCGACAGTCACCCTACGTGTCGAGACTGTCACTGTTCACGGTAAGCACGTCCGGCCACTCTCGGTGAGGTGAACAGCAAAAAGTCCACCCAACTCGTGTCGACCACCGACCACTTCAGCGTGCTCCTGTCACCCACACCCCGAGGCGCCCGCCTCGCCCGGCTGCTCGCCACGGACTGGATGCGCGACCGGGACCTGCCCCACCGCGTCGCCGAGGCCGCCGAACACCTCGTCGCCGAACTCGCCGCGAACGCGGCCACTCACGGCCGGCTCGCCGGACGCGACTTCCGCCTCGCACTCCTGGACCGCGGCGCGACCCTCCGCATCGAGGTCACGGACACCCGAGGTGACGACCTTCCGCTCTGCCGCGTGCCCGCCCCCGACGCCGAGTCCGGACGCGGCCTGCTCCTCGTCGAAGCGCTCGCCGACCGCTGGGGCGTGCGGCTCGGACCGGTCCCCCGCAAGACCGTATGGGCGGAACTCGATCTACCACCAGCCTGACCAGCGGAAACGGCTCAGGCACCGGAACCCGAGCGCGTGTGTTCCGGTGCCGTCGGCCGTCTTTTCCAAGGACCACGAGAGGGAAAGAACCCCCACCAAGCCCCACCCCTCCCGCCCACGGTGCACGCTCACTCTCGCGAGTGAACATCACCGACTGAGCTGGATATGTGACGGGTTGTCTGCCCTACGCTCAGCGCAGCACGGCACAACGACCCCAGACACACGACGGCCCCCGCCGGGACTGGCATCCCACTGCGAGGGCCTGACCACCAAGGAAGAAAGCAGCTTCCCGATGGATACCCGAAACACTAGCGTGCGCCCGCACGCCCAGTCCCGTAACGGCGGGAAAACCAACCCCTCCCGGAACGCCCACGCGAAGGGGCACCCCGGCGGCGTCACCCACGACAACTCCCGCCACACCACCCGCTTCACGGTGATCGGCAACCACCTCACCCAGCACCCGGACCTCTCCCTGCTGGCGATCGGACTGGCCTGCCACATCCAGTCCCTGCCCGCCGGTGCCCCCGTCGGCATCAAGTCCCTGGCCGCCCGCTTCCCGGAGGGCACGACCCGGATCGCCGACGCCCTGCGCGAGCTGGAGACGCACGGCTACCTGCGCCGTACCCGCGAACGCACCCCGACCGGCCGGATCGTCACTCGCACCGTCTCCTGCAACCAGCCTGGCCGACGCGACGCCATGTCCGAAACGGGCGAGGCGCCCAAGCCCCCGGCCCGCCGCGCGGCCACCGCCCCGCAGCAGGAACCCGCACGCCGCCGCGCCCTCCCCGCCGTACCGAAGCCCGCGTACACCTCCCCCGACCTCCTCCAGGCGGCCACCGACGTCCTCGCCGGCCTCCGTCGCGAGGACCCCCGCCTGCTGCTCTCCGCCACCGACGCCGAACATCTCACCCCCGGCGTCGCCGCCTGGCTGGAACGGGACCTGACCCCCGCCGCCGTACGCAGGGCCCTGGCCGGCGACCTGCCCCTGGAGCCCCTGGTCCGGCCCGCCGCCTTCCTGGCCCACCGCCTGACGGCCAAACTGCCGCCCCTCCCGCCGTTCCGCGCCCCCGAACCGCCCCCGCCCGTCCGGCACCCCCTGCGCAACTGCGACACCTGCGACCGCGGCTACCGCGGTCCCGACCCCCACCACTGCCAGGGCTGCGCCTCAGCGGGTGTCGGTTCCGGTGTCCCCGACACCGGAACCGACGAGCCGTCCCTCGTTGAACAGAGCCGACCGTGACAGGCCGCTCGCGGCCTGCCCAGTTCCCGGTCCGGCTCCTCCGCGGCACCGTCCGGATACTCTGGCCGGGGCACCCTGTGGAGGACGCCATGAGTACTCAGGCCGATCACGGGCACGAGCTGATCCCGCGTCCCGAACAGACTCCTGACGCCCTGCGCACGGCTCTCGCCGTGGTCGACCCGGGGCGCCTGGACGAGATGCAGGCCACAAAGGACGACGCCTTCACCAAGGCCGTGGAGTGGCAGTCCCTGAGCCCCGTGCGGAGCTGGGTCCTCACCTGGGCCCGAGACATCGAGATCGCCCGGCGCCCTGCTCTGTCCTCCCGCTTCGCGCAGGCACAGAACAGGCTGGAGCACGAAGATCCCGCCATCGCCGAGGAGGCTCTGCGGGAACTGAGCGCCGTCCTGGACGAAGCCATGAGAGCAGTGCGCGGTTGAGCTGGAAGTGGGAGTACGCCTTCGGTGCGGAGGAAACCGCCCGCACCGCACCCGCCGAGTTCCTCGCTGGTGTGGAGAGGAAGGCGGACGAGTTGGTCAGAGCCGCCGAAGCCGTCCACATTCACGGCCGGGCCCACGAGGACATCGACCCGAAGGGGGCGACGTCATCGTCCCCGGCGGCATGTTCAGATACCAGGTCGTCGTACGCAGCGAGCGTGTCCACATCGTCCAGATCACCTACCTGGGGTACTGAAATCAACGACGACCGTTCTGCTGTGACCGGCGACAGCTGGCGCGAGCGCAGGCGCGCGCTCCTTCAAGGCGAAGAGCTGGGCGTACTACGTCGCCTACCTGCGTGCCAAGTACGACCTTCCCGTCCTGCTGGTCGCCGTCTGCCGCGACCGCTCGACGGCGGCCTGGGCGATGGGCCCCTTCGAGTGCACCGTGGGCCCCTGGACCACCCAGGTCACCCGCCCGTTCGTCCTGGGCCCGCAGACCGTCCCGGAGGTCACCGACGAGTCAGTGGTGGTCCAGCAGCCGGCCATGGCGGCACTGTCGGCCATCGTTCACAGCCAAGGCCGGAGGGCGGCCGCCATCAGAACCTAGCCAGGGGACGCCCCGCTTCAGCGGGGTGGGGAATGGCTTCTCTCACTGCTCTGACCTCGGCTTTCTGTACTGATCTGCACTGTTGTCAGTGGGGCCCGCTAGGTTGTCTGCACTGGCTGTGACCGTGCGATTGCGACAGTGGGTGGTCCGGGATGATGCGTGCCTACAAGTTCCTTCTCCGGCCCACGGTCCGCCAGGAGCAGGCGCTTGCCGGAATGCTGCGGGATCACTGCTCGCTGTACAACGGCGCGCTCCAGGAACGCCGGGACGCCTACCGGCACGCCTCGAAGACCACTATCCGTTACGGCGGTCAGTCCGCGCAGCTCAAGGAGATCCGGGCGTTCGACCCCGAGCGGCAGGGCCGCTGGTCGTTCTCCTCCCAACAGGCCACCCTGCGCCGTCTGGACAGGGCGTTCACCGCGTTCTTCCAGCGGGTGAAGGCCGGTCTCACGCCGGGCTACCCCAGGTTCAAGGGTGTCGGGCACTTCGACACGGTGACCTTCCCGAAGGACGGGGACGGCTGCCGCTGGGACTCCACCCCGCACGACCCGCAGACCCGGGTGCGGCTGCAGGGTGTCGGGCACGTGCGCGTGCACCGGCACCGGCCCGTGCGCGGCCGGGTCAAGACGATCAGCGTGAAGCGAGAGGGCCGCCGCTGGTACGTGATCCTGGCCTGTGACGACGTACCGGCCGAGCCGCTGCCCGCGACGGGAAGCATCGTCGGTATCGACATGGGTGTGAGGCACTTTTTCACCACGTCCGACGGTGAGCACGTGGAGAACCCTCGTTTCCTCCAGGTGATGGCGAAGGAGCTGGCCGCCGCCCAGCAGCACCTCGCGACATTCCCCAAGCGGACCCGGCAGCACACCAAGCGCCACCGCGCGGCGGCCCGGAAGGTCGCCACGATCCACGCGAAGATCCGCAGGCAGCGGCTCGACCACCACCACAAGGCCGCACACACGCTCGTCGCCGAGCACGACGTGATCGTCCACGAGAAGCTGAATACTGCCGGGATGACCAAGAGCCCGGCGGCCAGGCCCGACCCCGAGCGGCCCGGCGGTTTCCTGCCGAACGGGGCCGCCGCGAAGGCCGGGCTCAACCGCAGCATCCTCGACGCGGGTTGGGGGCTGTTCTTCGGAATCCTGGCGCAGAAGGCTGAGAGTGCCGCTCGCCGCATGATCCCGGTGGACGCCCGCAACACCTCCCGTACCTGCCCCGACTGCGGGCACGTCGCCAAGGAGAACCGCGTCACCCAGGCAAAGTTCGAGTGCACCGCGTGCGGCTTCCTCGCGAACGCCGACCACGTAGGCGCGCTCAATGTGCTCAGCAGGGCCGGGCTGGCCCTCTGCGACGGTGCTTAGCCACCGACACAGGAAGCCCGCCGCTTCAGCGGGGGTGGAGTCACACTGGAAACGGTCGCCCGCGGACTCGTGTCCTTCGAGCCGGACATCACGAAGTACTGGTTCGAGGTGGTGGAGGTCGGTCTGGAGTCCACTCCGGCCAAGGAGAACTGGAGGAAGCTGATGCAGAACGTCGTCACCCACTTCCCGGGGCACGGAACGCTCTTCGAGGAGAAATACCTGGAGGGAAAGGCCGAGGGAAAGGCCGAGGACATCCTGCGCGCACTGCAGGTACGCGGGCTCACGGTCTCCGACAGCGTCCACGAGCGCATCACCACCTGCACCGACCTCGACACGCTCACCACCTGGTTCGACCGCTCCTTGACGGCCACCACGGCCGAGGACGTTCTCGCGGAGGACCCGACCGCCCCGACGGACGCCTCCGAACAGCCATGAAGACATGACGTCAGAGGCCGTTCATACCCGTCATGAACGACGGCGAGGGCCCGGAACCGATGTCGGACGTCGGTTCCGGGCCCTCGTCTCTGTGTGACTGCTTCGGCTGCGTCTTGCGGACCGTCAGATGGAGTCCCTCGGTGCGCGGCAGGATGTCGCGGTGCATGGGCTCGCGGCGCAGGTCCAGGAAGCGGTCCCGTGGCTCGTTCAAGATCCAGGAGCGTGAGAAGGACCGAAAACCCCCTGGTAGAGTCCGCTCACTTGTGCGAGAGCAGGGGAGGCCCTCGCCGGGAGGGAACCTCACGTGGGCAGACACGCCCTGCGACGGGGCGGTCTGGCCGCCACCGTCGCCACGCTCGCGGTCGCCGTCGCGGCCGCATCCGTCACCGTCCTCACCGGAAGCAGTGACCCCGCTCGGGCCGCGGGCGCGCAGAGCGCGGCCGGCACCACCAGGATCACGCTCACCGACCCGGCCTCGACCCAGCCGCGCGGCGAACGGCTGTTCGCCGCCGGTACCGGTGGCTTCCTGCACCGGCAGTCGGGAGTCCCCGGACTGCTGTGGACGAGCTATGCCGACGGCACCACCGTCGGCGTGCGGACCCCGGACGGCGTCTTCACGCCGACGGCGCCGTGCGAAGACCTCGGCTCGCTGTGCCGCCAGGCCTGGTACGGCTCGGACGGCGACCTCGTCGCCCTGCCGACGAGCACGTCCGCCACCACCGTCACCCTGTGGGACCCGGTCACCCGCAAGACGTCGACCGTGACGTCCGCGTACCCCTACCGGGCACTGGCCGGGACCACCGTCGTCACCAGCCGTACCCTCGTCGACACCGTGGCCGGCGAGCGCCGCGAGCGCCCCTTCGCACCGGCCGACGTGGTGGTCAACAGCGGCTATGTCCTGGCCGCCGACGCGGCCGGGGTGCTGGTCAGGTCGGGCAGCAACCTGTACTACATCGACATCGAGTCGGCCGCCGTCACCAAGGCGTTCAGCGGCGTCTCCGCCACCGCCCCCGCCGTCCTGAGCGAGGACAGGATCGGCTGGTACGGCGACGGCGGTCTGCACCTCAAGCCGCGCACCGAGCCGGGCGGCGAGGAGGAGTTCGTCGAACTGCCGGGTCCCTACCAGAGTGCCAAGCCGGTCCTGACCGGTGACTGGCTGCTGCTGCCTCCGCAGACGGGCGCCAGCAGTCTGACGGCCCTCTCCCTCACCGACGGCTCGTCCCGCACCCTGCTGGAGAAGGCCAGCAGGTTCGCGGTACGCGGCCCCGGCGACACCGCTCTCGTCAGCGGCGGCACGGGCGCCACCGACTGGTGGGTGCAGCGCGTGAGCACGGCCGCGGACGGCACGCCGAAGCTGACGAAGCTGTACCAGGTGCCCGCGGTCGAGAACGCCAAGACGGGCATCGCCCTCAGCCGCGGCAGCCTGCGGGTCGCACAGGTCGACCCCGGCAACGCCAACGGCCTCCACGCCACCTCCGTACGGACCCTGACGACCAACGGCGGTACGGTCCTCACCGCCTCCCCCGCCACCGAGAGCACCAAGATCCACCCGAAGTGCCCCTACCCCGGCACCACGTGCTCGGCTCTGTGGGGCAACACGGTCGCCTCCCCCCGGGACGTCTACCTGGAGGGGGCCTCCGACGTCTACGAGGGCGGCCCCGAACCGGGCTCGGACCGGCTGGTCCCGATCGGCTACCACGCCCTAGGGTTCAACACCACGGGCGGCAGCATCGTCGACGTCTCCGACGACTACGCGGTCTACGACTCCGGCGGTTCCGCCCCGGCCCAGTACGTCGGCCGGTTCGGCTACGGCCAACTGCTGAAGCGCTCGGTCCGGGCCGCCGCACTCAACGGCCCCGTGCTGTGGAGCGCCACCACCACCGCCGGCCGGGTCACCTCCTACAGCCTGGCGGAGAAGAAGACCCTCACCACGATCACCGTCCCGGGCGCGCGCTGCGTCCCGAGCGAGCTGCAGGCGGCGGGCCGCTGGCTGTACTGGTCCTGCGGCACTTCCTCGGCGGGCGTGTACGACACCGAGGCCGGCACCTCCCGTGCCGTCACCCCGGGTGACGTCCTGCTCGGCGACGGCTTCACGGTCCGCCACGACCACGCGGCCGGCACCCTCGTCCTGACCGACGCGGCCACCGGCGCCACCCGTGTACTGGCCTCCGAGGTGCCGGACACCGGCCTGGCCGCCGACCGCCGCTACCGCTGGACCGTGGACGAGTACACGGGCCTGGTGGCCTGGTTCGACGTCCACGAGCGCACCCATGTCGCCACGACCGGCTTCACCCCGTCGGCCCCGACCGCTTTCACGACGGACGCCGCCGCCCAGGCGAACCTGTCCGCCTCGAAGCCCTGGACCGGCACCTGGCTGCTGTCCCGCCCCGTCACCTCCTGGTCACTGACGTTCACGTCCGTGGAGAGCGGCGAGACCGGCAAGGCCACCCGCACCCTCACCGGCGGCGCGGCCACCGCGCGGGTGACGGCGAGCTGGAACGGCAAGACGGCGGGCGGTGTCCGCTTCCCCAACGGCCGGTTCAAGTGGAGCCTGAAGGCGACCGGCCTCGGCACCTCCAAGGCCGTGACCATCGGCAGCGGCAGCGGCACGCTGACCGGAGGCTCGCCCGTACGCCATGACTACAGCGGTTCGGACGGCATCGGCGACCTGCTCACCATGAACTCCACGGGCTCCCTGACCATCCACCGGGGCACGGGCAAGGGCACCTTCTCGACCAAGGTGGGCGGCACCGGCTGGCCGAAGGGGACCACGGTCGTACCCTTCGGCGACCTGAGCGGCGACCGCTGCAACGATCTCGTCGTCCGGCCGAGCAACGGCTCGCTGCGGCTGTACAAGCCGAAGTGCGGGGCCGCGCTGAAGGCCTCGACGCCGTACACCACGCTCGGCAAGAGCGGCTGGAACCAGTACGACATCATGGTCTCGACCGGTGACATCACCGGGGACGGACGCCCGGACCTGATCGCCCGCAAGACGTCCACCGGGGACATGTACCTCTACAAGGGCACCAGCACGGGCAAGCTCTCCGCCCGCGTCAAGATCATGAGCAACTGGAAGACGTACAAGAAGATCGTCGCCGTCGGCGACATCACCGGTGACGGCATCGGCGACCTGCTCACCCAGGACAAGTCCAACAACCTCTACCGCCACAACGGCACACGTACCGGCACCTTCAAGGCCCGCGTCAAGATCGCCACCAAGTGGGGCGGCTCCTACAACACCGTCGTCGGCGTGGGCGACCTCAACCACGACGGCGTCGGCGACCTGATCTCCCGGGACACCTCCGGCAAGCTGTTCCGCAACTACGGAAACGGAAAGGGCGGCATCGGCGCACGGACCCAGATCGGCACCGGCTGGGGCGGATACAAGGCCCTGTACTGACCGCGCCCGAACAGCGCCCGAACAGAAAGCGGCTCGGAACCGGTGTCCGGTTCCGAGCCGCTTTCACGCTGTGCTCGCGGCCTACTTCGGCTGCGGCTTGCGGACCGTCAGGTGGAGTTCCTTCAGGCGGGCCTCGTCCAGCTCCGTCGGCGCGCCCATCATCAGGTCCTGGGCGTTGCCGTTGAGCGGGAAGGCGATGGTCTCGCGGATGTTGGGCTCGTCGGCGAGGAGCATCACGATGCGGTCGACGCCGGGCGCGATGCCGCCGTGCGGCGGGGCGCCGAAGCGGAGCGCGCGCAGCATGCCGGCGAACTGCTCCTCGACGGTGTCGCGGTCGTAGCCCGCGATCTCGAAGGCCTTGAGCATGATCTCCGGCTCGTGGTTCCGGATCGCTCCGGAGGACAGCTCGACGCCGTTGCAGACGATGTCGTACTGCCAGCCCAGGATGTCCAGCGGGTCCTGGGTCTCCAGGGCCTCCAGACCGCCCTGCGGCATGGAGAAGGGGTTGTGGGAGAAGTCGATCCTCCCTGTGTCCTCGTCCTTCTCGTACATCGGGAAGTCGACGATCCAGCAGAAGCGGAAGACGCCCTCCTCGAAGTGGCCGGCCCGCTTCGCGGCCTCCACCCGGACCGCGCCCATGATCTTGGAGACCTCGTCGAACTCACCCGCGCCGAAGAACACCGCGTGCCCGGCGGCGAGCCCCAGCCGCTTGGTCAGCTCCGCGACGTTCGCCTCGGTCAGGAACTTCGCGATCGGGCCGGTGAGCGAACCGTCCTCGGCCACCCGCACCCAGGCCAGGCCCTTCGCGCCCTGCGCGACGGCGTAGTCACCGAGCTGGTCGAAGAACTTGCGCGGCTGACCGGAGACGTCCGGCACCGGCAGCGCGCGGACGTGCTTGCCGGCGAACGCCTTGAACTCCGAGCCCTCGAAGACGTCGGTGATGTCGACGAGCTCCAACTGGGCGCGGAGGTCCGGCTTGTCGGAGCCGTACTTCAGCATCGCCTCGCGGAACGGGATCCGCGGGAACGGCGAGGTCACGTGCCGTCCGTTGCCGAACTCCTCGAAGAGCTCGGTCATGAGCTTCTCGATGGGCTGGAAGACGTCCTCCTGCTCGACGAACGACATCTCCACGTCGAGCTGGTAGAACTCGCCCGGCGAGCGGTCCGCGCGGGCGTCCTCGTCGCGGAAGCAGGGCGCGATCTGGAAGTAGCGGTCGAAGCCGGAGATCATCAGCAGCTGCTTGAACTGCTGCGGGGCCTGAGGCAGCGCGTAGAACCTGCCCGGGTTGAGGCGCGACGGGACGACGAAGTCGCGGGCGCCCTCGGGGGAGGTGGCGCTGAGGATCGGCGTCGCCATCTCGTTGAAGCCCAGCGCCGTCATCTTGTGACGGATCGCCGAGATCACCGAGGTGCGCAGCAGGATGTTGCGGTGCATGCGCTCGCGGCGCAGGTCCAGGAAGCGGTACTCCAGGCGCCGCTCCTCGTTGACCCCGTCCTCGGCGTTGATCGTGAAGGGGAGGGGGGCCGCCGCGCCCAGCACCTCGACCTCGCCGACCTCGACCTCGATCTCACCGGTGGGCAGCTCGGCGTTGACGTTCTCCGCACCGCGGGAGACGACCTTGCCGTCGATCCGGACGACGGTCTCCTTGGAGAGCCGGTCGAGGGTCTCGTAGGAGGGTGTGCCCGGGCGGGCCACGAGCTGCGTGATGCCGTAGTGATCGCGCAGATCGATGAAGAGAATGCCGCCCAGGTCGCGCCGATTGTGCAGCCAGCCGCTCAACCGGACGTCGGTGCCGACGTCAGAGGCGCGGAGCTCGCCGCAGGTGTGGGACCTGTACCGATGCATCGTCGTTCATCCAGCCTTCGCGGATCGGGGTCTTGGTGTCGGGGTTTTGTTTCACGTGAAACTCCCCCAAGCCTACCGGCCACCCCAAGATCGCTTGCCCCGGACGATCCGCCGGCCCCACGCGAACGGCATCGGTGGCGTTTTTCTGCTGAATCTCCATAAAGTAGGGCAATGCGAACCGGCGAGTCCTTGCCGCCCACGGCGGATGTCCTCGCCCTCCTCGGCACCGGCAGGTGGCACTGGGACACGGCAGCCAAACTGGTCGTGGTCGACGGGGTGACGGCACGGCTGCTGGGGCTGCCCGCCGAGGAGACCACCCTCACGGAGCCCCAGGTACGCGCCCGGCTGCACCCGGCCGACTGGAACGAGATCGTCGGGGTGGTCCAGCTCGCCGTCGCCGAGGACACGCTCGCCGAGGTGCGCATCCGGGTCATGGACGACCAGGGACAGGTCGTGCGGGTGGTGCGCAGCCGCTCCAAGCCGACCTTCGACCCCCTGCGCGAGGCGTACCTCCTGACCGGCACCCTTCAGGAGGTCACCGATCCGGCGCCGGGTACTCCCGCGGGGCACAGGGCGGTCATCGGCGACTGGCGCCGGTCACGGGAGGCGTTCCTGCTGGACGCCGGCCGGGCGCTGGCCGAGGCGCGCTCGACGCGGGAGGTGCTGCGGGTCGCGGCCAACCTGGCGATGCCGGGCTTCTCACCGGACGGGTTCGCGCTGTTCGGCGTCGCGGGCGACGAGCTCACCGTCATCGGCCACCACGGGCACGACCCCCGCGCCGAGGGCTCGTTCCACATGCCGCTGGACACCGCCTACCCGGCCGCCGAGGTGGTGCGGACGGGCCGCGCCGTCTATCTGTCCAGCCCGGAGCAGTACAAGGACCGCTACCCCCTCACCTGGCCGCTCGCCGAGAGCTTCGGCCGTCAGTCCTGGGCGTTCCTGCCGCTGGTCGTGTCCGGCCGCACGATGGGCACCTGGCTGGCGGCCTTCGCCCACCCGGTCGCCTTCACCCCCGACGAGCGGTCGGTGCTGACCACCGTGGCGCGGATGCTGGCCCAGGCCCTGTCCCGCGCGGGGACCGCCGAGAACGAGCGG
This sequence comes from Streptomyces sp. NPDC004051, assembly GCF_053604275.1. NCBI lineage: Bacteria > Bacillati > Actinomycetota > Actinomycetes > Kitasatosporales > Streptomycetaceae > Streptomyces > Streptomyces sp. NPDC004051. The sequence continues at coordinate 232,964 of NZ_JBSGHG010000002.1, read as the reverse complement.
GCCCTGACCGACAGCCTGCAGCGCTCGATGCTGCCGAAGCTCGGCCCGCAGCGCATCCCGGGGATGAGCGTCGCCGCACGCTACGTCCCCACCGGCGGCGGTCTCCAGGTCGGCGGTGACTGGTACGACGTCATCCCGCTGCCCAGCGGACGGTTCGCCCTGGTCATCGGGGACGTGCAGGGCCATGACGTCCAGGCCGCCGGGATCATGGGCCAGCTGCGCATAGCCCTGCGGGCGTACGCCGCCGAGGGGCACCGGCCCGACGCCGTGCTCTCCCGCGCCTCCCGCTTCCTGTACGGGATCAGCGAGGCCGACCCCTACGAGCTGCGCTTCGCGACCTGCCTGTACATCGCGGTCGACCCCGACAGCGGGGAACTGGAGATCGCCCGCGCGGGACACCCCGACCCGGCGGTCCGCACGCCCGACGCGACCGTGCTGACCCGGCCGACGGCCGGCGGGCTCCCGCTGGGCATCGACCCGGACGCCGACTACCCCGTCACCCGCATGGTTCTGGAGCCCGGCGAGACCATGCTGGTCTGCACGGACGGTCTGATCGAGACCGGCGGCCACGACCTGGACACCGGCTGGCAGCGGCTGCGCGACGTCCTCGAACACCACCGGGGCGACCTGGAGGCACTGGCCGACGCCCTGGTGCAGGCCGTCCACGGTCCCCCCTCGCACCACACCCCCGGACCCCTGATCGACCGCCGCGAGGACGACATCGCCCTGATGCTGCTCTCCCGGCAGTGCCACGGCCCCGAACAGGAGCCGGTGGGGCCCTCGGTGCGCCGCACCATGCTGACGGTGGCGCAGACCGAGCCGGAACGGATCTCGGAGGCCCGGCAGCACCTGCGCCAACTGCTGCACGACTGGCGCTCGCCGGACCAGGTCGACTCGGCGGTGCTGCTGCTGTCGGAGATGCTCACCAACGTCCTCGTGCACACCGACACCGACGCGCTGCTCGTCGCCGCGGTCATCGCCGGGCGGGAGGGGCGCCGGATGCGGATCGAGGTCACCGACGCGGGCGACGACCTCCCGCACCGGCGCTCCCCCGGCGAGCTGGCCTCGTCCGGCCGCGGCCTCCTCCTGATCGAGTTCCTGGCCCACACCTGGGGCGTCGATCCCCGGGGCAAGGGGAAGAGCATCTGGTTCGAGCTGCACGAGCCGCCCGCAGAGCCGGACGCCACCGCTCGGCGGAGGGCCGGACCCTCACGGTGACACCGGGGGCGGAGCCTGCTCCTCCGGCGCGGTGTGGCGTCGGCGCAGTTCGTTCAGGACGCCGACGGCCGCCGCCGTCAGCGGCACCGCCATCAGCATGCCGACGATCCCGGCGACCGAGGCGCCCGCGGTGATGGCGAGCATCACGACCGCCGGATGCATCTGCACGGTGCGGCTCTGGATCATCGGCTGGAGCACGTGCCCTTCCAGCAACTGCACCGCGAGCACCACGCCGAGCACCCACAGCGCGATGACGAACCCCCGGTCGGCCAGCGCCACCAGCACGGCCACCGCCCCGGAGATGAACGCCCCGAGGTAGGGGATGTACGCCCCGACGAAGACCAGCGCGCCCAGTCCGAGGGCGCCCGGCACCTTGAGGACGAGCAGCCCGACGGTGATGCAGAGGGCGTCGATGAGCGCGATGAAGGTGGTCCCGCGCATGAACCCCTCGACCGCCTGGAAGGCCCGGCGGGCCATGGCCACCGCCGTCTCCCCGGAATCGGGCGGCACCAGCCCGCGCAGTGTGTCGGCGGCACGGTCGGAATCACGCAGGAAGAAGAAGACCAGCAGCAGCGCGAGCACCGCCATGGCGAGCGCCTCGCCCACCACGCCTACCCCGCTGAGGACACCCGACGCGGCCGTACCGCCGAACTTGGACAGCAGTCCGCGCGCGTTCGCCGCGATGTCGTCCAGCGAGGTGCCGGCCGCCCCGAAGTGACGGCTGAGATCCCGCGCCGCGGTCCTGAGCGAGGCGATGATCTGGTCCCCGGAGTCGATCAGCGCGGACACCACGATGTACACCGCACCGCCGACCACGGCGACGACGGCGACACAGGTGAGCGCCGCCGACAGGGACCGCTGCACCCCCATCCGCACCAGCCGCCGGTGCAGGGGCTGCAGCAGAGCCGTACCCAGCAGGGCGAGCAGGACGGGGATCACGGCCACCCGGAACTGCACGCACAGCAGGATCCCGACGTAGCCGACCCCGGAGACGAGCAGGGCGACGGCACACCAGGCGGCGAGACGCCGGACGGGTTCGGGCAGCAGCGGAGGCGGAGAGGAGTCCTGCACACCCCCACACGATCACGCCCGACACCCCCTGTCCAACTCCACCACCCCGCCCATGTCCCGCCCATGCCCCGCCCAGGGAACGGCGAGTGGCCCCGCCCGGAAACGGACGGGGCCACTCCACGCGCTCGGCCGGTCAGGACTCCCGCGGTCCCGAGCCCTCCATCCCGTGCACCGCCGGGATCGTGCCCAGGCGGCCCTTCTGGAAGTCCTCGAACGCCTGCTGGAGCTCCTCGCGGGTGTTCATCACGAACGGGCCGTAGTGCGCCATCGGCTCACGGATCGGCCGGCCGCCGAGGAGGACGACCTCCAGGTCCGGCGTGTTCGAGTCCTGCTTCTCGTCCGCGCGGACGGTCAGCGTGCCGCCGGCGCCGAAGACGGCCGTCTGCCCCAGGTGGATCGGACGGCGCTCGGCGCCGACCGCGCCGCGCCCGGCCATGACGTACGCCAGCCCGTTGAAGTCCTCGCGCCACGGCAGGGTCAGCTCCGCGCCCGGCGCGAGCGTCGCGTGGATCATCGTGATCGGCGTGTGCGTGATGCCGGGGCCCTCGTGGCCGTCCAGCTCACCGGCGATGACCCGCAGCAGCGCGCCGCCGTCGGGGGAGGTGAGCAGCTGGACGCTGCCGCCGCGGATGTCCTGGTAGCGCGGCGCCATCATCTTGTCCTTGGCCGGCAGGTTCACCCACAGCTGCAGGCCGTGGAAGAGACCGCCCGACATGACGAGCTGCTCCGGCGGCGCCTCGATGTGCAGCAGACCCGCGCCGGCCGTCATCCACTGGGTGTCGCCGTTGGTGATGGTGCCGCCGCCGCCGTTGGAGTCCTGGTGGTCGAAGGTGCCGTCGATGATGTAGGTGACGGTCTCGAAGCCGCGGTGCGGGTGCCAGGGGGTGCCCTTGGGCTCGCCCGGCGCGTAGTCCACCTCACCCATCTGGTCCATCATGATGAACGGGTCGAGGTGGCGGTAGTTGATCCCGGCGAACGCCCGGCGCACCGGGAAACCCTCACCCTCGAAACCGCTCGGCGCGGTCGTGACGGTGAGCACGGGTCGGGCCACGGCGTCGGCGGGCGCGGCCACACGGGGCAGCGTCAGCGGGTTCTCGACGGTCACTGCAGGCATGTCGGTACCTCCTCTTGTACGGCCATCTTAGTTGAACGTTGAACTTCCTGCCACCCCCAACGCGGAAAGCCCGGAGGGCATTCCCTCCGGGCTGCAGAGATTCCGGGGCGGACGGGGACACCCGCCCCGCGCACGGCGGTCGCGGTGGCGGCGACCACGACGGCGACGGCGACGGCGGTGACAGCGGTGACGGCTACGACCGCGGCGTTCAGCCGTACATGCGTCGCATCGCGAACTCGACCATCTGCTCGACGGCCTTCGCGTCGAACACCATCCGGTGCTCGCCCTCCATGTCGAGCACGAAGCCGTAGCCGGTGGGCAGCAGGTCGATCACCTCGGCGCCGGTGATCACGAAGTACTTGGACTCCTTGCCCGCGTACCGCCGCAGCTCCTTCAGCGAGGTGAACATCGGGATCACCGGCTGCTGGGTGTTGTGCAGGGCGAGGAACCCGGGGTTGTCGCCGCGCGGGCAGTACACCTTGGACGTCGCGAAGACCTGCTGGAAGTCCTCGGCGGTCACCTGGCCCGTGGTGAACGCGCGCACCGCGTCCGCGAGCGAGGGCGGGGACGGCTCCGGGTACAGCGGCGGCTGCTGCTGCCCGTAGCCGCCCGGCATCTGCTGCTGTTGCTGCTGCTGATGCTGCTGCTGCGGCGGGACGTACCCCTGCTGTGCCCCTACGTTCTGGTCGTAGCCGTACATGCGCGCAAGAGTACCGAGCGCACCGGATCCCCGGGCCGGTACGGGCGGGTGACGCGTTCCGCCGGCCCCGCCGGAGCGCGTAACGCGTCACAGATGACCGGATCAGGCTTGCTTCTTATTACCGGCGGGTAGCATAGTCGTAGCTACTTGCTGGTATGCAAACCCGTGCGAGGAACGAAGTGCCTCGCCGATCTCTCTACGGAGCCGGGAGCCGTCACCATGGGGCACTACAAGTCCAATCTCCGCGACATCGAGTTCAACCTCTTCGAAGTACTCGGACGCGACAAGCTGTACGGCACCGGTCCGTTCGAGGAGATGGACGTCGAGACCGCCAAGAGCGTCCTCGAGGAGCTGACCCGCCTCGCGGAGAACGAGCTGGCCGAGTCCTTCACCGACGCCGACCGCAACCCGCCGGTCTTCGACCCGGAGACCAACACCGCGCCGGTCCCGGCGTCCTTCAAGAAGAGCTACCAGGCCTTCATGGACTCCGAGTACTGGCGTCTGGGCGTGTCCGAGGCCATCGGCGGCACGACGGCTCCCCCCTCGCTGATCTGGTCGTACGCCGAGCTGATCCTGGGCGCCAACCCGGCCGTGTGGATGTACTCGTCCGGCCCCGCCTTCGCCGGGATCCTGTACGACGAGGGCAACGACACCCAGAAGAAGATGGCCCGGATCGCCGTCGAGAAGCAGTGGGGCTCCACCATGGTCCTCACCGAGCCGGACGCCGGCTCGGACGTGGGCGCCGGCCGCACCAAGGCCGTGCAGCAGGAGGACGGCTCCTGGCACATCGAGGGCGTGAAGCGCTTCATCACCTCCGGTGAGCACGACATGTCGGAGAACATCCTCCACTACGTGCTCGCGCGTCCCGAGGGCGCCGGACCGGGCACCAAGGGCCTGTCGCTCTTCCTCGTCCCGAAGTACCTCTTCGACGCCGAGACCGGCGAGCTGGGCGAGCGCAACGGTGTCTACGCCACGAACGTCGAGCACAAGATGGGCCTCAAGGCCTCCAACACCTGCGAGATGACGTTCGGCGACCGGCACCCCGCCAAGGGCTGGCTGATCGGCGACAAGCACGACGGCATCCGCCAGATGTTCCGCATCATCGAGTTCGCCCGCATGATGGTCGGCACGAAGGCGATCTCCACCCTCTCCACCGGCTACCTCAACGCGCTGGAGTACGCCAAGGAGCGCGTCCAGGGCCCGGACCTCGCCGACTTCATGGACAAGACCGCGCCCAAGGTCACCATCACCCACCACCCCGACGTGCGCCGCTCGCTGATGATGCAGAAGGCGTACGCGGAGGGCATGCGCGCGCTCGTCCTCCACACCGCCTCGGTGCAGGACACCATCGCGGTCAAGGAGGCGGCGGGCGAGGACGTGTCGGCGGAGCACGCGCTCAACGACCTCCTCCTGCCCATCGTCAAGGGCTACGGCTCCGAGAAGGGCTACGAGCAGCTCGCCCAGTCGCTGCAGACCTTCGGCGGCTCCGGCTTCCTGCAGGAGTACCCGATCGAGCAGTACATCCGCGACGCCAAGATCGACACCCTGTACGAGGGCACCACGGCGATCCAGGGCCAGGACTTCTTCTTCCGGAAGATCGTCCGCAACCAGGGCGCGGCCCTGAACTCGCTCGCCGAGGACATCAAGCAGTTCCTCGCCCTCGGCACCGGCGGCGAGCAGCTGGCGGGCGCCCGCGAGCACCTGGCGAAGGCCGCCGTCGAGCTGGAGGCCATCGTCGGCCTGATGCTCACGGACCTCGCGGCCACCGAGCAGGACGTCAAGAACATCTACAAGGTGGGCCTGAACACCACCCGCCTGCTGATGGCCTCCGGTGACGTGATCGTCGGCTACCTGCTGCTCAGGGGCGCCGCGGTCGCCGCCGACAAGCTCCAGACGGCCTCCGCCAAGGACGTCGCCTTCTACACCGGCAAGATCGCCGCGGCGAGGTTCTTCGCCGCCGAGGTCCTGCCCGGCGTCACGCTGGCCCGCAAGGTCGCCGAGGGCGTCGACCTGGACCTGATGGAGCTGGACGAGGCCGCCTTCTAGAGCCTCCCGCAGGAGGTCCTGCGACGGACGGCGCGAGCCCGAACGGGATCGAACAGGCCCGAACGGGAACGCCCGGGTCCGCACGCGACCGTCGGAGCCCGTACGAGGGCCCGCTTCCACACCGGGGAAGCGGGCCCTCGCCCTCGTTAAGGTGACCCCATGAGCGAACCCTCCCCCTTCGACCGCAGCCACACCGACGACCTCATGTCCTTCCTCGCCGCCTCCCCCACGCCGTACCACGCGGTGGCGAACGCCGCCGAGCGGCTGGAGAAGGCAGGCTTCCGGCAGGTCGCGGAGACGGACGCCTGGGACGGGTCGTCGGGCGGCAAGTACGTGCTGCGCGGTGGCGCCGTCGTCGCCTGGTACGTCCCCGAGGGCGCGGACCCGCACACCCCGTTCCGGATCGTCGGCGCCCACACCGACTCCCCCAACCTGCGGGTGAAGCCGCGGCCCGACAGCGGGGCGCAGGGCTGGCGCCAGGTGGCGGTGGAGATCTACGGCGGTCCGCTGCTCAACTCCTGGCTCGACCGCGACCTGGGCCTGGCCGGCCGGCTCTCCCTGCGGGACGGCTCCACCCGGCTGGTGAACGTCGACCGGCCGCTGCTGCGCGTCCCGCAGCTCGCCATCCACCTGGACCGCTCGGTCAACTCCGACGGCCTCAAGCTCGACAAGCAGCGCCACATGCAGCCCGTCTGGGGCCTGGGCGAGGACGTGCGCGACGGCGACCTCATCGCCTTCCTCGAGGAGACCGCGGGCATCCCCTCCGGCGAGGTCACCGGCTGGGACCTGATGGTGCACTCCGTGGAGCCGCCGGCGTACCTGGGCCGCGACAAGGAGCTGCTGGCCGGCCCGCGCATGGACAACCTGCTGTCCGTGCACGCCGGCACGGCCGCGCTGGCGGCGGTCGCGACGGCCGGGGCGGGCGGCGGCGGACTGTCCTGCATCCCGGTCCTCGCCGCCTTCGACCACGAGGAGAACGGCTCCCAGTCCGACACCGGCGCGGACGGGCCGCTGCTCGGCAGCGTGCTGGAGCGCTCGGTGTTCGCCCGCGGCGGCTCGTACGAGGACCGGGCGCGTGCCTTCGCCGGCACCGTCTGCCTCTCCTCGGACACCGGTCACGCCGTCCACCCCAACTACGCGGAGCGGCACGACCCGACGCACCACCCGCGTATCGACGGCGGTCCCCTCCTCAAGGTCAACGTGAACAACCGTTACGCCACGGACGGCTCGGGCCGGGCGGTGTTCGCCGCCGCCTGCGAGAAGGCGGGCGTTCCCTTCCAGTCGTTCGTCTCCCACAACGCCATGCCGTGCGGCACCACCATCGGCCCGATCACCGCGGCACGGCACGGCATCCGGACCGTCGACATCGGCGTGGCCATCCTGTCGATGCACAGCGCGCGCGAACTGTGCGGCGCCCAGGACCCGTTCCTACTGGCGAACGCTCTGGCGGCGTTCCTGGAGTCGTAGCCGCCGGCTGCCGACGGGGGGTCAACCCTGCGGCACTGCATGAGTGACGGCCGACCGGGTACCCGGATGCAACCGGAAGGACCGGGCAGGAAGGCGGCACTCATGGGCCTCGGCGGATGCATCATCCTCATCGCCGTGGGAGCGATTCTCACGTTCGCGACCGACTGGGACATGCAGGGCGTCAACGTGAACCTGGTCGGCGTGATCTTCATGGTCGTCGGACTGATCGGTGTGGCGGTCTTCAGCAGCATCGCCCGACGCCGGCGCGTCGTCGTACCGCCCGCCACACCGGTCATCGACGACACCCGCCCGCACCACCGCGACGGCTACAGCGACGGGTACGGGGTCTGACGGGACACCGGTGGCCGGGAGATCCGGCAACCGGCCCAGTGGCGGCGTCGGAGGACGGGAGAGAGGGCATCCCTGGTGCCATGAGATTCCTCGTACGCGACCGGATCCTCGGGATCGGTGACGACTACTGGATCGAGGACGACCGGGGCAACAAGGTCTTCCTCGTCGACGGCAAGGCCATGCGGCTGCGGGACACCTTCGAGCTGAAGGACGTCCGGGGCCGCGTCCTCATCGACATCCGCAAGAAGATGTTCGCCCTGCGGGACACGATGGTGATCGAGCGGGACGGTGGGACGCTGGCGACGATCCGGCGCAAGCGGCTGTCCCTGCTGCGCAACCACTACCGGGTCGCCCTGGCCGACGGCTCCGAGCTGGACGTCAGCGGCAGGATCCTCGACCGCGAGTTCGCCGTCGAGTACGACGGCGAACTGCTCGCCGTGGTCTCGCGGCGCTGGCTGCACATCCGGGACACCTACGGCGTCGACGTCGTACGCGAGGACGCGGACCCGGCCCTGCTGATCGCGGTGGCGGTGTGCGTGATCCACCTGGTGGAGAAGGAACGCGAGGACTGAGACCCCGGTGCCGGGGCCTGGGCCGGGACCGGGACCGGGGTCGTGCGGGTCAAGGTCGCGGGGTCGGGGTCGGCAGCCCCAGTACCCGGTCCTTCAGGGCCGGGAACTGCTCGCGGGTCTTCGCGACCTTCGCCGGGTCGAAGTCGACCGTGAGGACCTGCTCGTCGGGACCGGCCTCCGCGAGGACCTCGCCCCAGGGGTCGACCACGATCGAGTGACCCGCCTGCGGGATCCCGGCGTGCGTCCCGGCCGTTCCGCACGCGAGGACGAACGCCTGGTTCTCCACGGCCCGCGCCCGGGCCAGCAGCGTCCAGTGGGAGCGGCGGCGCTCCGGCCAGCCCGCCGGGACGACGAGCGTCTCGGCGCCGGCGTCGACGAGACCGCGGAAGAGTTCGGGGAAGCGGAGGTCGTAGCAGGTCGCCAGCCCGAGCGTGGTGTGCGGCAGCGGCACCGTCACCAGTGTGTCGCCCGCGCTCATCAGCACGGCCTCGCCCTCGTCGAAGCCGAAGCGGTGGATCTTGCGGTAGACGGCGGCCAGGTCACCGGAGGGGGAGAAGACGAGCGAGGTGTTGTAGAGCGGCCCCTCGCCCGCGCCGGAACCGCCGCCGGAGCCGCCGTCCGGGGCGCCCCGCTCCGGGACGGAGCCCGCGTGCAGCCACACGCCGGCGTCGCGCGCGGCCTCGGCCATCGCCCGGCGGGTCGGCCCGTCGAGGGGTTCCGCCGCGCGCCCGAAGTCCTCGTGGGCGAAGGCTCCCGTCGTCCACAGCTCCGGCAGGACGACGAGATCGACTCCGGCCTGTTCCCGTACCAGATCGGCGACCCGACGCCGACGCGATTCGACCGTTTCGTCCTCGTTCACGGCGACTTGGAGCAAAGAAGCGCGCACGATACCACCGTCCTGGCATTCGACTTGTCGGCACGGCCTACGATCGTCACACGAAAGCACTGCCGGGGTGCCTCACGACAGCGTAACTTGGGGCCCTCCCGGTTCGAGCGAAGCCGAGAACCTGGGGAGTCCCGAGACGCCCGCCGAGTGCAGCCACCACCCACTGGCACCGCCGCCACCACCTGCCCGTGTACCGACCGCCGAGGGGTCCCGTTCCGTGAGCCTGCATCCCACCCTCCAGCCCTACGCCGACGCCTGGACCCACTCCGTCGAGGCGATATCCGAGCTGGTGCAGCCCCTCGTGGAGGCCGACTGGAACCGGCGGACACCGTGCCCGGGGTGGTCGGTCCGCGACGTGGTCTCCCACGTCATCGGGCTGGACTCCGAGATGCTGGGCGACCCCCGCCCCATCCACACGCTGCCGCGCGACCTGTTCCACGTCACCAACGACCGGCAGCGCTACACGGAGATGCAGGTCGACGTGCGCCGCCACCACACGGCGCCGGAGATGACCTCCGAGCTGGAGTACATGATCATCCGCCGCAACCGGCAGCTGCGGAACGAGTCGCGGGACCCGGCCGCGAAGGTGCGCGGCCCGCTCGGCACGGAACTCACGCTGGAGGAGTCCATGCGCCGGCACGCGTGCGACGTGTGGGTGCACGAGCAGGACCTGCGCGCCGCCCTCGGCCGCCCCGGCAACCTCGACTCCCCCGGCGCGCACGTCGCCCGCGACGTGCTGCTCGCCGAGCTGCCCCGGGTGGTGGCCGAGCTGGCGCAGGCGCCGCGCAGCTCGGCCGTGGTCATCGACGTCCACGGCCCCGTGGAGTTCCTGCGCACCGTCCGCGTCGACATACAGGGCCGCGGCACGCTGGAGACCGCCCCGGCGCTCGGTCCCGCCGTCACCCTCACCCTCGACTGGGAGACGTACGTCCGCACGGCCTGCGGCCGGGTGACGCCGGAGGCGGTGTCGGACCGGGTGAAGACGGAGGGCGACCCGGACCTGGCGGCGGCGATCCTGCGGCACTTCGCGGTGACTCCGTAGGGCCGCCCGGGTGGACGCGGTGTGCCGGACCCGGGACGTCGTTCCCGGGTCCGGCACACCGCGTCCGCGGCCGCACCCGCCCTCACACCGGCACGTGCACGCTCTCCACCCGGGCGGCGACGAGCCGCTCCCGCTCCCTGCGCGCCGCCCGCCCGCGCAGCCGCAGGATCTGGACGAGCCCGAGGGCCTGGAGGGCGAAGACGGCGGAGAAGGCGACGGTGTAGTCGCCGCCGGTGGCGTCCAGCAGGACGCCGACGGCCAGCAGGGTCGTGATCGAGGCGGTGAAACCGCCCATGTTGGTGATGCCGGCCGCGGTTCCCTGCCGCTCCGGCGGATTCACCGGCCGGGAGAAGTCGAAGCCGACCATCGAGGCCGGTCCGCAGGCGCCCAGCCCCGTGCACAGCAGCACCAGCAGCCACATCGGCGCCGTCTCGGCCGGGTGGAACAGGGTGACCGCCCACAGCAGGGCCGTCACCCCCACGGTCCCCAGGACCAGCGGCAGCCGCGCACCGTGGTTCCGGGCGATGACCTGGCCGTAGACGACCCCGAGGACCATGTTGGACAGCACCACGAGGGTGAGGAGTTCACCGGCCGTGGCCCGGGACAGCCCCTGCGCCTCGACGAGGAACGGCATGCCCCACAGCAGCAGGAACACCATCCCCGGGAACTGGGTGGAGAAGTGCACCCACATCCCGAGCCGGGTCCCCGGCTCCCGCCAGGAGGCCGCGATCTGACGGCGCACGGAGGCGGCGCCCCTGTGCGGGGCGGGTCCCGGTCCGTGGCCCTCGGGGTGGTCCTTGAGGAACAGCACGAGCAGGACGAGCACCACGACCCCGGCGAGCGCACTGCCCGCGAAGGCGGCCGTCCAGCCGATGCCGTGCAGCAGCCGGGCCAGGACCAGCGTGGAGACGAGGTTGCCCGCCATCCCGGCCAGCGCGGCGAACTGCGCGATCAGCGGACCGCGCCGGGCCGGGAACCACCGGCTGCCCAGCCGCAGCACGCTGATGAACGTCATGGCGTCCCCGCAGCCGAGCAGGGCGCGGGAGGCGAGCGCCGTGCCGTACGTCGGGGAGAGCGCGAACCCGAGCTGCCCGACCGTGAACAGCACGGCGCCGATGCCCAGCACCTTCTTGGTGCCGAGCCGGTCGACCAGCAGGCCGACGGGTATCTGCATGCCCGCGTAGACCAGCAGCTGGAGGATGGAGAAGGTGGACAGGGCGGAGGCGTTGACGTCGAACCGGTCGGCCGCGTCGAGACCGGCCACGCCCAGGGACGTGCGGAAGACGACCGCGACGAAGTAGACCGCCACGCCCACCCCCCACACCGCGAGGGCACGCCGTCCGCCCGGGGGGTCCCCGAGCGCACGGGCGGACGGGGCGACGTCGTCCGCGCGGGTCATCGCACTTCTCCCCGGGCCAGGTGGGAGAACCAGCCGACATGCCGGTTGACCGCGCCGGCGGCCGCCTCCGGGTCCCCCGAGCGCAGCGCGTCGAGGATCTCCCGGTGCTCGGCGAGGGTCTTGGCGACCCGGTCGGGGTGCGACTGCATGACGGCGACACCCATGCGCAACTGGCGGTCGCGGAGCTGGTCGTAGAGGCGGGAGAGGATCTCGTTGCCGCCGCTGCGGACGATCTCCGCGTGGAAGCAGCGGTCGGTGACGGACGCGGCGGCGAAGTCACCGGCGGCGGCCTGCTCCCGCTGCCGGGCGAGCAGTTCCTCCAGGCGCTCGACGAGTCCGGGCGGCGCGGGCACGGCCTTGCGCACCGCGTGCTCCTCGACGAGCAGCCGGGTCTCGACCACGTCGGCGATCTCCTGCGCGGAGACGGGCAGGACGAGGGCGCCCTTCTTCGGGTAGAGCCGGATCAGCCCTTCGGCCTCCAGCCGCAGCAGCGCCTCCCGCACCGGTGTGCGCGAGACCCCGACGGCCTCGGCCAGCTCACCCTCGGTCAGGAGCGTGCCGCCCTCGTAACGGCGGTCGAGGACGCCCTGCTTGACATGGGTGTAGACGCGATCGGCGGCAGGGGGTTGTTTCACAGGGGCCAGACTCATGCCCACATGATAGATACAACACGTACCCATGGGATCGTCGGTCCAGGATGCGGACCCGGACCCCGAAGCCGCCCGCCCCCGCGCACAACCATCCGCGCCAGGTATGCGTCAGAAATGTGCGGCCCCTGCCGGCCGCGCCTCAACTCGGCCGCACCACTAGGGCATTCAACGCAATCGGGGTACCTTACTTGAATACCGTCATTCAGGGCATCCGTATCCGCAGAGCCGTCGGCGTCGTCGTGACCGCCGGCGCCGTGCTGGCCTCCGGAGCCCTCTACGCGACACCCGCGCAGGCCGCCGCCAAGCCCACGATCGCCGCCAAGGGCGGCTACGTGATGAACGACGGGACCGGCAAGTCCCTCTACACCAAGGCCGCCGACACCCGCCTCTCGACCGGTTCCACGACGAAGATCATGACCGCGAAGGTCGTGCTCGCGCAGAAGAACCTGAACCTCGACGCCAAGGTCACGATCCAGATGGCGTACAGCGACTACATCGTGGCGAACAACGCGTCGTCCGCGCGGCTGATCGTCGGCGACAAGGTCACCGTGCGCCAGCTGCTGTACGGGCTGATGCTGCCGTCCGGCTGCGACGCCGCGTACGCCCTGGCGGACAAGTTCGGCACCGGCACGACGCGGGCCGCGCGCGTGAAGTCCTTCATCGGCAAGATGAACGCCGACGCGAAGAAACTGGGCCTGAAGAACACCCACTTCGACTCGTTCGACGGCATCGGCAAGGGCAACAACTACTCCACGCCGCGCGATCTGACGAAGATCACGAGCAGCGCGCTGAAGAGCGCCAACTTCCGCGCGATCGTCAAGACGAAGAGCTACACGGCGAAGACCATCACGAAGACGGGCAGCACCCGCACGATGGCGCCGTGGACCAACACCAACGGTCTGCTCAGCAGCTACAGCGGCACCATCGGCGTGAAGACCGGCTCGGGCCCGACGGCCAAGTACTGCCTGGTCTTCGCCGCGACACGGAACGGCAAGACCGTCATCGGCACGGTCCTCGCCTCCACCTCGTCCGCCCAGCGCGAGACGGACGCCAAGAAGCTCCTGAACTACGGCTTCAGCGTCGCCTGACTCACGCCTAAGCACGCAGACGGACACAGACGGGGGCTCACCCGCACCGGGTGAGCCCCCGTCACATGCGGGATCACGGGGAGGAAACCAAGATCCGTGGGTCGGGTGAACCGCCGACGGACTTCTCGGCTTCCCGGGTGAGGCGGCACAGTTCGTCGGCCAGGACCTCGATCCGGGATCCGGAGACCGGCGGAATCCGACACAGCCGGAGCATGAGTTCGCATCGTCCGTGCCTGTCGCGGATGGGGGCCCCAGCCTGTGACACGGCGGCGGCCACTCCACCCGTGGGTGGAGTGGCCGCCGCCGTCCTTGCGCATCGCTTTCCTCAGGTCGAGGGCGTATCAGGCCGACGGCGCGCGAGAACGATTCCTCCGAGCGTGCTCTCAGCCGAGCTGAGAGTCCTGTGTGTCTCGACCGCGAAGCCGGCGTCGTCGAGCCAGGCGATCACTGGGCCGGGGCGGCGACGATGGACGTGGACCTTCATCGGGTGGCCGCCGTATCCCTGCGTCTTCAGCTGCGATCCGTCACCGACGTGGAAGCCGAGGAGCAGCGGGCCGCCGGGCCGCAGCACTCGCCGAAAGTGCGCAAGGACCGGGCCGATCTCGTCGTCGGGGACGTGGATGAGCGAGTACCAGGCGACCAGGCCGGCCATGGAGCCATCGGTGAGGTCGAGGTCGGTCATGGAACCCACCTCGAACCGCAGGCCGGGGTGATCGCGTCGAGCCACCTCGATCATCCCGGGCGACAGGTCCATCCCGAATGCGTCCACACCCAGGTCGCGCAGGTGGGCCGTGATCCTTCCCGGCCCGCATCCCACATCCGCGACGGGCCCTCCGCCTCCGGTGTGCACCAGATCCGCGAACAGCGCCATGACCGCGCGTTCCTCGGGCGTTTCGTCCAGGAGGTGCCGGACCTGGTCCGCATAGCTGGTGGCGACGGTGTCGTAGGACGCTCGAGTATCCGTCAACCAGTCCTCAGAACTCACTTCTTGACGGCCTCTGCGAGGAACGCCGCCCAGGCGCAGGGTCCGAGCCGAAGTATCGCCCCGCCGACGTGCTTGGAGTCCCGGACGGCGACGATACCGGGGACGTTGCGGGCGACCTCGACGCACTCTTGACCGGCATCTCCGCCGCTGTGACTGGACTTGACGTACTCGAACTCGAACACCGCGCCTACATCTCCTTGCGAATGGTTTCCATCAGGTCGAGGGCATTGCGCTCCGCCAGTCCCACCCGCGCGACGCGGTCGAAGATGCGTCGGTGCCTGGCGGCGTCCTCCTCGCTCTCCAACCAGAGGGTAGAAGAAGGTACGTCCATGTGTACGACGTCCAGCGCGCCGGGTTCAGCAAACGAGACGAGGCTGAACGCCCCGATCATGCCCGGATTGGCACCCGCCAGCGAGGGCACCACCTGTACCTTCACGATGTCGGTGCGGGCCATGTCCAGCAGATGCCCCAACTGGTCCCGCATCACGTCACGGCCCCCAACGAGTTGACGCAACGCCCCTTCGTGTATCACGGCCCACAACTCCAGCGGGCGTTCCGATCGCAGCCGCGCCTGCCGAGCCAGCCGGGCTTTCACGAACGGCTCGATTTCATCCGGGTCCTCCCACGAACCGGCGCCGACCGCTACCGCCCGCGCGTAGTCAGGCGTCTGCAACAGCCCCGGGATGAAGGCGAGCTGCCAGGTACGAATGCTGGTGGCGATGTCCTCCAGGGCCACGTACTCGACCATCGCCGGAAGCTGGGGGTATTGATTCCACCAGCCAGGAGCCTTGCGCCTTTCGCGGTCCGTACGCGCAAGCTGCAGGAGTTTCTCGAGCACTGCCTCGTCGGTCTCGCTGTACAGGTGACACAACGCGCGAATGTCCGGGTCCCGCATCGGCACTCCGCCACGCTCCATCTTGGCCACCTTGGCCACGGAGGCCGACAACGCCTCGGCCGCATGGGACTGGCGCATCCCGCGCGCCTCACGCATACGCAGCAGCTCACCGCCCAGCCGACGTGCCAAAACCGTCGAGACCGTGATGCCGCGGTCTGGGTTCCTACCTGCCATCTCACCTTCCCTCCCACTGAGTTGGTGACAGTCTGTGCGGCCTCCACACAGAGAGCAAGCACGTTCGAGTAGAATTCTATGTCCTCAAACTTGATGCCCCATCACCATGAACGCTACTGTCAGCACCTTCCCGCTCGCTCAGGGCGATGTCGGCGGCAGTGCACCGTGCGCCCACACCCGCACGGCGGAGCCACCGCCGACTCGCACAAGGAGGCGCATCCCGTGACTGATTCCTGCCCATCCCCGTTCCCCAAGAGCTACGACCGCTACGACACGGCCAGTTACACGCCCTACCCCCAGAACATCCCCCGCGCCCGCAGGCACGTCGCACAGCTCGTCGTCGACTGGGGGCACCCCGGAGCCGCCGGGGACGCGGCGCTGGTGGCAAGCGAGTTGTGCACGAACGCCTTGCTGCACGGGTGTCTGCAGGACCGTCTGTTCCGGGTGGAGACCTCCCTCGCCGGTGCCGCGCTGCGTATCGCCGTCACGGACCCGAAGGGCGAGCGCCTGCCGCAGGACCAGCCGGCCGATGCCGACGCCCAGTTCAGGCGCGGCCTCCTCATCGTCCGCGCCCTGGCCGACAGGTGGGCCGTGGAGCACCTGACCGTGGGCAAGACGGTGTGGGTGGAAATCACCATGCCCCGGAGGGCTGATGCGTAGCCCGTCCGGCCGTCTGCCGACGCGCTGCCGCAGTACGGTGACCCCACGGAAGAAGGAGGAGCAGATGGCGGCCGAGTGGTGGGAAGCGGTCACAGAGGCACGGGAGGCCACCGGGTTCACCGGCGAGGCCGTTCCCCGCACCGTGGACGGGATCGGTGCGGTGCTCCGCATTGATCGTCGCGCCGAGTTCTACACGGAGTTGGGCGCGCTGGGTGACGCCGACGGCTTTGACGCCTTCCTGAACCACTGGTGGACCCAGGCCCTCGCCGACGCCGCGCCGCACAAGGACGCGCGCGAGCAGGCAATCGACTTCGCCGATGCGGCCGTATCCCTGCACGCACGCCTCACTGACGGTCCCACGGCCACCCAGGCGGAGATCAACACCCTCGTCATGGGGGCGGAAGCCTCGTGAGCTACACGATACTTCAAGGCCCGCTTCCGGTCGGTGATGAGCGTGGACGTCCCGCAGGGCCGCGACCTGCAGGTCAAGCGCGTGCACCGCCGCTGGGGCATGGTCAACATTCCGAAGGTCGGCCGCGTCCGCTTCCGCTGGACCAAAGACCTCCCCGTCGGGAAAGACGCCGACACGGACAACAGGATCACCGGCGCCCGGCTGGTCAAAGACGCGCTCGGCTGGCACACCGCCTTCCGCGTCCAGACCCTGGAGCCCAGGCCCGAACCCCACCAGGGGCCGGAGGTCGGCATCGACGCCGGGGTGAACCTGCCCCTCGCCCTCTCGGACGGCAACCACCAGGACCACGGCCGCCCCGCGCGGCTCCCGAACGGCACGGCCGACCGGGACAAGTGGCTGAACCCCGACGAGAAGGCCAAGCTGCTCCGCCTGGAGCAGCGGGCCGCGCACCGCAAGAGCTTCCGCAAGCCGGGCCAGAAGACCTCCAACCGGCTGAAGCGGACCTACGACCAGATTGCGAGCCTCCGCGCGACAGCCAAGCGCCGGGCGAGTGACTGGCAGCACCGGACCACCGCCGAACTCGCCCGCACCTACGGCGTGATCGTGGTGGAGAAACTGGACATCCCGAACATGGTCAAGAGTGCCAGAGGCACCATCGAGAACCCGGGGAAGAACATCGCCCAGAAGTCCGGCCTCAACCGCTCCATCAGCCAGGAGGCGTGGGGACGCACCGTGACGATGCTGACGTACAAGGCGGCCCGCCACGGCGGCACCCTGCACAAGGTTCCCGCTCCCGGCACATCCCGGCGCTGCTCGATGTGCGGCTTCACCACGCCGGGCAGCCGGGAGTCCCAGGCCGTGTTCGTGTGCAAGAACGAAGGCTGCGGCTGGTCCGACAACGCCGACCACAACGCTGCACGCAACGTCCTGCACCTGTACCGGATGGGCCACGCGCTCGTCCCGGCTGCCGGAAGGGCAGTCGTCAGGCGCCCTCGCGGCGTCAAGCCCGCCACCGCAAGGTAGGAGGGAATCTCCCGGCTTCAGCCGGGAGAACACTTCAAGTTCCGCAGCGGAGGTGGTTCGCATGAACGAACCCAGCAAGCAGCCCGGCTCCGCAGAACGGACCGGGTCCATCGACATCAGCGACTTCGTCTACGCAGCGACCGGAGAACGGGGCCGGCGGCTGACCATGCCGAACGGAAGCCACTGGTTCCCAGCGGTGGATGTCTGCAAGTCGCTGGGGTACGCCACTCCCCGCAAGGCGCTCCTCGACCATGTTCCGGAGGACCATCGAGACAATCTCGAGACAGTGACTGGAAGTCACTGTCTCAGCATTCCCGCTGGTCGGAGCTGACGCCGAGACCTTCAGCTCATCGATCTGCAAGGTCTGATCCTGCTCGTCAACGCCTGCACGAAGCCAGCCTGCACACCCTTCAAACAGTGGGTGGCCGAGGTGATCGAGGCAGTGCAGCAGGAAGGGCACTGCACCCTGACGGAGGCCGAGGTGCAGTCCGCCGAACCCGGTGCACCCATCGCCTACGCCATGCCGGAGCAGATCGCCGAGGCGCCTCCCGTACGGGGCTTTCCGTGCGGCGCGTCAACGAGTGCCTCCGGCTGTTGCGCAAGCACGCCTGCATTCGCTCGCGGGGCGGGACCGGGGACGGGGCTCCGGTGTACGTGCTCCATCAGGTCTGAGGGAGCGGTACGGCAGGAGGGGCGTCGCAATCCGAAGTTGCGGCGCCCCTCCTGTGGTGAACCTAGTGGTTCGTGGGCGTCACGCCCAGCTGATCAACCGTTTCGGCTGTTCCAGGATCGCGGCCACGTCGGCCAGGAACTTGGAGCCGAGTTCGCCGTCGATCAGGCGGTGGTCGAAGCTCAGGGCGAGGGTGGTGACCTGGCGGGGCTTCACCTTGCCCTTGTGGACCCACGGCTGGAGCTTGATCGTGCCGACGGCGAGGATCGCGGACTCACCGGGGTTGAGGATCGGCGTGCCCGTGTCGACGCCGAAGACGCCGACGTTGGTGATCGTCACCGTGCCGTTCTGCATCGCGGACGGGGAGGTCCTGCCCTCCCTGGCCGTGGACACCAGCTCGCCCAGGGACTCGGCGAGCTGCGGCAGCGTCTTGGCGTGGGCGTCCTTGACGTTCGGGACGATCAGGCCGCGCGGAGTGGCCGCCGCGATGCCCAGGTTGACGTAGTGCTTGACCACGATCTCCTGGGCCGCCTCGTCCCACGAGGCGTTGACCTCGGGGTTGCGTCTGACCGCGACCAGCAGGGCCTTGGCGATCAGCAGCAGGGGGTTCACCCGCAGGCCGGTGAACTCCTTGTCCTGCTTGAGCTCCTCGACCAGCTTCATCGTGCGCGTCACGTCGACCGTCACGAACTCCGTGACATGCGGTGCGGTGAACGCCGAGCCGACCATCGCGGCCGCCGTCGCCTTGCGGACGCCCTTGACCGGGATACGGGTCTCGCGCGCCGTGTCGTACGACACCGGAGCCGGGGCCGGGACCGGGACCGGGGCGGCCGGGGTGAGAGCCGGGGCCTCGAAGGCCGGGACCGCGGGTGCCGGGGCCGCGGCCACCGCCGCATGGACGTCCTCGCGGGTGATGATGCCGTCCGGACCGGTCGGGATGACCGTCGTCAGGTCGACGCCGAGGTCCTTCGCCAGCTTGCGCACCGGCGGCTTGGCCAGCGGGCGTTCCCGAGGAGCGGCAGGGGCGCCGTAGCCGTTCAGTTCCGTCTGGACGGGTGCCGCCTCCTGCTGGGCGTGGGCGGCGGCGGTGTCCGGAGCCGTCTTGCGCGGGCGGCGGCGCGTCGAGGACGTCGCCACGCCGTAGCCGACCAGGACCGGCTGACGGGCCGGGGGCCCGGCCGCCGGCTCCTTTGGCGCCTGCTCCGGCTCGGCGGCCGGGGCGGGTGCCTCCACCGCCGGCGCCGCGCCGCCCGAGACGTCCACCGCGATGATGGACGTGCCCACGTCCACCGTGGTGCCCTCGGGGAAGTGCAGCTCGCTCACCACGCCGGTGTAGGGGATGGGGAGTTCGACGGCGGCCTTCGCCGTCTCGACCTCGCACACCACCTGCCCGTCGGTGACCGTGTCACCGGGCTGGACGTACCACTTGAGGATCTCGGCCTCGGTGAGGCCCTCGCCCACGTCCGGCATCTTGAACTCGCGTACGGACGCGTTCGTCATCGTCGTCACGACCCTCTCCCTCAGTACGCCAGCGAGCGGTCGACGGCGTCCAGCACCCGGTCCAGGTCCGGGAGGTAGGACTCCTCCAGGCGGGCCGGCGGGTACGGGGCGTGGTAGCCGCCCACCCGCAGGACCGGGGCCTCCAGGTGGTAGAAGCAGCGCTCCGTGATCCGCGCTGCGATCTCCGCGCCCGAACCGAAGAACACCGGCGCCTCGTGGACGACGACCAGACGGCGGGTCTTCTCCACCGACGCCTGGATCGAGTCGAAGTCGAGCGGGGAGACCGAGCGCAGGTCCAGCACCTCCAGGGAGCGGCCCTCCTCGGCGGCGGCGTCCGCGACCTCCTGGCAGAGCTTCACCATCGGCCCGTAGGCCGCCAGCGTCAGGTCGGTGCCCCCGCGGACCACGCGCGCGGTGTGCAGCGGTCCGGGGATCGCCTCGGTGTTGACCTCGGCCTTGTCCCAGTAGCGCCGCTTGGGCTCGAAGAAGATCACCGGGTCGTCGCTCTGGATGGCCTGCTGCATCATCCAGTACGCGTCCGACGCGTTGGACGGGGAGACCACCTTCAGGCCCGCCACGTGGGCGAAGAGCGACTCGGGGGACTCGGAGTGGTGCTCGACCGCGCCGATGCCGCCGCCGTAGGGGATGCGCACCACGACCGGGAGCTTCACCTTGCCCAGCGAACGGGCGTGCATCTTCGCCAGCTGCGTGACGATCTGGTCGTACGCCGGGAAGACGAAACCGTCGAACTGGATCTCGACCACCGGGCGGTAGCCGCGCAGGGCGAGGCCGATCGCCGTGCCGACGATGCCCGACTCGGCGAGCGGGGTGTCGATGACGCGGCTCTCGCCGAAGTCCTTCTGCAGCCCGTCCGTCACCCGGAACACGCCGCCGAGCTTGCCGACGTCCTCCCCCATGACGAGGACCTTGGGGTCGGTGTCCAGGGCACGGCGCAGCGACTCGTTGATCGCCTTGGCCAGGGCCATGTTCTTGGATGTCATGGTCTCCGCCATGTCACTTCCCCCCGTCCGTGTCGTCGAACGATGCCTGGTAGGCGGCGAACTGCGCCCGCTCCTCGTCGACGAGGGCGTGGCCGTCCGCGTACACGTTCTCGAAGATGGCGAAGTGGTCCGGGTCCGGCATGGCGCGGACCGCTTCGCGCACTCGTTTGCCCAACGTCTCGCTCTCGCTCTCCAGTTCCGCGAAGAATCCCTCGTCCGTGTGGTGTGCGGACTCCAGGTGGCGGCGAAGGCGCAGGATCGGGTCCTTGGCCTCCCAGGCGACCCGCTCGTCGTCGTGACGGTAGCGGGTGGGGTCGTCGGAGGTGGTGTGGGCGCCCATGCGGTAGGTGAACGCCTCGATCAGCGTCGGCCCCTCACCGCCGCGGGCCCGCTCCAGGGCCCACCGGGTGACGGCGAGGCTCGCCAGCACGTCGTTGCCGTCCACCCGCACGCCCGGGAAGCCGAAGCCCTGCGCGCGCTGGTACAGCGGGACGCGGGACTGCTTCTCGGTCGGCTCGGAGATCGCCCACTGGTTGTTCTGGCAGAAGAACACCACCGGGGCGTTGTAGACCGCGGAGAAGGTGAACGCCTCGGCCACGTCGCCCTGGCTGGAGGCGCCGTCGCCGAAGTAGGCGATCACCGCGCTGTCCGCGCCGTCCTTGGCGACGCCCATCGCGTAGCCCGTGGCGTGCAGCGCCTGGGAGCCGATGACGATCGTGTACAGGTGGAAGTTGTTGCCGTTCGGGTCCCAGCCGCCGTTGTTGACGCCGCGGAACATGCCGAGCAGGTTGGTCGGGTCCACCCCCCGGCACCAGGCGACGCCGTGCTCCCGGTAGGTGGGGAAGACGTAGTCGTCGTCGCGCAGCGCCCGGCCGGAGCCGATCTGCGCCGCCTCCTGGCCCAGCAGCGAGGCCCACAGGCCCAGCTCGCCCTGGCGCTGCAGCGAGGTCGCCTCGGCGTCGAAGCGGCGGGTGAGCACCATGTCGCGGTACAGGCCGCGGAGGTCCTCGGCGGTGATGCCCTCGACGTACTGGTCGAACTCGGCGTTCTCGACGCGCTCGCCCTCGGGCGTCAGCAGTTGCACGAGGTGGGGCTCGGCACTCTTCACCGCGCCGCCGGCCTTCTTGGCGGCGGTGGCCTTCCTGGCCGTGGTAGCGGGCTTCCTGGCCGTGGTAGCGGGCTTCTTGGCCGTGGTGGCGGGCTTCTTGGCCGTGGTGGCGGGCTTCTTGGCCGTGGTGGCCTTCTTGGCCGCGGCGGTCTTCTTTCCAGTGGTGCTGGTGGTGCGTTTGGTGCCGGTGGCGCCGGCGTTGCTTCCGGCGCTGCGTCGCGGTGCGTGCGCGGCAGTGCTCTCCACGGTCACGTGTGCTCCTCCGTCGGTCCGACCCCCGGGGTTGCCGGTAGGTCTGGGGTCCTCCTCCAGCTCGTCAAGGCCTGGGGGAGGCTCACCTCTTCTCGACCACGGGCACGGGGTGGGTGCCGCTCGGCCGGGAACAGGCGTGACAGGCGCCCCGGCGAGCGACCTGCAACAAGCACGTTACCCAGTGCGCCACATTTCTGTGAAACCCTCCCTGACCTGGGATTTTGCTTGGATTTCCAAGTAAATCGGAAAGGTCGGGAAGGCGCGCTGGTCACAGCCTTGCAGGAGGCCGGAGCAACGGCACGTTATCCCGGGGACCCCGGGCTCGGGAAGGGTTGAGTGTCGCGCCCCGCTCCAGAATGAGCAGGTAATGCGACCAATAAGTACAGAGTGGGACAATTCCCAGCTCACAGGGTGCGTGAGGGCCGGTCGTCCGGCGGGGTGTCACGCTCACGGGGCCCGCTTGCGCGCCTCACGCGCTCCCCCACTGGGCGCAGCGGCACGCCGACCGGCGTCCGCCGCGCGGGGCGGGCGCGGCGGTGTCCACCCGTTCGGCCCGCTCGGCCGGGGTGGGGCGAGGCGGAACGGGACGGGGCGGGCACGAGGCCCGCCCCTGGTCAGCCGCCGGTCAGCCCTCGGTCAGCCGCCGGTCACGGCGCCGGCTTCTCCGCCGCCACCGTCCGCGCCGCCGTTGACCGGGCCGCCGTCCGCGCCGCCCGTCTCCGGGTCCGGGTCCGTCTGGGGCGGCGGCTGCTCGTTCGTCGGGTCTTCCGTCGGCGTGGTCGGGTCGTTCGTCGGGTCGTTCGTCGGGTCCTCGGGCTGCGACTGGTCGTCCGACGGCGTCGGGGACTGGGGGTACGACGGGGGCCAGTTGTTGTTGCCGCCGGACCCGTTGCCGTTGCCGTAGCCGTTGCCGGTGCCGGTGTCCGTGTTGCCCGGCGCCTGCGGCTCCTCGGGGGCGTCGTCGCTCGGCGACTCGCTGGGCTTCTTCTCCTTCTCCTCGCTGGACTGCGAGGAGCTCGGGGACTCGACCGGCTTCTTTCCGCCCTTGCCCGAGTCGTCGCCGTTCAACGCCAGGGCGACCCCAGCCGTGATGGCGATCACCGCGAGCACCGCGAGGATCCACAGCTTGCCGCGGCCGCTGCCCCGGTTGCCGCCGCCCTCGAAGCCGCCGTCGTCCCCGCTCCCGTACCGGTTGGGCAGGATCGGCTGCGGGATGGCCGCGGTGCCGGTGGTGTCCGGGTGCGGCATCGCCGTCGTGCCGGCGAAACCGGCCGACGGGGTGTGCCGGCCGTCGTGCATGTCGACCACGCCGGTGTTCCAGGTGCCGGTGTGGCCGCCCTGGTCGTAGAGCATCTGCAGCCCGTACTGGACCAGCCCGCGCATCTCCTCGGCCGTCTGGAACCGGTCGTCCGGCTCCTTGGCGAGTGAGCGCATGACGAGCCCGTCCAGCTCCGGCGGGCTGGCGTCCGAGACCTCCGACGGGGGCGTGGGGATGTCCTGGACGTGCTGGTAGACCACGGACAGCGGCGTCTCACCGGTGAACGGGGGCCGCAGCGCCAGGAGTTCGTACAGCATGCAGCCGGTCGCGTACAGGTCGGACCGGTGGTCGACGGCCTTGCCGAGCGCCTGCTCCGGCGAGAGGTACTGCGGGGTGCCCATGACCATGCCGGTCTGCGTCATCGTCGTGGACGCGCCGTGCATGGCGCGGGCGATGCCGAAGTCCATCACCTTCACGGCGCCGTTGTGGGTGATGATGACGTTGGCGGGCTTGATGTCACGGTGCACGATGCCGTGCTGGTGCGAGTAGGCCAGCGCCTCCAGCACACCGGAGACGATGATCAGCGCCTGTTCTGGGCCGGGCGCCTCGGCGTTGAGCAGGAGATCGCGGATCGTGCGGCCCTCGACGATCTCCATGACGATGTACGGCACGGCCTGGCCGCCCACCGTGTCCTCGCCGGAGTCGTACACGGCGACGATCGCATGGTGGTTGAGCCCGGCCACCGACTGCGCCTCGCGCGTGAAGCGCGCTTTGGCGATCGGGTCCTCGGCGAGGTCGGCACGCATCAGTTTGACCGCGACCGTACGCCCGAGGCGCACGTCCTCGGCGGCGAACACCTCGGCCATGCCGCCCCGGCCTAGTCGGTGCGTCAGCCGGTAACGGCCGTCGCCGATGAGCCCGCCGTTACCCCAGCTGTCCGGCGCGTCCGACATTCCGCCGCCAGTCGCCTCGGGGTCGGACGGGCCCTGAGCGCGCTGCTGCTGTGCCATCGGTCCTCGCCGTCGTTTCTGCCCGCGGTGCGCGCGGTGTTGTCACGGTCTCCGTCGGCCACGCTACAGCCTCTGCGGGGGCCTCCGGTCCGAGACGGGTTGCCAGGACCAGCACGAGACGGACCGGCCATGAAACCCGCTCTCCGTATCGTCATGCAAATTCTGTGTGTCAGGCGTCGCTTCGGCCACACGTCCCCGGTAACGCTTCCGCGACGCTTCTTTTCCGTACCGTCACGGAACGGGCCCCCTGCTTGACGTGTCAGTGGCCTGCGGCAGACTTGGCCGGGAATAGCGCATTCGATCTACTTCGGTCTACAGGGCATCGGTCGCCGACGGCAACGCCGGAGAGGCTACGGGGGACGCGGAAACATGAGCCAGGACGGCGCACAGGGCCAGAACTCGGGGCGGGCGCTCGCCGGCGGCCGCTACCAGCTGCGGGACCTGCTCGGCCAGGGCGGCATGGCCTCGGTCCACCTGGCGTACGACAGCGTGCTCGACCGCCAGGTCGCCATCAAGACCTTGCACACGGAACTCGGCCGGGAGCAGGCCTTCCGCGAACGCTTCCGCCGCGAGGCCCAGGCCGTGGCGAAGCTCACGCACACCAACATCGTCTCGGTCTTCGACACCGGCGAGGACGAGGTGGACTCCGTGACGACGCCGTACATCGTCATGGAGTACGTCGAGGGCCGCCCGCTCGGCTCCTTGCTCGACGAGGACGTACGGCAGCAGGGCGCGATGCCCGCCGACAAGGCGCTGAAGATCACCGCCGACGTGCTGGCCGCCCTGGAGATCAGCCACGAGAAGGGCCTGGTCCACCGGGACATCAAGCCGGGCAACGTGATGATGACCAAGCGCGGCGTGGTCAAGGTGATGGACTTCGGCATCGCCCGCGCCATGCAGTCCGGCGTGACGTCGATGACGCAGACCGGCATGGTCGTCGGCACCCCGCAGTACCTCTCGCCGGAGCAGGCGCTCGGCCGGGGCGTCGACGCGCGCTCCGACCTGTACTCGGTCGGCATCATGCTCTTCCAACTGGTCACCGGGCGGCTCCCGTTCGACGCGGACTCGCCGCTGGCCATCGCCTACGCGCACGTGCAGGAGGAGCCACCGATCGCCTCCTCGGTCAACCGCGCGCTGCCCCCGGCCGTCGACGCGCTGATCGCCCGCGCGCTGAAGAAGAATCCGAACGAGCGCTTCCCCAGCGCCGAGGCCATGCGCGGCGAGTGCCTGCGGGTGAGCCAGTCCTTCCAGGCGGCCCCGCCGAACATCGTCCCCGGCACCCCCGGACAGAGCGGCTCGGGCGTCGGCTCCGCGGTGTTCCCGCCGGTCGACCAATCGTCGGCGCCGGGGGTCCAGGGCAGCGTCCGGACGCCGTACCAGCCGGCCCCGCACCCGAACCCGTACGGCACTCCGGCCCCCGCTCCTTCTGCGGGGTACGGCTATCCGCAGCAGGGCGGCTACCAGACGCCCCACCCGTCGCCGTACGCCCCGCAGCAGAGCGGCCCGTCGACCCCGCCGCCGTACGACCTGACACCCCAGAACCCGGCTCCGGGCGGTGCGGGCCGCGGCAGGAACAACAAGCCGGTGATCATCGGATCGATCGCCGTGTCCGTGCTCGCCGTCGGCGGCCTGGTCGCGGCACTGCTGTCCAACGGCGGGGGGAACGGCGACGACCAGGGCGGCGGGGGCAGTTCGCCGTCGGCGTCCGCGTCCGTCGAGAAGGCGGCCGGCCACCGGGGACCCGACCCGTCCAGGACGATCGACCCGGACGAGTGCACGGAGCCGAAGGAGTCGTACAACGACCCCGACAAGATCGAGATCCCGAAGCTGAAGTTCAAGTACATCAAGTCGGTCAAGGAGTGCTTCCAGCAAGCCGGCTGGGACCTGGACGTGCGCGACGTCAACGAGAACACCTACGGCGAGGGGACGGTCATGAACCAGTTCCCCGCCGCCGGCACGGCCGTCGACCCCGAGGACATGCCCAAGATCCAGCTCTACGTCTCCACGGGCAACCCACCGTCCGCCTGACCGGGCCCCCGGGCGCCCCCCGGGCGCGGCCCAGGAGGAACAAGGCGGAACAAGCGGAACAGGTGAAAGGGGCCCGGCCTCCGGGCCGGACCCCTTCGTGTTCGTGCACCGCGGGATTCGTGGACCGCGCCGGGACGCTTACAGGTACGGGCCGCCCACGCGGCCGCCCATCGGGGGTTCCTCCTGGCCGCCGTCGCCCATGCCCGGCGGGAGGGCGCGGCGCATCTGCTCCAGCTGGGCACGCGCGGCCATCTGCTGGGCGAAGAGCGTGGTCTGGATGCCGTGGAAGAGGCCTTCCAGCCAGCCCACCAGCTGGGCCTGCGCGATCCGCAGTTCGGCGTCGCTCGGGGTCGCCTCGTCCGTGAAGGGCAGGGAGAGCCGCTCCAGCTCCTCGACCAGCTGCGGCGCGAGCCCGTCCTCCAGCTCCTTCACCGAGCTGGCGTGGATCTCCTTGAGCCGCGCCCGGCTGGCCTCGTCCAGAGGAGCCGCGCGCACCTCCTCCAGCAACTGCTTGATCATGCTGCCGATCCGCATGACCTTCGCGGGCTGCTCCACCTGCTCCGTCACCGGAACCTCGCGGGAGTCCTCGTCCCCGGTGCCGCCACCGAGCGCCATGCCGTCCTGGCCGACGACCAGTACCTGCGGATTGTCCGGCGACCGTTCGTTCCTCGGCATCTCCATGAGGCCATTCTCTCGCACGCCCACCGCACACTTCCGGGCCCCCCTGACGGGGGTATCCGTAATGCCGGGTGTGCGAAGGAATGGGAACCTGTGGGAGTCCATCCGGCCCATCTAGCCGGCGGTGCGAACGGGCACCGGCCCGGCGCGGGAGGTCACGGTCGTGACTCCATGGCTGCGTGTAGTGGGAGCGGGGGTCGCCCTGCGAGCGGGCGTCGTGCTCGGGGTGACGGCAGGGGTGGGGGTGGTGATGCCGCACGTCCCTGCCCCGGCGCCCTTCGGTACGACTGCGGCTTTCGGGGCCGAGAGGGAGGTCGCCGGCCACCAGGAGGTCGGGAGGGCGGTCGCCGGGCACCAGGAGGCGCCGGACGAGCACACCGATGTGCCGCACCGCGAGCCCTCGCCGTCTCCCGCGCCCCTCTCACCGCTCTCTCCCCTCACCCCCCTCTCTCCGTTCTCCTCTTTCTCACCGCTCTCACCCTTCTCGCCTTTCTCTCCGCTCTCGCCGCTCTCGCCCCTCTCGTCTGCGGGGGCGCCGTCGCCGGTGCCCTCCGCCGAACCCTCCAGGGCCGGGAGCCGGCCGGGCGAAGGGCGGGAGCGGCCGGGACGGGAGGTGCCCGAGACGACGGAACCGAGCGGGGAGACGGCGAAGACCGGCGAGCACAGGAAACCCGGGGAGCCCGGAACACCCGAGGAACCCGGGAGGTCCGGGGAGACGGGTCCGCGGGGCGGACACGACGGCGGACCGCACGACAGCGGAGGCGGGGCCGACCGCGGCGGGGTGAACGCGGTGCCGAAGTCCTCCGGCCTCGGAGACGGCGCGCATGCCGGGAAGCCGCGGGAGGCGGGCATCGGTGTTCCGCCCGAAGCGTCGGGCGCCGCGGATGCCGCAGCCGGTACGCGCCTGCCCGAGGAAGGCGGCGTCGGCGCCACCCGCCGGGCGCCGGAGTCGGGGGAGGCCGTTCCGCCGTCCTCCGGAGCGTCGCAGAGTCCCGCGTCGAACACCGCCGCCGGCGCGGAGCCCGTGGTGCGCATCCTGCCGCTGGGGAGCGGGCTGGTCCTCATGGGGCTCGGGCTGGGGCTGGCGTTCGTGGGCCTGAGACTCCGGCGCAGCTGAAGCCCCGGGCCCACGGATCCAGTGGTCCGGCGGCCCTACGGCGCGACCAGCAGCACCTTGCCGATGTGACCGCTCTCCTCCACGACACGGTGGGCCTCGGCCGCCTCCGACATCGGGAGCTCACGGTCGACGACGGGGCGCACATGGCCGTCGGCGATCAGGGGCCACACGTGGTCCCGGACGGCCGCGACGATCGCCGCCTTCTCCTCCGGCGGCCGGGCGCGCAGTGACGTCGCGCTGATCGCGGCGCGCTTGCTCAGCAGCGCGCCGATGTTCAGTTCGCCCTTGACGCCGCCCTGGAGGCCGATGATCGCGAGCCGGCCGTTGACCGCGAGGGCCTGGACATTGCGGTCCAGGTACTTGGCGCCCATGATGTCGAGGATGACGTCCGCGCCCGCGCCGCCGGTCGCCTCCTTCAGCTCGGCGACGAAGTCCTGTTCGCGGTAGTTGATCAGGATGTCGGCACCCAGTTCGGCGCAGTGGTCCAGCTTCTCCTTGGTTCCGGCGGTGACGGCGATCCTGGCGCCGACGGCCTTGGCGAGCTGGACGGCCATGGTGCCGATGCCGCTGGACCCGCCGTGCACGAGCACGGTCTCGCCGGGGCGGAGGTGGGCCACCATGAAGACGTTCGACCAGACCGTGCAGACGACCTCCGGGAGCGCCGCCGCCTGCTTGACGTCGAGCCCCTCCGGGACGGGGAGCAGCTGTCCGACCGGGACGGCGACCTGCTGGGCGTAGCCGCCGCCGGCGAGCAGCGCGCAGACCTCGTCGCCGACCGCCCACCCGGTCACCCCGGGGCCGAGTGCGGTGATCCGCCCGGAACACTCCAGACCGGGGTAGGGGGAGGCGCCGGGCGGGGGGTCGTAGAAACCCTGCCGCTGCATGATGTCGGCACGGTTGACGGCACCGGCCACCACCTCGACGAGCACCTCGCCCGGGCCGGGGACGGGATCGGGGACCTGCTCCCACACCAGCGCCTCGGGTCCACCGGGTTCGGGAATCGTGATCGCATACATGGGGGCGACGCTACTCCCTGGCCCGCTTCACCCGCGCCGTCCGCGCGCCATCGGTCGGTCGGCCCGGGCCGACGGGCGGAGGCGGTTCCGCCATCGGACCGGTTCCCGGGGAGAACCATGTGCCGGAGCGATGAATTCGCGCGACGGTGACGGTCTCTCCATGCGTAGCCCCAGCATGCGGAAGGACCTCCAGCATGAGCACGCAGACGTCCGGCCTGGCGATCGAGACCGCCGGCCTGGTCAAGACCTTCGGTGAGACACGGGCCGTGGACGGAGTCGATCTCGCCGTGCCGGCCGGCACGGTGTACGGCGTCCTCGGACCGAACGGCGCCGGCAAGACCACCACCGTGAAAATGCTCGCCACCCTCCTCCGGCCGGACGGCGGCGACGCGCACGTCTTCGGTCACGACGTCGTGCGCGAGGCCGACACGGTGCGCGGCCTGGTGAGCCTCACCGGGCAGTACGCGTCCGTGGACGAGGACCTCACCGGCGCGGAGAACCTGATCCTGCTGGCCCGGCTCCTCGGCCACCGCAAACCGGCCGCCCGCACCCGTGCCGCCCAGCTTCTGGAGGCCTTCGGTCTGACGGAGGCGGCGGCCAGGCAGGTCAAGCACTACTCGGGCGGCATGCGGCGGCGCATCGACATCGCCGCGTCCATCCTCAACACCCCCGACCTGCTGTTCCTCGACGAACCGACGACCGGTCTGGACCCGCGCAGCCGCAACCAGGTGTGGGACATCGTGCGCGCGGTGGTCGCCCAGGGCACCACCGTGCTGCTGACCACGCAGTACCTGGACGAGGCCGACCAGCTGGCGTCCCGGATCGCCGTCATCGACCGCGGGAAGGTGATCGCCGAGGGCACCAAGGGCGAGCTGAAGGCGTCCGTCGGCGCCGGCTCCGTCCATCTGCGGCTGCGCGATCCGGACCACCGGCCCCGCGCGGCGGACCTGCTGCGCCGGACACTCGACGCACAGGTGCAGCTCGAACCCGACCCGGTGGCGCTCACCGCCCGCCCGGGGACGGCCGTGCACCACGACACCGCCGCCGGACAGGCCGCTCGCGCGCTGAGCGAACTGGCCGCGGCCGGCATCACCGTCGACAACTTCTCGCTCGGCCAGCCCAGCCTGGACGAGGTGTTCCTCGCCCTCACCGGGCATGACACCCACGCCTCCGGACCGGGCCCGGGCCCCGGATCCGGTCCCGGATCTGGTCCCGGATCCGGTCCCGGCTCGGGCTCCGGGGGCGACCGCTCCCACGGCCCGAAGGACGAGGTGGCGGCATGAGCACCGCGACGACGACCACCGAGAGCGCGGAACTCGCCCCGGTCCGCACCGACTCCCTGGCCGAGCTGCTGGTCGCGAAGGAGCGCCCGCCGCGGCCCAGCGCGTGGTCGGCCTCACTGACCTTCGGCTGGCGCGCGATCCTCAAGATCAAGCATGTGCCGGAGCAGCTGTTCGACGTCACCGCGTTCCCGATCATGATGGTGCTGATGTACACGTACCTCTTCGGCGGGGCGCTGGCCGGCTCGCCGAAGGAGTACATCCAGTTCCTGCTGCCCGGCATCCTGGTGATGTCGGTCGTGATGATCACGATGTACACCGGTGTCTCGGTCAACACGGACATCGAGAAGGGTGTGTTCGACCGGTTCCGCACCCTGCCGATCTGGCGTCCGTCGACGATGGTCGGCTACCTGCTCGGCGACGCCCTGCGCTACACCATCGCCTCGGTCGTGATGCTCACCGTGGGCATGGTCCTCGGCTACCGTCCGGACGGCGGGGTGGCCGGTGTGCTCGCGGGGATCGTCCTGCTGGTGGCCTTCGCGTTCGCGTTCTCGTGGATCTGGACGATGTTCGGGCTGATGCTGCGCACCGAGAAGTCGGTCATGGGCGTCAGCATGATGGTGATCTTCCCGCTCACCTTCCTGTCCAACGTCTTCGTCGACCCGCGCACCATGCCGGGCTGGCTCCAGGCGTTCGTCAACAACAGTCCCGTCACGCATCTGGCGTCCGCGGTGCGCGGGCTGATGGCGGGCGACTGGCCGGCCGACGAGGTCGCCTGGTCACTGGGGTGGTCCGCCCTGTTCGTGCTGGTCTTCGGACCGATCACGATGCGGCTCTACAACCGCAAGTGACACGGGCCCGCGGACGGTACGGGCCATGAGGCCCGTACCGTCCGCGGGGTCTGCGGTCAGTCCCGGGGGAGCGGGCGCATGTCGGGCGCCACCTGCCTGGCCGGCGTCCTCCGCACGATCGTGATCAGCCGGTCGGTCAGCTCGAGCGTCCCGACGTTCGCGTCGTCGTAGCCGAGCAACCGGTGCCCGCGCAGGACGCTCACCACCAGATCGTCGACCTCTCGCGGCGTCCTGCCCACCTCGGCCTTTATGACCGGCCGTTCGACCATGTCGAGCCCCGTGCCCTGCTGGATGAGATCCTCCATCACCACGCCGGCCGCGGGGCTGAGCAGCGACAGCCCGAGCAGCCGGCCGGCCGCGCTGGCGCTGGTGATGACCGCGTCGGCGCCGGACTGCTTCAGCAGCGGAGCGTTCTCCTCCTCGCGCACCGCGACCGCGATCTTCGCGCCACGGTTGAGCTGTCGGGCCGTCAGCGTCACCAGCACAGCGGTGTCGTCGCGCTGCGTGGCGATGATGATCTGCTTCGCCCGGTACACCTCGGCCCGCTTCAGCACCTCGCTGCGCGTCGCGTCCCCTATGACGCCCGCGTATCCGTCGGCCGCGGCGGCTTCGATCGCCTTGCCGCTGGGGTCGACCACCACGACCTGCTCCTTGCGGAGTCCCGTCTTGCAGATGGTCCGGATCGCGGACCTGCCCTTCGTGCCGAATCCGACGACAACGGTGTGATCACGCAACGTGGACCTCCATCGGTTCAGTCGCCACTCCTCCCGGGTGCGTTCGGTGAGGGCTTCGAGGGTGGTGCCGACCAGGATGATCAGGAACATCACGCGCAACGGCGTGATGACGAGGATATTGGTCAGCCGGGCGCTGTCGCTGACCGGCGTGA
This sequence comes from Streptomyces sp. NPDC004051, assembly GCF_053604275.1. NCBI lineage: Bacteria > Bacillati > Actinomycetota > Actinomycetes > Kitasatosporales > Streptomycetaceae > Streptomyces > Streptomyces sp. NPDC004051. The sequence continues at coordinate 200,556 of NZ_JBSGHG010000002.1, read as the reverse complement.
TGTCGCCGTATCCGGTGGTGGAGAGGGTGACGGTCGCGTAGTAGAAGGCATCGAGGAAGTCGAGGGTGCCGTCGGCGCCGTCGTTGTAGCCGCCGCGGTCGAGGTACACGATCAACGCCGTCACCACGAGGATCAGCAAAGCCATGGACAGCCGTTTGGTGACCTGGCGGATCGGGTGCTCGACCACCTTCCTCGGCAGCTTCACCCGATGCGTCACCAAGTGCTCGTCCGCCTGGCGAGCAATGGCGTCCTGACCCGGAAGTTTCACGTGAAACACACCCCGATTCCCCCGGACGCCCAGGGGAGGTCGAGCAGTTCCGTCTCCTGCCGGGGCCGCGTGCCGCCCGGCGGTACGACGGCGAGGGCATCGGCCGCCGCGATGCCGCGCAGCATGGCGGGACCGTTGTAGTGCAGCGGCAGGGCGATGTCCCCGCGCAGCACGACGGGGATGAGCCGGGTGTCGTGCGGATGCCCCTGGACCGCGTCCCGCAGCGGCATCGTGTACGGCTCGGGGGCCGGGCGGGCCGCGAGGGCACGCAGCAGGGGTTCGGCGAGCGTGAGCAGTCCGGAGACGGCGGCGAGGGGATTGCCCGGCAGACCGACGAGGTGCTGGTTCTCCTTGGTGCGGGCCAGGAGCATGGGGTGGCCGGGGCGTACATCGACCCCGTCCACCAGGAGTTCGGCTCCGATGCGGCTCAGCGTCGGGTGGACGTGGTCGACCGGGCCCGCGGCGGTGCCGCCGGTGGTGACGACGAGATCGGCATCGGATGTCGTGATCGCCTTGTGCAGCGTGCGCGCGTCGTCGCGGACCCGGCGGACCGCGGTGACCTCGGCGCCCAGTGCGCGCAGCCAGGGCGGCAGCATCGGACCGAGCGCGTCCCGGATCAGCCCGTCGTGCGGAAGGCCCCCCGTGAGCAGCTCGTCGCCGAGGACGAGGACCTCGACGCGAGGTCGGGGGAATGCGCTGAGGGTGTCGTATCCGGCGGCCGCGGCGAGGCCCAGCACGGCGGGCGTCACCAGGGTGCCGGCCGACAGCAGCTGGTCACCGCTGCGGCATTCCTGGCCGCGGGGACGGATGTCCTGACCGTGCGCCACCGTGGCGGTGTGCCCGGCCCGGGCCGTGCCGGTGCCCCGGGGCGCGGCGGCGTGCAGGCGGCCCTTGGCGTCGGTGCGGCCGTGTTCGCTGCGGAGGACGGCGGTGGTCTCCGGGGGGACCCGGGCGCCGGTGGCGATACGGACGGCTTCGCCGTCGGTGAGCGGGGTGCGCGCGGCGTGCCCGGCGAGGACGCCTTCCTCCCGCACGGTCCAGGGCCCCGGGCCGGAAACCGCCCAGCCGTCCATGGCCGAGGTGTCGAAGGAGGGCAGGTCGGTGAGGGCCGTGAGGGGGGCGGCCAGGGTGAGGCCGAGGGCGGAGTCGAGCGGCACGGAGACCGGGGCGACCCGGGTACGGCGGGTGGCGCGGCCTCCGGTGCCGTTGCGGCCGGTGCCGTTGCGGACGGCGTGCTCGGCGATGGCGCGGGCCTCGGTCCAGGGGACGCCGTGACGGCGCGGACGGTGCTCGGAGGGGGCGTGCCCGGGGGCGCCGGAGGTACGGCCGGAGGTGCCGGAGGCGCGGCCGGGGGTGCGGCCGGAAGCTTCGTTCACGAGGGCGAGAGCCTCCTCGACGTCGAGATCATCGGCGTCCTCGGTGTCCTCGGCGCTCTTGGCGCTCTCGGCGCTCTTGGCGCTCTCGGCGCTCTCGGCGCTCTCGGCGCTCTCGGTGTCCTCCTCGGCTCGGGCGTCGGGCGCGGTCATCGGGCGTCCGGGCTCGTGCCGGGGGCGGCGTCGGGAGCGGCGGGGGCGGCGTCGGGGGTGTCCTCGTCGGCCCAGCGGGTGGCGAGGGCCGCGGCCTTGCGGGCGGCCTCGGCCACGGCTTCCCGGTCACCGCCCGCGCGGGCCGCCGCGTAACCGACGAGGAAGGTGGTCAGCGGCGCGGCCGGCCTGGCCACGCCGTGGGCGGCGTCACGGGCGAGGTCGAGGAGGACGCCGGTGTCGACGTCCAGATCGATGCCCAGCTCGTCCTTGACTGCGGTAATCCATTCATCCAACACGTGTCCATGCTCCCTGATGCGTGCTCTGGCGGCGGCGATGTCGTCCCAGGTGTCGCAGTCGAAGGACGCCACCGGGCCGAAGATCCTGGTGAGGTCGAGCGAGCCGGTCAGCCGGCGCAGCGGCAGTCCGGCCAGCCGGCCGTGCCGTTCGCCGAGCGCGGCGAGTTCGCGGCGCAGGGCCGCCGTGCGGTACGCGGCCACGAGTGGCTGGTCCCGTCCGTCGGCGTCGGTCAGTACGGCCCCGTCGGCCGGGCTCCTACGGAGGGTGGTCAGCAGCTCGTCGACCGTGCGCCCGTCGAGGAACGGCAGGTCGGCGGAGAGCAGCACCACGTACTCCGCGGTGCTGAGCCGGATCCCGGCGTCGAGCGCGGCGAGCGGGCCGCCACCCGGCGGCTCCTCGCGCGCCCAGAGCACGGGCCGGGAGGTGGGGCGGGGATCGGCCACGACCACGGTGGTGCGGGCGTCGGCGCAGGCCGCGAGCACCCGGTCGAGCAACGCCCGACCGCCCACCCGCACGCCGGGCTTGTCCGCGCCCCCGAGCCGCCGGGCGCCGCCACCGGCGAGCACGAGGGCGTCGTACGCGGCGGGCTCGAGCGGCGCCGCCGCATCCGGTGCGGGGCCCCGGTCGAGCTCACGGTCACGGTCCCGGTCCCGGCCCCGGCCCCGGCCCCGGTCTCCCACGGCATCGGGTCCGGCACCGGGAGCACCAGGGAGCTCGTACTCGGTCACCCCTCGAGTATGCGTGCCCCCGCGATCACGGGGAACGCGGGGGCACGGTGTCCGGGAACGGACGCGGCGGGGGGGAACCGGACCTCACAGCGTCCGCAGCAGCACCGCCGGTTGCTCCACGCAGTCCGCCACATGGCGCAGGAAACCGCCCGCCGTGCCGCCGTCGCAGACCCGGTGGTCGAAGGTGAGCGAGAGCTGCACGACCTGTCGCACCGCCAGCTCGCCCTCGTGGACCCAGGGCTTGGGGACGATGCGGCCGACGCCGAGCATGGCGGCCTCGGGGTGGTTGATGATCGGGGTGGAGCCGTCGACGCCGAAGACGCCGTAATTGTTCAACGTGAAGGTTCCGCCCGTGAGTTCGGCGGGCGTCAGCGTCCCGGACCGGGCCGCCCCGGTCAGCCGGGCGAACTCCGCGGTGAGCGACTCCGCGTCCCGCGTGTGCGCGTCCTCGACGACGGGGACGACCAGTCCCCGCTCGGTCTGCGCGGCGAAACCGAGGTGCACGGCCGCGTGCCGGACGATCTCCCTGGCCTCCGTGTCCACGGAGGAGTTGAGCTCTGGGAAGCGGGCCAGCGCGGCGGTGCAGATCCGGGCCAGCAGGGCGAGCACGGAGATCTTCGGACCGCCCGAGGCGTTCATCGCGGCCCGTGCCCGCATCAGCTCGGTCGCGTCGGCGTCCACCCAGCAGGTCGCGTCCGGTATCTCGGTGCGGCTGCGGGAGAGCTTGTCGGCCACGGCGCCCCGGATGCCCTTGAGGGGGACGCGGACGACCCCCGGGACCGCGGTACCGGCGGCCGGCGTGTGGGCCCGCGCCGCCGGCGCGTGCGGCTCGGTGGCGGCCGTCCGGTCCTGGTGGGCCTGCTGCGTGCCGGCGGCCCGGAGCGCGTGCTCCACGTCCGCCCGCAGGATCAGCCCCTCGGGCCCGGAACCCGTCATCCCCCGCAGGTCCAGGCCGTTCTGCCGGGCCAGCCTGCGCACCAGGGGTGAGATCACGGGGACCGGACCGTCCAGCGCCCCGGCCGCGAGCACGGTGCGCCCGGCGGACGTGGCGGACGTGGCGGACACCGGCTGTCCCGGCCGCACCCTGCGGCGCCGGGCCGGAGCCTCCGAGGTGCCGTAACCCACCAGGACGTTGCCGGAGGCCTCGCTCGAAGCGGCAGGCCGGCGGTCCTCACCCGGTGTCCGGTCGGTCTCCGGTCCCTCCACGGCCACCGTGAGCAGCGGGGCGCCCACCGGCAGTTCGGTGCCCTCCTCGCCGAAGCGGGCGGTGACCACACCCCCGTACGGGCAGGGCACGTCCACCATCGCCTTGGCCGTCTCGACCTCGACGACCGGCTGGTCGACGGTGACGACATCGCCCACCTCGACCAGCCAGCGCACGATCTCCGCCCCGGTGAGCCCCTCACCGAGGTCGGGGAGCTTGAACTCCAGCACCTGTGCCATCAGCTCTCGGCCTCCCACTGCAGACGCCCCACGGCGTCCAGGATCCGGTCCACGCCGGGCAGGTGGTGGCGCTCCAGCATCGGCGGCGGATACGGGAGGTCGAACCCGGCCACCCGCAGCACCGGCGCCTCCAGATGGTGGAAGCAGCGCTCCGTGACCCGGGCCGCGATCTCCCCGCCGGGGCCGCCGAAGCCGCCCGACTCGTGGACGACGACCGCGCGTCCGGTCCGCCGCACCGAGGCGCACACCGTCTCGTCGTCGAACGGCACCAGGGAGCGCAGATCGACGACCTCGAGGTCCCAGCCCTCGGCCCGGGCCGCCTCGGCCGCCTCCAGGCAGACGGGAACGGACGGCCCGTACGTGATGAGCGTGGCGCTCCGGCCGGCGCGCCGCACCACCGCACGGCCCAACGGTTCAACGGACGCCGGCCGTTCCGGATCCCAGGAGTCCTTCGACCAGTACAGCCGCTTGGGCTCGAGCAGGACGACCGGGTCGTCGGAGGCGATGGCGGCGCGCAGCAGTCCGTAGGCGTCCGGGACGGTCGCGGGCGTGACGACATGGAGCCCCGGAGTCGCCATGTAGTACGCCTCGGAGGAGTCGCTGTGGTGCTCGACGCCGCCGATGCCGCCGCCGTAGGGGACACGGATGGTGAGCGGCAGGGGCATCTTTCCGCGCGTGCGGTTGCGCATCCTCGCGACGTGCGACACCAGTTGCTCGAACGCCGGGTAGGCGAACGCGTCGAACTGCATCTCCACGACCGGCCGCAGGCCGTACATCGCCATGCCGACGGCCGTGCCGAGGATGCCCGCCTCGGCCAGCGGGGTGTCCGTGCAGCGGTCCTCGCCGAACTCCTGGGCGAGTCCGTCGGTGATGCGGAAGACACCGCCGAGGGTGCCCACGTCCTCGCCCAGGACGTGCACGGACGGGTCCTCGGCCATGGCGTCGCGCAGCGCGCGGGTGAGTGCCTGCGCCATGGTGGCCGGCTTGGCGGCGACGGTGGTCATCGCTGCCCCCCTTCCGGCTCGGCCCCGGCCTCGGCCTCGGCCGCCAGCTCGGCCCGCAGCTGTTCCCGCTGCTCCAGCAGCTGCGGGGTGGGCTCGGCGTAGACGTGGGCGAACAGTTCCATGGGGTCGAGCACGGGGTCCTGGTTCATGCGTTCCCGCAGGTCGGCGGCCAGGGTCTCGGCGTCCTGGCGGGCGGCGGCGACGCAGTCGTCGTCGAGCAGGCCGCGCCGGGTCAGCTCCTGCTCCAGAAGCGCGACGGGGTCGTGCTTCTTCCATGCCTCCACCTCGGCGTCGCCGCGGTAGCGGGTCGCGTCGTCGGCGTTGGTGTGGGCCTCCACGCGGTAGGTGATCGCCTCGACCAGGGTCGGACCGCCGCCCGCACGCGCTTGGCGGACGGCGTCGGCCAGGACCTCGTGGACGGCGGCCGCGTCGTTGCCGTCGACCAGCCGGCCGGGCATGCCGTAGCCGACGGCCTTGTGGGCCAGCGACGGGGCCGCGGTCTGCTTGGCGAGCGGTACGGAGATCGCGAAGCCGTTGTTCTGGACGAGGAAGACCACCGGGGCCCGCCACACGGCGGCGAAGTTCAGCGCCTCGTGGAAATCGCCCTCGCTGGTGCCGCCGTCGCCGACCATGGCCAGCGCGACCACGTCGTCGCCCTTGAGGCGGGCGGCGTGCGCGAGTCCGACGGCGTGCGGCAGCTGGGTGGCGAGCGGGGTGCTCAGCGGTGCGACCCGGTGCTCGTGGGGGTCGTAACCGGTGTGCCAGTCGCCGCGCAGCAGGGTGAGCGCCTGTACGGGGTCCACTCCGCGTGCAATGACGGCGAGCGTGTCGCGGTAGCTCGGGAAGAGCCAGTCCTGCTCCTCCAGGACCAGCGCCGCGGCGACCTCGCAGGCCTCCTGGCCGGTGCTGGAGGGGTAGACCGCGAGACGGCCCTGCTTGGTGAGGGCGGTGGCCTGCGCGTTGTAGCGGCGGCCCCTGACCAGTTCCGCGTACAGCCGGCGCAGCAGCTCCGGGTCGGCCCGGTCGGCCCCCTCGGTGCCGAGCACCCGGTACGGCTCCGCGTCGGGCAGCAGCGGCGCGGGGTCGGTACGGGGCTGCCAGGCGGGCGGCGGGGTCGGCCGATAAGCGCCCCGCTGCTCCATGACCGTCATGACGGCACCTCCTCGTGGGAGCGGCTGTGGAGGCGCGGCGTCTGTGACGCGCCTCACCAACCGATTGTTCGGTCGCCGGTGCATTTTGGCTACGGGTGGTACCAGGCTGTGGACAAACGGTTCTCCACAGCCTGAGATGGACGCAGTACGTCCATGACGGAGAGGCGGGGGCGCGTGTCGTCTGAACAAATGGCCGAAGGACCGGGGGGTACCGGAGCGCTGCCGCCCGCACGCCCCCTGGACGCCGTGGACCAGGACATCCTGCGCATGCTCCAGGCGGACGGCCGTGCCTCGGTCCGGTCGGTCGCCGAACGGGTCCACGTCTCGCGCGCCAACGCCTACGCCCGGATCAACCGGCTCGTGGAGGACGGCGTCATCCGCGGCTTCGGGGCCCGCGTCGACCACGAACGCGCCGGCCACGGCACGTCCGCGTACATCACCCTGAAAATCGTCCAGAACACCTGGCGCACGGTCCGCGAGCAGCTCAGACAGCTCCCCGGCGCCTCCCACATCGCCCTGGTGGGCGGCGACTTCGACGTGCTGCTCCTGGTGCACACGCCGGACAACCGGACGTTGCGCGAGCTGGTGCTGACCCGGCTCCAGGCGATCCCCGAGGTGCTCAGCACCCGCACCCTGCTGGTGTTCGAGGAGGAAGACCTGGAACCGCAGGGCTGAGGCGGGACCGCCCGCGGGACGCCCGTCGGGTCAGGCCGCCCTGCGCAGTCCCGAGAAGGCCAGCCGGACCACCGCGTCGGCCACTTCGCGCTCGCTGGTGCCGCGTCCGTCGGGCCGGTACCACTCGACGAGCGAGTTGATCATCCCGAAGACCAGCCGGGTCGCCAGGCGCACCTCTATGTCGCCGCGCACGTCCCCTTCCGCCGCCGCGGCCTTCATCAGCCCCGCCACCCGGTGGTCGAACTCGCGCCGCCGCTCCAGGGCCCACCGCTCGGTGTCCGTGTTGCCGCGCACCCGCAGCAGCAGCGTCACGTACGGCAGCTCCGCGATCAGGACCTCGACCGTGCGCCGTACGACGTGCTCCAGCCGCTCGGCGGCCCGCCCCACGCGCGCCTGCTCCTCGTCGAGGATGCCGAAGAGACCGTCCAGCGCCCGGCTCACCGCACGCCGCAGCAGCTCCTCCTTGCCCGCCACGTGGTGGTAGATCGACGACTTGGAGATGCCCGCCGCCCTGGAGAGGTGCTCCATCGAGGTGCCGTCGTAGCCACGTTCGTTGAACACCCGCACGGCGACGGCCAGCAGGGTCTCCGGGGTGTACGTGTCGCGCCGGGCGGTGCTCATGGGGTGCCCTCCCGCTTGTCCGAGGTGTAGGCGTGGCGGTACAGCGCGAGTGACGGCGCGTAGCGGCCGGACGGATCGCACTCGTGCAGGTTGTCCAGCACGGAGCAGGCCCAGGTGCCGCCGAGCCGCCTGCTCCACTCCAGCGGCCCCAGCGGGTAGTTGACGCCCAGGCGCATCGCGGTGTCGACGTCCTCCTCGGTGGCCACGCCCTTGGCGACGGCCTCGACCGCCAGGTCGATGATCCGCGCCACCGTACGCGCGACGATCATGCCCGGGACGTCGCCGATGACGCTGACCTTCTTGCCGAGCGCCTGGAACAGGCCGATGGCCTCGGCGACGGTCCGCGGGGAGGTGTCCTGGGAGTGGGACAGGGCGATCCGGCCGGCCTCCCGGTAGTCGAGGGCGAGGTCGAAGTAGACGACGTCGCGGAACTCCACCGACGTCTGCCCGTCCGCGAGCACCAGTTGACCACCGCCGGGCAGCACCAGCCGGGTGCCGTTGTCCTCGTCCTCCGCGCGGACCTCGACGCCCGCCTCCCGGATCAGTGCGAGCAGCTCCGAGGCGGGGCCCAGATCGCCCTCGGCGACCACGTACGCGGGCGGCGCCACCGGCTCCGCGGTGTGCGGCTCGGGACGCCCGGCGCCGTCCGCGCGGCCGGAGCGGTCCGTACGGTCGGAGTGATCGGAGTGATCGGAGTGATCGGAGTAGTCGTACCATCCCCGGCCGCTCTTGCGGCCGAGACGGCCGGACTCGACCAGCCGGCGCTGGGCCAGGGAGGGCGTGAAGCGCACGTCCTGGAAGAAGGCCTGCCACACCGAGTGGGTGACGGCCTCGTTGACGTCCTGCCCGATGAGGTCGGTCAGTTCGAAGGCGCCCATGCGGAAGCCGCCGGACTCGCGCAGCACCGCGTCGATCGTGGCCGGGTCGGCCGCCTGGGACTCGTACACCGCGAAGGCCTCGGCGTAGAAGGGCCGGGCGACCCGGTTGACGATGAAGCCGGGGGTGTCGGCGCAGGCGACCGGCGTCTTGCCCCAGGCGCGGGCCGTCTCGTACGCCCGCGTGGCGTGCGCGACCTCGGTGGCGAAGCCGGAGACGACCTCGACGAGCGGCAGCAGCGGGGCCGGGTTGAAGAAGTGCAGGCCCACGAAGCGCCCGGGGGCTCTCAGCGCGCCGCCGATGGCGGTGACCGACAGGGACGAGGTGTTGGTGGCGAGCAGGCAGTCGTCGTCGACGACGTCCTCCAGCGCGCGGAACAGCTCCTGCTTGACGTCCAGGCGCTCCAGGACGGCCTCGACCACCAGGGCACAGTCCGCGAGTCCCGCGAGGTCGTCGACGGGCCGCAGGCGGGCGCGGGCCGCGTCCCGGTCGGCGGCGGTGAGCCGCTCCTTGGCCACCAGCCGGTCGAGCCGGGCCGTGATCCCGTCGGCCGCCTCCCGGGCCCGGCCGGGAACGGCGTCGTACAGCCGCACGGGATGGCCCGCGACCAGGGCGACCTGGGCGATGCCCTGGCCCATGGTGCCGGCGCCGACGACGGCCACGGGGCTGCTGAGGTCGAGTGCTGTCATGTGCGCGATCCTCCCGCACGAGCCGGTCCACAGATGCGGCGGACCCCTTGTCCCGACCGATCGTTCGGTTACTCTAACCCTGACCGCCCGTGTTCCGACATCCCCCCGCCCATGCTTGGGCCCGGCCCACGAACTCGACGAGGAGTTGGTCCCCGATGGCCGCCGAACTCACCGCGCAGCAGCTGATCACCCGGCACCGGCCCACCCTGGACCGGGCGCTGGAGGCGATCCGCACCCGTGCGTACTGGTCCCCGCACCCCGAACACCCCAAGGCCTACGGGAAGGACGACAGTCTGGACCCGGCGGCGGGCAAGGCCGCCTTCGACGCCCTGCTCGGCACCCGCCTCGACCTCGGCCAGCCCGGCACGGACGACTGGGTGGGCGGCGAGACTTCCCCGTACGGCGTCGAGCTGGGCGTGAGCTACCCGCACGCCGACCTCGACGTGCTGCTGCCCGCCATGCGGGCCGGGATGCGGGCCTGGCGGGACGCGGGCGCCGAGACCCGGGCGGTGGTCTGCCTCGAGATCCTCCGGCGGATCAGCGACCGGACGATGGAGTTCGCCCACGCGGTCATGCACACCTCCGGCCAGGCGTTCATGATGGCGTTCCAGGCCGGCGGCCCGCACGCGCAGGACCGCGGCATGGAGGCGGTGGCGTACGCGTACGCCGAGCAGACGCGCACCCCCGGCACCGCGGAGTGGACCAAGCCGCAGGGCAAGCGCGAACCGCTGGCGCTGACCAAGCGGTTCACCCCGGTCCCGCGCGGCATCGGCCTGGTCATCGGCTGCAACACCTTCCCGACGTGGAACGGCTACCCCGGCCTGTTCGCCTCCCTCGCCACCGGCAACGCGGTCCTGGTCAAGCCGCACCCGCGCGCGGTGCTGCCGCTCGCGCTCACCGTCCAGGTCGCGCGCCAGGTGCTGACCGAAGCCGGTTTCGACCCGAACCTGGTGGCCCTGGCCGCCGAGAAGCCCGGCGAGGGCATCGCCAAGACGCTCGCCACGCGCCCGGAGATCCGGATCATCGACTACACCGGCTCCACGGAGTTCGGCGACTGGCTGGAGGCCAACGCCCGCCAGGCGCAGGTCCACACCGAGAAGGCCGGCGTCAACACGGTGATCGTGGAGTCGACCGACGACTACCGGGGCATGCTCGCCAACCTGGCGTTCTCCCTCTCGCTCTACAGCGGCCAGATGTGCACCACCCCGCAGAACCTGCTGATCCCGCGCGAGGGCATCACCACCGACCAGGGCCCCAGGTCCTTCGACGAGGTCGTCGCCGACCTCGCGAAGGCGGTCGACGGCCTGCTCGGCGACGACGCGCGCGCGAACGCGCTGCTCGGCGCGATCGTCAACCCGGACGTCAAGGCCCGACTGGAGGCCGCCGCCGGTCTCGGCGAGGTCGCCCTCGCCTCCCGGGAGATCGCCCACCCGGAGTTCCCGGACGCGGTGGTCCGCACCCCCGTGATCGTGAAGCTGGACGGCTCGAAGCCGGACGCCGAGGCCGCCTACATGAGCGAGTGCTTCGGACCGGTCTCCTTCGCCGTCATGGTCGACTCCGCCTCGGACGCGGCGGAGCTCCTGCGGCGCACCGTCCGCGAGAAGGGCGCGATGACCGTGGGCGCGTACACGACCTCCCCCGAGGTCGAGGAGACCGTGCGGGAGGTGTGCCTGGAGGAGGCGGCCCAGCTCTCCCTCAACCTCACCGGCGGGGTGTACGTCAACCAGACGGCCGCGTTCTCCGACTTCCACGGCTCCGGCGGCAACCCGGCGGCCAACGCGACCCTCACCGACGCGGCGTTCGTGGCCAACCGGTTCCGGGTGATCGAGGTACGACGGGAGGCGTGACGGCCGGGTGAGGCGGCCGCCGCGGGTACGTGGACCTCGCTAGGACGCGCCCCCGGTGGCACTCCAGTGGTACAGCGTCATGGCCACACTGGTCGCGAGGTTGTAGCTGGAGACCTGGGGGTGCATCGGCAGCGCCACCAGGTGGTCGGCCCGCGCGCGCAGTTCCGCCGAGAGCCCGCTGCGCTCCGAGCCGAAGGCGAGCAGCGCGTCGTCCGGCAGCTTCAGCGCGCGGATGTCGTCCCCCTCCGGGTCGAGCGCGAACACCGGGCCGGCGGGCAGTTCGTCGACGGACAGCCGCTCCACGGCGGTCGCGAAGTGCAGCCCGGCCCCGCCCCGCACGACCGTGGGGTGCCAGGGGTCGAGGGTGCCGGTGGTGACGACACCGGTCGCCCCGAAACCGGCTGCCAGCCGGATCACCGCCCCCGCGTTGCCCAGGTTGCGCGGCTGGTCCAGGACCACCACGGGGGCGGTGCGCGGGGTGTGCGCCAGCCTCTCGAGGTTGCCCGCGCGGGAGGGCCGCACGGCGAGGGCGGCGACGGCGGTGGGATGCGGGCGCGGGACCAGCGAGGCGTACGTCGCGTGCGGCACCTCGGCCAGCAGCGCCGCCAGCACGTCCCGGACGTCCGGGGCCAGCTCGTCCGCGAGGGCGAGCGCGGCGGCCCGGTCCGCGGTGACCGCCACCTCGACCTGCGCCCCGAAGCGCACGGCGTGCTTGAGGGCGTGGAAGCCGTCGAGCAGGACGGCGGTCCCGCTTTGCCGGTGCCAGCGGGAGACGGGACCCGCGTCCCGGGCGGGGACGGGGGTTCCGGGGGCGGGGACGGGGTCGGGGGCGGCCATGACGTGCAGCCTACGCGCGGGGGCCGGGCGCCTTCCCCGGCGCGGGGGCGGCCGGCCGGTCACCCGCCCGCGTTCCCGAGTCGGCGGGCCGGGGCCCCGGGACGGACGGGCCGCCCGTACGGGTGCGGGGCCGCCGCCCGCGGGCCCGCACCCACTCGTACCCGCGGGTGGAGCCGTTGCCCAGGCGGCGCAGGAACGTCGTCGGCAGGAAGACGGCGTCGGCCGCGATCATCGCCAGCGAGAAGAAGGGCAGGCCCAGGACGACGGCGATCACGGCGTGCTCCGTGATCATGAGCACCAGGAACACGTTCTTGACCCGCCGGTTGAACAGGGTGAACGGGAAGGCGACCTGCACGGCGACCGTCCCGTACGTCACCAGCATCACCAGGGTGCCGCTGGCGGTCAGCAGGTCGCCGAGGGCCGGCCAGGGGGAGAAGTACTCCAGGTGGAGCGGATAGTGGACCGCGGTGCCGTCCTGCCAGCGGGAGCCCTGGACCTTGTACCAGCCGGCCGTGGCGTAGATCAGACAGGCCTCGGCCATGATCACCAGCAGGGCCCCGTTGTGCACGACGTTGGCGACGACGTCCAGCAGGATGCGCGGCTGCGGGGTCCGCGCACGCCGCCCCACCAGCCACCACAGCGCCTGCACCACCCAGACGGCCCACAGCAGCGCCGGGACGAACCAGTCACCGTCCATCCGGCCGGCCAGGGTCGCCATCAGCAGCAGGAAGCCCAGCACACCCCAGAGCGCGGGGCCCACCCGGTCCCGCGGCCGTTCCCCCCGCGCGCGGGCCCGCTGCTCGCGCCGGGCGCGCCGCGCGTCCAGCGACCACACCTGGCCGCAGCGGGTGAACACGAGGTAGATCGACATCAGGTGCAGGACGTTGTCGCCGCCGTCGCCCATGAAGACGCTGCGGTTCTGCAGCGACAGCACGCCCACCATGAACAGCACCGACATGGTGCGGGTGCGCCAGCCCAGCAGCAGCAGCGCGCTCCACACCACCGCGAGCGCGTAGCCGGCCTCGAACCAGCCCTGGCCGTCCGACCACAGCAGCACGGTGAAGGCGCCGTTGGACCCGACCAGCTGATCGGCGAGATCCCAGTTCCACGGGCCGTCGGGACCGTACAGCTCCTGGCGGTGGGGCGCCTCCCGGAGCAGGAACAGCAGCCAGGTGGCGCTGAAGCCGATCCGGATCACGGCGGTCTGGTACGGGCCGAGGGCGGCGTCGGCGACCCGTGCGACGGCGCCGGGGACCCTGGGGGAGAAGCGGTTCATCCGATGCCTCCCCGGGCCTCGTCCTCCGGCACCGGCCACCAGGGCAGGGTGCGGTGCACCGGCTTCGTCGAGACCTGCTCCTCGCTCCACCAGGGCGGCGGCACGTCGACGGTGCGGGAGCGGACCTGGACCCGGTCGACGACGCCGCCCGGCCCGGCCGCGTCCGACCGTTCGAGCCGCATCACCATGATCCGGCGCAGATACGACTCGGCCAGCACGCCCCGCACGCCCACCGGGCGATCGTCCTCGTCGTGCGTGGCGACGAAGAAGTCCCAGGCGCGACGGAGCTCGTTCTGCTGGGTGTGGCTGGGCAGGAGGTTGCCGTCGATGGCCCGGCCGTCCTGGGCGGACAGGTCGTACCAGCCGGTGGTCCGCACTCCCCCGTCCGCCGTCAGGATCTCGGCGCGGACCTGGACGGAGATGTTCTGCTGCAGCGGATCGGGGGCGAACAGCTTCCAGTTCTGTTCGAACTCCGGGTAGATCCAGTCCTCGATCGCCGTGCCGTGCTCCTTGGAGACCGTGTTCGCGGGCGCGACGTGCAGGAACGTCATGCCGAGGTGGACGCAGACCACGACCGCGACGACCCCGAGGGCCGTCGCGGCGGCGATCCGGTACCGCAGGGAGAGGGCGGCCACGCCGGTGGCCGGCTCGGACGGCGGGGCGAGGTCGCTCGGCTCCTCCGGGCCGTCCGGTCCCTCCGGCCCGTCCGGCCCGTCCGGTCCCTGTCGGGCGTGCGAGCCCTCGTCGTACGCGTTCATCCCGCCCCGTTCCCACATTCCCCGGTCCGTGTCCCGGTCGCGGCGCCGTCGTACCGCCCGCACACCGCTTCGCGGCTCCACCGTGTCGCACGGGAACGGTACTCAGCACCGGCCTCCGGAGCACAGCCCCGGAGGTCGTCCACAGCTGTTGACACCTCGCGGCGGCCGTCTCACCATGGAACCGCACGAACCGAACGATCGGTCGGGAGCGTGTTCCGGGAAGAACCCAGCTCGAGAAGAACCAAGGTCGAGGGGGACCTCATGGCGACAGCAGCCGCTCGCGGCACGGTCGGCGACCGTACGCACGACGCACCGGACGGCGCGGGGCACGAGCGTGCCTTCGAGGCGGCCGTCGCCGCCGACGAGCGGATCGAACCACGCGACTGGATGCCCGACGCCTACCGCGCCACACTCGTCCGGCAGATCGCCCAGCACGCGCACTCCGAGATCATCGGCATGCAGCCGGAGGCCAACTGGATCACCCGCGCGCCGTCGCTGCGCCGCAAGGCGATCCTGATGGCCAAGGTGCAGGACGAGGCAGGACACGGCCTGTACCTCTACAGCGCCGCCGAGACCCTCGGAACCAGCCGCGAGGAGCTGCTGGACAAGCTGCACTCCGGCCGCCAGAAGTACTCCTCGATCTTCAACTACCCCACGCTGACCTGGGCCGACGTCGGTGCGATCGGCTGGCTGGTGGACGGCGCCGCGATCACCAACCAGGTGCCCCTGTGCCGCTGCTCGTACGGCCCGTACGCACGTGCCATGGTGCGCATCTGCAAGGAGGAGTCCTTCCACCAGCGCCAGGGCTACGAGCTGCTGCTGGCCCTGAGCCGCGGCACCCCCGAGCAGCACGCGATGGCCCAGGACGCGGTGGACCGCTGGTGGTGGCCGTCCCTGATGATGTTCGGCCCGCCCGACGACGAGTCACAGCACTCCGCGCAGTCGATGGCCTGGAAGATCAAGCGGCACTCCAACGACGAGCTGCGCCAGCGCTTCGTCGACATCTGCGTCCCCCAGGCCGAGTCGCTCGGCCTCACCCTCCCCGACCCGGACCTGCGGTGGAACGAGGAGCGGGGGCACCACGACTTCGGCCCGATCGACTGGGCCGAGTTCTGGAACGTCCTCAAGGGCAACGGCCCGTGCAACGAGGAGCGGCTGACCCGGCGCAGGCGCGCCCACGAGGAGGGCGCCTGGGTCAGGGAGGCGGCAGCGGCCCATGCGGCCAAGCACGCGAACGGCGAGACAGGAGCGACCCGTACATGACCGACACCGACTGGCCCCTGTGGGAGGTCTTCGTGCGCTCCCGCCGGGGGCTCTCCCACACCCACGCCGGCAGCCTGCACGCCCCGGACGCGGAGCTCGCCCTGCGCAACGCCCGCGATCTGTACACCCGGCGCGGCGAGGGCGTCTCGATCTGGGTCGTGCCGTCGTCCGCGGTCACCGCCTCCTCGCCGGACGAGAAGGACCCGTTCTTCGAACCCGCCGCCGACAAGCCCTACCGGCACCCGACGTTCTACGAGATCCCCGAGGGAGTGCGGCACCTGTGACGACACCACCCGGCGCCTCCGCGCAGACGGCCGCCGAGGACGACACCGCCCGCACGACGGCCGCGCTCGCCCTCGGCGACGACGCCCTGGTGCTCTCCCACCGCCTGGGCGAGTGGGCGGGCAACGCCCCGGTGCTGGAGGAGGAGGTGGCCCTCGCCAACATCGCGCTGGACCTGCTGGGCCAGGCCCGGGTGCTGCTGTCGACGGCCGGCGACGAGGACGAGCTGGCCTTCCTCCGCGAGGAGCGCGCCTTCCGCAACCTCCAGCTGGTGGAACAGCCGAACGGCGACTTCGCCCACACCATCGTCCGCCAGCTGTACTTCTCCACCTACCAGCATCTCCTGCACACCGAACTCGCCGCGGGGGACGGACCGTTCGCGCCGCTGGCCGGAAAGGCCGTCAAGGAGGTCGCCTACCACCGCGACCACGCCGAGCAGTGGACCCTGCGGCTCGGCGACGGCACGGAGACCAGCAGGGCCCGGACCCAGCGGGCCGTGGACGCCCTGTGGCGGTACACCGGCGAGATGTTCCAGCCGGTCGAGGGCCTCGACATCGACTGGCCGGCCCTGGAGGCGGCCTGGCTGGAGCAGATCACCCGGGTACTGCGCCGGGCCACCCTCACCGTGCCCGAGGGACCGCGCGCCGGGGCCTGGACGGCCGGCGCCGGCCGTCAGGGACTGCACACCGAGCCCTTCGGCCGGATGCTCGCCGAGATGCAGCACCTGCACCGCAGCCACCCGGGGGCGACATGGTGACCACGGCGCCCACCACCCCGCTGGAGGCCGAACTCCTGGAACTGGCCGGTTCGGTGCCCGACCCCGAACTGCCCGTGCTGACCCTGCGCGAGCTGGGCGTGGTGCGCGCGGTGCACGCGCACGGGACGGACGCCGTCGAGGTCGAGCTGACCCCCACGTACACGGGGTGCCCGGCCGTCGAGGCGATGTCGGCGGACATAGAGCGGGTCCTGCGCGGACACGGCGTGCGTGAGGTCACCGTCCGCAGAGTGCTCGCGCCCGCCTGGTCGACCGACGACATCACCGAGGAGGGACGGCGCAAGCTGCGGGAGTTCGGCATCGCCCCGCCCCGTGTCCGGCCGCCGTCCGGCGCGGTCCCGGTGGATCTCGGCCCGACCCGCACCCGCGACCCGCTGGCCGGCGCTCCACCGGCCGGCGCTCCACCGGCCGGTGAGGCGTCCGTCGCTCCGGAGCCGGTGCGGTGCCCGCACTGCGGCTCCGCCGAGACCGAACTGCTCAGCCGTTTCTCGTCCACGGCGTGCAAGGCGCTGCGCCGGTGCCTGGCCTGCCTCGAACCGTTCGACCACTTCAAGGAGTTGTGATGGCGCGCTTCCACCGGCTCCGGGTGGCCTCGGTCGAGCGGCTCACCGACGACTCCGTGGCCCTCACCCTCGCCGTCCCCCCGGAACTGCGCGAGCAGTACCGCCACGCCCCGGGCCAGCACCTCACCCTGCGGCGCAGGGCCGACGGCGAGGACATCCGGCGCACCTACTCCATCTGCTCCCCGGCACCCGACGACCGAGGGCCCGGCACGCTGCGGGTGGGGGTGCGGCTGGTCGACGGCGGGGCCTTCTCGACGTACGCCCTGAAGGAGATCGGCGTCGGGGACGAGCTGGAGGTGATGCCCCCGGCGGGCCGGTTCACCCTCCGGCCCGCGCCCGGCCGGTACGCGGCGATCGTCGGCGGGAGCGGCATCACACCGGTGCTGTCCATCGTCTCGACCCTGCTGGGACGCGAGCCCGAGGCCCGGTTCTGCCTGATCCGCAGTGACCGCACGGCCGCCTCGACGATGTTCCTAGAGGAGGTGGCCGACCTGAAGGACCGCTACCCCGAGCGGTTCCACCTGGTGACGGTGCTCTCGCGGGAGGAGCAGCAGGCGGGGCTGCCGTCCGGGCGGCTCGACCGGGAGCGGCTCACCGCACTGCTGCCGGCGCTGCTGCCCGTGGAGCAGGTGGACGGCTGGTTCCTGTGCGGCCCGTACGGGCTGGTGGAGGGGGCGGAGCGGGCGCTGCGCGGCCTGGGCGTGGCCCGCTCCCGCATCCATGAAGAGATCTTCCACGTGGACACCGGGACACCGGTAGCCCCCGGGGCACCGGCCCCCGCCCACAGCACGGTCACCGCCCTGCTCGACGGACGCGGCGGCACCTGGCCCGTCCAGGACGGCGAGTCCCTGCTGGAGACGGTGCTGCGCAACCGCCCCGACGCCCCCTACGCCTGCAAGGGCGGGGTGTGCGGAACCTGCCGTGCCTTCCTCGTCTCGGGCGAGGTGCGGATGAACCGCAACTTCGCGCTGGAGTCGGAGGAGACCGAGGCGGGCTACGTACTGGCCTGCCAGTCGCACCCGGTGACGGAGAGGGTGGAGCTGGACTTCGACCGCTGACGCCTGTCGCCCGCTGCCCGCCGCCCGCTGCGTGCTTACGGGGCCTGTTCCGGCGCCCGGACTACAGCACGTGTCCGGGCTGCCCGTCGTCCGTGACCACGGGGCGCCCCGCCGACTCCCACACCTGCATCCCGCCCGCCACGTTCACGGCGTCGATGCCCTGCTGGACCAGGTACATGGTGACCTGGGCGGAGCGTCCGCCGGAACGGCAGATCACATGCACCCGGCCGTCCTGCGGGGCCGCCTCGGTCAGCTCGCCGTACCGGGCGACGAACTCGCTGATCGGGATGTGCAGTGCCCCTTCGGCATGGCCGGACTTCCACTCGTCGTCCTCGCGGACGTCCACCAGGAAGTCGCCGTCCTTGAGGTCCGTGACCTCGACCGTGGGCACCCCAGTCGCAAAACTCATGCCCCCGACGCTACCGGAAGCGGCCGGACCGGACCGCACGCCCGCGGGGCGACGGGGGTCCCGGCCGCTCCACGGCTCAGCCCTGCAGGGCCGCCAGCTCCGCCTCGCGTTCGGCCACCTGGGCGCGCAGCTGCTCGGCTATCTCCTCCAGGAGGCGGTCCGGGTCGTCCGGGGCCAGCCGGAGCATCGAGCCGATGGCGCCCTCCTCGAGCTCCTTCGCGACCAGCGTGAGCAGTTCCTTGCGCTGGGCGAGCCACTCGAGCCGGGCGTAGAGCTCGTCGACGGCGCTCGGGGCCTGCTCCTTCGGCTTCGGGCCCGCGGCCCACTCCTCGGTGAGCTCACGCAGTTCCGCCTCGCTGCCGCGGGCGTAGGCGGCGTTGACGCGGGTGATGAAGTCCTCGCGGCGGCGGCGCTCCGGCTCCTCCTGCGCCAGGTCCGGGTGCGCCTTGCGGGCGAGGTCGCGGTAGAGCTTGCGGGCCTCCTCGCTGGGCCGCACCCGCTCCGGGGTCCGGACCGGCTGGTCCGTGAGCATGGCCGCGGCCTCCGGGAAGAGGCCGTCGCCGTCCATCCAGCCGTTCAGCAGCTCCTCCACACCGGGGATCGGCAGCAGCCGGGAGCGCGCGTCCTCGGCCAGCCGGCGGTCCTCGGGATCACCGGTGCGGTCGGCCTTGGCCTCCAGGATCCGGGCGTCCAGCTCCTCGAGGCGCAGATACACGGGGCCGAGCCGCTGCTCGTGCAGCCGGGAGAAGTTCTCGACCTCGATGCGGAAGGTGTCCACCGCGATCTCGAACTCGATCAGCGCCTGCTCGGCGGCCCGCACGGCCTGCTCCAGCCGCGCCTCGGGCCGCTGCGCACCGCCTTCGGCCGTCACCTGCTGCTCCGCACCGGCGCCGCCACCACCCTGCTCACCCTCCGAGGTCGTCACCCGCACAGCGTAGGCCACCGCCGCCGCCCCCGGAGCCCGCCCGACCCGCTCCCGGCGCCGGCCCGGCCCGGCCGCTCCCCTCCGGCCCCGCTGCTAGACCCCCGTCTCCGCCGCGATCCGGCCCGACCGCACCGCCGCCACCAGGTCCGCGTGGTCGGCCTCCGTGCGGTCGGCGTAGCGCAGCGCGAAGTCGGCCATCGCCTCGTCGAGCTCGTCGTTCTTGCCGCAGTAGCCGGCGATCCGGCGCGGGTCGGCGCTGTGGGAGTGGGCGCGGGCCAGGAGGGCGCCGGTCATGCGGGCGTAGTCGTCGACCTGGTCGGCGGCCAGGGCCGTCGGGTCGACGCTGCCCTTGCGGTTGCGGAACTGCCGGACCTGGAAGGGCCGCCCCTCGACGGTCGTCCAGCCCAGCAGGTTGTCGCTGACCACCTGCATCCTCTTCTGGCCCAGGACCACGCGCCGGCCCTCGTGCTCGGCGTCGGGGACGTCGAGGCCGGCCGTCAGCAGATGCGGGACCAGCGCCGAGGCGCGGGCCTCCTTCACCTGGAGGACCAGGGGCTCGCCCCGGTGGTCCAGGAGCAGCACGACGTACGAGCGGGTGCCCACGCTGCCCGTGCCGACGACACGGAACGCCACGTCCTGCACCGCGTGCCGGGCCAGCAGCGGAAGCCGGTCCGGCTGGAGGGTGGTGAGGTACTCCTCCAGGGAGCGGGCCACCGCGGCGGCCTCGGCGTCGTCGACGCGCCGCAGTACCGGCGGGGCGTCGACGAAACGGCGCCCGCCGTCCGCCGTCGCCTCGGTGGACTTGGCCGCGAAACGGCCGCTGGTGTTGGCGCGGGCCTTCGCGTAGACCCGCTCCAGGGTGCCCAGCAGATCGTGCGCGTCGGTGTGGGAGACCAACTCCTCGTCGGCGATGGCGTTCCAGGCGTCCAGCACCGGCAGCTTGGCCAGCAGCCGCATCGTGCGGCGGTAGGCGCCCACCACGTCACGGGCGGCCTTGCGGCAGGTGTCCTCGTCCGCGCCGACCTCCCGTCCCGCGAGCACCAGCGAGGTGGCGAGCCGCTTGACGTCCCACTCCCAGGGGCCCCACACCGTCTCGTCGAAGTCGTTCAGGTCGATGACCAGTCCGCCGCGCGCGTCGCCGTACAGACCGAAGTTGGCCGCGTGCGCGTCGCCGCATATCTGCGCGCGGATCCGCGTCATGGGGGTGCGGGCCAGGTCGTGGCCCATCAGGCCCGCCGCGCCGCGCAGGAAGGCGAACGGCGTCGCCGCCATCCTGCCCACCCGTATCGGCGTCAGCTCGGGCAGCCGGCCGCGGCTGGACTCCTCGACCGCGCTCACCGCGTCGGGGCGGGCGGGATCCAGGTCGAGAGCGGCGTGGGCGCTGCGCGGGACCAGCCGGCGCAGGGCCTTGCCGTCCTCCTTGGCCGAGTCCTGGGGCGGCCATGCCGCGAAGCCCCGTACGCGCGGCAGCCGCCGCACCTCACCGGCCGCCCGGCCCTCCGGCCCCGCCGGCGCCTCTTCCGTACCGACCCCACCGGCAACGAACTCGGTCACAGCAACCGCCTCCCCCGTACGCCCACACGTACGTCCGTACACACGCTCGACCACGCGCACGCGCCGACACCCGACGCGAACGACCGTCGGCCCGACGCCGACACAGGCATCGGCGCAGGCCAAGACATCAACCGTGCAGACGGTACAACCCGAAGGACGAAACGCGTCAGGGCCTGTGGACGACTCCGGGGCTGTGGACGGCCCCCTCACCCGCCCACGACCGCCTATCCCGCCTCGGCGACGTCTCCCCCCACCGGTTCCAGCCGCCCCTGCGCGAGGGCCCGCTGGGCACGGTCCGCCGAGATGTCCAGCCGGGCCAGCACCGCCGGGACCGCGATGCCCGGCAGCATGTGCTGGAACAGCACGACGACCCGGTGCTCCAGATCCTGCCGCTGGCAGCGCAGTTGCGACAGGAGCTGCACCCCCGAGTAACTCGCGACCAACAGCTCCGCCGTCTCCGTCACATCGACGTGCGGCAGCAGCTCGCCCCCCGTCTTCGCCTCGGCCAGGGTCCGGGTGGTCTGGTCGATCCACATACGGAACGCCGGGGTCCGGTCCAGTCCCAACGCCCCTTGGTCCAGGGCCAGTCCGACACTGGCCCGCACCAACGGATCGGTCCGCAGCCGCAGGGCCAGCACCAGACCGGAGTCGACGAGTTCCTGGAGCTTGCTCGCCTGGGGCGGCAGGGTGACCGCCAGCTGCTCCTCGAAGATGCCGAGCGCCAGCTCCTCCTTGGAGCCGAAGTGGAAGTACAGGGCGCCCTTGGTCACCCCGGCCCGCTCCAGGATCTCCCCGATGGTCGCGGAGGTGTAGCCGCGTTCGTCGAAGACGGCCGCGGCCGCGTCCAGAATGGTCCGCCGTGTGCGGATCGCGCGCTCCTGTCGCGCCATCGGGTGCCTCCTGATCTCCGTTGATCTCGTGGATCGCCGTGAAGTCGCCGCGCGGGCGCCATGCGTGATCGTGAATGCCGTGCGGGCGCGTGGGCTCGTCTCCAACGGTATGGATCACCCTTGAAAAAAACCGGCTCGTCCGTATCTTAGTGCGAAAGTCGACCGGATCCAGGACGTCCAGCCGCTAGCCGAGGGGTCGCCATGCCGCAGTCAGGTCCTTCAAGTACATCCACGGAGGATCGGACCGGACAGGGGGGCGGGCCCGCAAACGCGGCCGGACGGGCTGCCGGTGCCCACGCCGGCCCCGGCACCACCCGGGTCACCGAGCGACTCGCGCACCGCACCCGCGCGGCGGACGTCTTCCCCACGGGCTGGATACGCCTCTCCGACCTCGCCTTCCGCGTCACCGCGCGCTGGCCCGCCGACCACTCCTTCTTCGGCCCGGCCGACGATCGCCACCAGGACCCTATGATCATCGGCGAGACCCTGCGCCAGACCTCGATGGCTCTCGCCCACGCCGAGTTCGGCACCCCGCTCGACACCCACTTCGTCATGTGGGACCTGTCGGTCACCTCGGACCTCTCCGGGCTGTTACTCGTGGACGCCGCCGAGCCGGTCACCATCGACGTCGTCTGCTCCGAGGTGCGCCGCCGGGGGCGCGGTCTGAGCAGCATGCGGACGACCATGGAGTTCCGCCGCGCGGGACGGCTCGTCGCCCGGGGCACCGGCAGCACTGGCTGCACCTCACCGGCCGCCTACCGGCGCCTGCGGGCCCGGCAACTGGACGCCATGGACAGCGCGATACCCCTGTTGCCCCCCGTCGCCCCCGAACTGGTCGGCCGTGACCGGGTGGAGGACGTCGTCCTCGCCCCCGCCGACCGCCCCGGCACCTGGCTCCTGCGGGTCGACACCAGCCACCCCGTGCTCTTCCCCCGGCCCAACGATCACGTCCCCGGCATGATCCTGTTCGAGGCGGCCCGCCAGGCCGCGACCGCGGCATCCGGCAGCCGGACCTTCCTGCCGACCGACATGGCCGCCTCCTTCAGCCGCTACGCCGAACTGGACAGCCCCTGCCTGCTCGAAGCCGAAGTCCTCGACAAGGACAAGACCGACACCGACACCGACACCGACACCGGGAACGGCGAGGTGACCGTACAGGTCTCCGGCCGGCAGAACGACAGGCCCGTCTTCACCGCCACCCTCACCTCAGCACCTCACAGCCGCATCCCGGACCACACCCCGGTACGTTCGTCGCTGTGACGCCGAGAACGGTGAACCTTCTGATCACGGGCGGCACCGGCTTCATCGGCAGCCGGATCGCGGCGGCCGCACGCCGGCGCCCGGACACCCACGTCCGTCTGCTGTCCCGCCGCGCCCTCCGCACACCCACTGAGACCGAGACCGCACCCGAGACCGAGACCGTGCCCGGCGACCTCGCCGATCCCGCTTCCCTGTACGGCAGTTGCACCGGCATCGACGTACTCGTCCACTGCGCCTCACGCGTGAGCGGCGACCCGGAATCACTCGCGGCGGTCAACGACCGGGGCACGGAAGCCCTGATGGAGGAAGCGGTGCGCGGCGGGGTGCGCCGCATCCTCCACGTGAGCACCGCCGCCGTCCACGGCCGGGGCCCCTTCCGCGGCGTGCGGCCGGGCGAGGCCCCCGTCGCCCCCGCCTCCGCCGCCAGCCGCACCCGTGCCGCCGCCGAGCGGCACGTCCTGGACGCGGGCGGCCTGGTGCTGCGACCCCACCTGGTGTACGGCGAGGGCGACCGCTGGATGGTGCCCGGACTGGTCGGACTCCTGCGGGAGTTGTCGGCGACCGTGACGGACTGCGAAGCCCTGCACTCCATGATCGACGTGAACACGCTGGGCCGCGCCGCCGTCGCCGCGGCACTCTCCCCGGCCCTCGAACCCGGTGTCCACTACGTCAACCACCCGGCCCCCGTCTCCGCGTCCGAGCTGCTCGCGGCCGTGTGCGCGCACGTGGAACAGCCCGTCGGGGGCGCGTCGGTGGACGTCACCACCGCCTACGCGCGAGCCGCCGACTCACCGCGCGCCCTGCACCACCTCGGCATGCTCACCGTCGACCACTGGTTCGAGGACGACGCCTTCTGGAGCACCCTGAACTGCTCCCCGGGCGACACCTTCGCCCACGCCTTCCCCCGTGCGGCCTCCTGGTACCGGTCGTTCCTCGGCGCTCCCTGACCGACTTCCCGCACACCGGCCCGCGCCGGCACCCGCCGCATCCGTCCGCCACCCCGGAACCAAACCGATTCGTCGGTTTGTCCGCCGGGCCGGAAGCTCGAACTCCCCACCGGAACGCGATGAGATGTTCATCACGTCACCTGGCCCGCATCCCACTCCGCCCGCACCCGGTCGCACCGCACCCGGTCGCGCGCGCCGAAATCCACTCACCGAATTCCACTCACCGAGACCCATCGGCGGGTGTGACAGCAGGACCGCCACGGCCTCCTCGCCGCAGCGGTCCGCCCGCCCCGGTGAACCAGCCACCGGTCGTCCCGTCCCTCAGCTCAGGTCGGTTCGGTTCGCGTCGAGGGCCGGTACCAGCTGAGTGCCGCTCGGTTCATTCTCCTGCTGGTGGAGGAGGGCCGTGTCGGCGAGGGTGTTGACGGCCGTGTTGAACCGCTCCATCGAGGTGGGCTGGTCCGGGCCGAGGACGTACTCCTTGAGCGTGTGCCGGTCGAGTGCCATCGGGTCATGGCGCGGCTCTCGCACCGACCGCAGGATCTCCGGCAGTCGGGTGCAGGCCCGGTCGAGGAGATAGGCGCCGCCCGCGGTGGTGTAAGCGGCGCGGAATTCCTCGTCGGGCAGATCCTCGGCGTTGGTCAGGACGTACGGCTTGAGGCTTGCGACGAAGTCGGCGACGACGGAGGAGACGTCACTGATGAGGATGTCCGCCTGGTTGAAGCACTCGTACAGGGTGGGCAGCTGACCGGTGATCACCTGGTGGCGGAAGGGGCCGGTGCGGCTCCAGAAGAGGCGGTGCCATTCGGCTTCCAGGTCGTGCCACTCGTCGGAGCCGGTGTGCTCCGGCATCCGCGCGTCGCGCGTCTGCTCGGCGTCGTCGCCGATCCGGTTGCGGCCGGCGAGTTCGTCGAGCCGTTCCCTGATCTCCTGCATCCGCGACTCCGGATCGACGGCGGAGTCGGGCAGGGTCTCGGCGGACTGGCGTCGGTGGTTGTCGGCCTCGAGCATCTCCCGGATGGCCCGGTCGGCGGCCGCGGCCTCCTCGGAGCGCTTGCCGGTCAGCGGATGCGGTTTGTACAGGACCCGTACGCCCTCGTCGAGCAGGGCCCTGACCAGTTCCGTCCCCATGGGGATCACGGAGGTGTGGCAGTCGTCGTCGCTCCAGCCCTCCCAGGTCGGCGCGTACAGCACGGTGGGCAGCGGACCGGGTATGTGATCGGCGTGCAGTCGGATCGGAGCCAGCTGGGGACGGCCGACCTCCACGATCGCGGCGTCGTCGATGGCGTGCCGGATCCGCTGGTAACGGTCGCGGCCCGCGCGTCCGGCCACCCAGATCTCGTCGTACACCTTGCTGACCCGGTTGCTGCTGGCGAGCTTGTCGCTGTCGCCGTGGCCGATGAAGACGTGCTTGGCCTCGGCGACACGCAGCATGTGGACGTTCTTGCCCGCGTTGCCCGGGTACAGCACCACCTTCAGGTCGGGCAGTTCGAGCTGGGCCAGGTCGTCGGCCCTGGGCACGCACACGACCGGGAGACGGGTGCGGCTGAGGTAAGAGAAGGAGGCACGTTCCCGCAGGATGATCAGCGGGCGGCGGTCGAGGTTCTCCAGGGTTTCGATCCACATGTTGACCTGGTACATGAAGTCCCGGGAGACCGCGGCGAAGCTGAAGTACAGGGCCACCTCCGGCCGGTAGTCGGCCAGCTGCCGGTTGAGGGCGGCGATGATCTCCTCCCGCTCCGGAGTCCGGCGGGCCCTTCGCACCTGCGTGGTCAGTGCCAGCAGCAGGAGAGCGGACAGACCGAGGCTCACCGCGTATCCGGCCTTGGTGAAGGCCCAGCCGGCGGTCGCCAGACCGGCGAGCAGCCCCGCGTGCATCGGCAGGTCGAGGTGGAGCATCCGGCGCAGGTAGCGGCGGAGCAGCAGGGGCGGCGGAGCCTTGGGGATGCCCGCGTCGCTCATGTCCATGTTGCGCACGGCGACCGGCAGCGTCCGCTCCCGGCGGATGACGCGGTGCAGCGCGGTGTAGAGCACGAGTATCCCGAACTGGGCGCCCACGACGAACAGTCCGGCGGCCAGCACGGGCTCGGGCGCCTCCATGCGTACCGCCAGCATGAGAAGCAGCACGTCACGGGCCAGGAATCGGGTGACCCGGTCGACCCTGAGCGCGGCCAGTCGGCGGATGAAGGCGGGCTCTAGACGGTGCAGCCACGCGTCCGCGGCATAGCTGACGGCCGAGGCGGCGATGAACCCCCACAGATGGGGGAGCAGAGCGAACAACGGGAGCGCCGCATAGCTCGCCCCGAGCAGAAGCGCCAGCGCAAATCCGCCCCATGTGTGTATGCGCAACGCGGCACGCAGCGGTTGGAGCATGGTTGCTCGATGTCCCTTCCAGGATGCGACTCAGAGGCCGGCCGAGAGTTGGTGATACGTGTGTTCGACATGTAGATGGGGTGAATGGTTGCGTAACGAGAGGTAACTTTCTCGGCGCGCGAATCGGGCGGGCCCGGCGCACCTGTTTCAGGACCTGCCCGACGCCCTGCTGACCGTCGGCAGAAGCCCGCCGACCCCGGACGCTCCTCGAACCGTGCCGCCGGTGACCTCCCGGCCCACCGGCACGTTCACGAAGCCGATCGAAAAGATCCAGCCGTATCCGAAGTGGACGCTCGAACCGGCCGGTTCGGCGCACCTTGCTCCACCGGACCGGCAGACCGACCTCAGGACGGCCCCCGGACGCGAGCCGGCAAGCCGCGCAGAGCGGGGACACGGCCGCGAGCAGGGCGGACACCGACGAACCGCGGACAGGCGAAACAGGAGACCCTGCCCGTGAGATACCTCACGGGCAGGGCCCCTGTGCGCTTCGAGCAGGCTGTGCGTCGCCTCACAGCCCCCAGCGAACGAGAAACGGGCCCCTGCCGTGACTTTCGTCACCTGCAGCGACCCGTTCCGTCGTTTTCTCGTTGTGCGCGAGGGGGGAGTTGAACCCCCACGCCCTTGCGGGCACTGGAACCTGAATCCAGCGCGTCTGCCTATTCCGCCACCCGCGCATTGGGTGTGTCCTCAGGCCCCGCTCCTAGTGGCTCGGCGCCTTCCGACACCAGAACATTAGCACGCTGATCGGGGTGGAATCACATCCCTTTCCGCCCGCCCCGGACCACGCCCGTCCGAACGGCATCGCCGCACGGTGGCGTCACACCTCGAACAGAAACGGTGCCGCCTCCCGGACACGCGCGCACCGACAGGAACCAACGGGTACGCGGGGCACAGAAGGACACGGACGCGTGTGGGAAGGCACGGACGGACACGGATGCGCTTGGATGTGTCCCCGCCCCCTCCACAAGAACCACTTCACGTATCAACCTCGTACCGGTGAACCCCGTCTCCCCAGGCGCCGGACGGAGCGCACAGCCTCGTGCGGGACACTGGTCCACAGTCCCCTCTACGATCCATGGCAGGGCGGCTCGTACGAGCACGGCCGAAGGAGTTCGAAGGGCCCCGGAGGGAACCCCGAGAGAACCCCGTCAGGCGTCGACACCGGTCGGCCGGGCAAGCAGGGGGAACCAGCCGATCGACCGGGGCGTGGATACGATCAGTAAGCAGTACCAGGTAGACGGTGCACGGATCGGCGCACCGGGCAGTAGACGCAGTGGACAGGGCAGTACACAGGACGGCGACGACGGAGGAGGTGCCCCATGGGAGTCCTGAAGAAATTCGAGCAGCGGCTCGAAGGCCTGGTCAACGGCACCTTCGCCAAGGTCTTCAAGTCCGAGGTGCAACCCGTGGAGATCGCGGGAGCACTCCAGCGGGAGTGCGACAACAACGCGACCATCTGGAACCGCGACCGCACCGTCGTCCCCAACGACTTCATCGTCGAACTGAGCACCCCCGACTACGAGCGGCTCAGCCCGTACTCCGGGCAGCTCGGTGACGAACTCGCCGGCATGGTGCGCGACTACGCCAAGCAGCAGCGCTACACCTTCATGGGCCCCATCAAGGTGCACCTGGAGAAGGCGGAGGACCTCGACACCGGCCTGTACCGGGTGCGCAGCCGTACGCTCGCCTCCTCCAGCAGCCAGGCGGGCCCCACCGGCCCCGGCCCCGCGGGCCCCGGCCCGGGCACCCCGCCCGCCGGCCGCCCGGGCGGCTACGGCTACCCGCCGGCCGCTCCCGCCGGAGCCCCGCCCATGCCGGCCGCGCCGCCACCCGGCGGTTACGGCTACCCGCCGGCCGCGGGCGGCTACCGGCCCCCCTCCGCGCCCCCGTCCGCAGGCCGCACCCGCTACTGGATCGAGGTCAACGGCAACCGCCACCAGATCTCCGACGCGACGCTGGTACTGGGCCGCAGCACCGAGGCCGACGTACGGATCGACGACCCCGGCGTCTCCCGCCGGCACTGCGAGATCCGGACCGGAACGCCCTCGACGATCCAGGATCTCGGATCCACCAACGGCATCGTGGTGGACGGACAGCACACCACCCGCGCTACGCTCCGCGACGGCTCGCGGATCGTCGTGGGCAGCACCACCATCATTTACCGGCAAGCCGAAGGGTGAAGCGGGGGCAATGTCAGAGCTGACCCTCACGGTCATGCGGTTGGGTTTCCTGGCCGTACTGTGGCTGTTCGTGATCGTGGCCGTGCAGGTCATCCGCAGTGACCTCTTCGGCACGCGGGTCACCCAACGCGGAGCACGCCGGGAGGCCACCCGGCCGCAACAGAGCGCCCGGCAGGCGCCGCCGCAGCAGCGCCAGCAGTCCGGGGGCGGTCGCCGCGGTCGCAACGCACCCACCAAGCTGGTCGTGACCGAGGGCAGCCTCACCGGCACCACCGTCGCGCTCCAGGGCCAGACCATCACCCTGGGCCGGGCGCACGACAGCACGATCGTGCTGGACGACGACTACGCCTCCAGCCGCCATGCCAGGATCTACCCGGACCGCGACGGCCAGTGGATCGTCGAGGACCTGGGCTCCACGAACGGCACGTACCTGGACCGGTCCCGGCTGACGACACCCACACCGATTGGACCGGGTGCGCCGATCCGCATCGGCAAGACCGTCATCGAGCTGCGGAAGTAGTGCTACACCAATGACAGAACGCGAGCGGAGCGAGCACGCGGTGGGGGTCCCGACCCAGGACCCCGGCGCGCTCCCGACCGGAGGGTGGGCAGTGTGGCTCGACACGACCGGCTGTACCCGGAGCCGACGGGCGAGGTGCGCATGAGCCTGTCCCTGCGCTTCGCCGCCGGATCACACAAGGGGATGATCCGGGAGGGCAACGAGGACTCCGGTTACGCCGGTCCCCGCCTGCTCGCCATCGCCGACGGCATGGGCGGCGCCGCGGCCGGCGAGGTCGCCTCCTCCGAGGCCATCTCCACCATCGTCGCGCTCGACGACGACGTTCCCGGCTCCGACCTGCTCACCTCCCTCGGCACGGCGGTGCAGCGCGCCAACGACCAGCTGCGCATGATGGTCGAGGAGGACCCTCAGCTCGAGGGCATGGGCACCACCCTGACCGCCCTGCTGTGGACCGGCCAGCGCCTCGGCATGGTGCACGTCGGCGACTCCCGGGCCTACCTCCTGCGCGACGGCGTCCTCACCCAGATCACCCAGGACCACACCTGGGTGCAGCGCCTGGTGGACGAGGGCCGGATCACCGAGGAGGAGGCGACCACCCACCCCCAGCGGTCCCTGCTCATGCGGGCCCTCGGCAGCGGCGAACACGTCGAACCCGACCTCTCCATCCGCGAGGTCCGGGCCGGAGACCGGTACCTGATCTGCTCCGACGGCCTGTCCGGCGTGGTCTCCCACCAGACCCTGGAAGAGGCCCTGGCGGGCTACCAGGGCCCCGAGGACACCGTGCAGACCCTGATCGAGCTGGCGCTGCGCGGCGGCGGCCCGGACAACATCACCGTGATCGTCGCCGACGTCCTCGACCTCGACACCGGCGACACCCTGGCCGGCCAGCTGTCCGACACCCCGGTCGTGGTCGGCGCCGTCGCCGAGAACCAGAACCAGCCGCACGACGGCAGCGCCATGCAGACCCCGGCCGGCCGCGCCGCCGGCCTCGGCCGCCGACGCGGCCAGAACGGCGGCGGAGGCGAGTTCGGCCCGCCCGGCAGCGGCGACGTCACCGGCTTCATCCAGACCGACGGCTTCGGCTACGACGAGGACGACTTCGTCAAGCCCCGCAAGAGCCGAAAGTGGATCAAGCGCTCCTTCTTCAGCCTGCTCACCCTCGCCGTCCTCGGCGGCGGCGTGTACAGCGGCTGGCGCTGGACGCAGACCCAGTACTACGTCGGCGCCAACGGCGAGCACGTCGCGCTCTACCAGGGCATCAACCAGGACCTGGCCTGGGTCTCGCTGTCGAAGGTCGAGAAGGACCACCCCGAGATCGAACTCAAGTACCTGCCGCCCTACCAGCGGAAGCTGGTCGAGGCGACCATCGCCGAGGGCGACCTGCACGGCGCCCGGTCGAAGATCGACGAACTCGCGGTACAGGCCTCCGCATGCAGGAAGGAAGCCGAACGACGCACCGCCGAGAGCAAGAGCAACGCGAAGACCGGCGAGGGCGAGGCCGGAGGCACCACGGGAACCACACCCGCCTCCTTCACGTCCAACACGCCGACGCCGAACCCCCCGGATTCGCCCGGGGCTCCGCAGAAGTCCACGCCCCCGTCCACGACCGCACCTACTCCCAGCCCCGGCCCCAGCCTCTCGGAGGAAGAGCAGAAGGTCGTCTCGCTGTGCGGTAAGCAGTAGGCAAGCCGTGAGAGGCCCTGTCACACGATGAGCAGTACTACCAACCCATCGGCGCAGCACACGTCCACGATCGGCGCGATCGGGGCGCCGAGCCGGCGCAACACCGAGCTCGCGCTGCTGGCGTTCGCCGTCGTCATCCCGGTCTTCGCCTACGCCAACGTCGGGCTGGCCCTCAACGGCTCCGTCCCCTCCGGGCTGCTCGCCTACGGGCTGGGGCTCGGTCTGCTGGGGGGAGTCGGACACCTCGTGATGCGGAAGTTCGCCGCCTACGCCGACCCCTTGCTGTTGCCTCTCGCCACGCTGCTGAACGGTCTCGGGCTGGTCGCGATCTGGCGGCTGGACCAGTCCCAGCGACTGCAGAACCTGGCAGAGCGCCAGTACGGGGTGTTCACCCCGTCGGCGCCGAACCAGCTGCTGTACTCGGCTGTGGGACTGGCTCTGTTCGTGGCGGTACTCGTCTTCCTGAAGGACCACCGGATCCTCCAGCGGTACACCTACATCTCGATGGTGGGAGCACTGTTCCTGCTGCTCCTGCCGCTGGTGCCCGGAGTCGGCGCCGACGTGTTCGGCGCGAAGATCTGGATCAACGTCGCCGGTTTCTCCATCCAGCCCGGCGAGTTCGCCAAGATCATCATTGCAATCTTCTTCTCCGGCTACCTGATGGTGAAGCGGGACGCGCTGGCTCTGGCCAGCCGCCGGTTCATGGGCCTGTACCTGCCCCGCGGCCGCGACCTGGGCCCCATCATCACGATTTGGGCCGTCAGCCTGCTCATTCTCATCTTCGAGAACGACCTCGGCACCTCGCTGCTGTTCTTCGGCATGTTCGTGATCATGCTGTACGTCGCCACCGAGCGGACCAGCTGGATCGTGATCGGTCTGCTGATGTCGGCCGCCGGCGCCGTGGGCGTGGCCTCGTTCGCCAGCCACGTCCAAGCCCGCGTCGACGCCTGGCTGGACCCGTTCGCCTGCTACAAAACCTCCGGCGCCTGTGAGCAGATCGGCCAGTCGATCATGTCCTTCGGGTCCGGCGGCGTCATCGGCACCGGCCTCGGACAGGGCAACTCCGATCTGATCGGCTTCGCCGCCAACTCCGACTTCATCTTCTCCACCTTCGGCGAGGAACTCGGCCTGGCCGGCGTCATGGCCATGTTTCTGCTCTACGCACTGATCATCGAGCGCGGTGTACGCACCGCCCTGGCAGCACGTGACCCCTTCGGCAAACTGTTCGCGATCGGTCTGTCCGGAGCCTTCGCCCTGCAGGTCTTCGTGGTGGCCGGCGGAGTCATGGGCCTCATCCCGCTGACGGGTATGACGATGCCGTTCCTCGCCGCCGGTGGATCGTCGGTCATCGCCAACTGGGCCCTGATCGGCATCCTGCTCAGAATCAGCGACACCGCCAGGCGCCCGGCC
This sequence comes from Streptomyces sp. NPDC004051, assembly GCF_053604275.1. Classification (NCBI taxonomy): domain Bacteria; kingdom Bacillati; phylum Actinomycetota; class Actinomycetes; order Kitasatosporales; family Streptomycetaceae; genus Streptomyces; species Streptomyces sp. NPDC004051. The sequence goes on along the minus strand of NZ_JBSGHG010000002.1, from coordinate 168,468 downwards.
CCCGCGCCCGCCACCAACCCCGACATCGAGATGACCCAGGTGGTCCGCCCGTGAACAAGCCCCTGCGCCGCATCGCGATCTTCTGTGGGCTCCTCGTCCTCGCCCTTCTGCTCCGCAGCAACTGGCTTCAGTACGTCCAGGCGGACTCCCTGCAGAAGCACGAGAACAACCGACGCATCGCCATCGAGCGCTACGCGCAGCCGCGCGGAGACATCATCGTCGACGGCAAGCCGATCACCGGTTCCAAACAGACGTCGGGCAGCGACTTCGAGTACAAGCGCACCTACAAGGACGGCCCGATGTGGTCGCCGATCACCGGCTACGCCTCGCAGGCCTTCGGTGCCAACCAGCTGGAGGCCATCGAGGACGGCATCCTCACCGGCAACGACGACCGCCTCTTCTTCCGCAACACGCTCGACATGCTCACGGGCAAGAAGAAGGAAGGCGGCAACGTCGTCACCACGCTCAACGGTGCCGCACAGAAGGCCGCGTACGAGGGCTTGGAGAAGCAGGGCGGCAAGGGCTCCGTCGTCGCGATCGAGCCGTCCACCGGCAAGATCCTGGCCCTGGCCTCCTTCCCCTCCTACGACCCGTCCGTGTTCGCCGGCAACAGCAACTCCGACGCCGAGGCCTGGCAGAAGCTGCAGAAGAAGAACAACCCCGCCGACCCGACACTGAACCGGGCACTGCGCGAGGTCTACCCGCCCGGCTCCACCTTCAAGGTCCTCACCGCGGCCGCCGCCCTGGAGGAGGGGCTGTACAAGAGCGCGGACGAGAAGACCGACACGCCCCTGCCGTGGGTCATGACGGGCACCACGACCGAGCTGAAGAACGACGGCGACCTCCCCTGCGAGGACGCCACCCTGCGCGAGGCGCTCCGGGTCTCCTGCAACACCGTCTTCGGCAAGATCGGCGCGGACCTCGGCAACGAAACGATGCTCGAGTACGCCAAGAAGTTCGGCTTCACCGAGGAGCAGTTCGTCCCGGTCCGCTCCAGCGCCTCGGTCTTCTCCGAGGACATGGAGCCGTCGCAGACCGCGCTCTCCTCCATCGGCCAGTTCAACACCGCCACCACCCCGCTGCAGATGGCCATGGTCACCGCCGCCATCGCCAACAACGGCACCCTGATGAAGCCGTACATGGTCGACGAGCTCCAGGCCCCGAGCCTCGACACCATCGAGAAGACGGACCCGGAGAAGCTGAGCGAGCCGATGTCGGCGGAGAACGCTCAGATACTGCAGTCGATGATGGAGACCGTCGTCTCCGAGGGCACCGGCAGCAAGGCGCAGATCGAGGGCGTCACCGTCGGCGGCAAGACGGGCACCGCCCAGCACGGCGTGGACAACAGCGAGAACCCCTACGCGTGGTTCATCTCCTACGCCAAGGGCGAGGACGGCAGCTCCCCGGTGGCCGTGGCCGTGATCATCGAGGACGACGACGCCGTGCGCGGCGACATCTCCGGCGGCGGCCTCGCGGCCCCGATCGCGAAGAGCGTGATGGAGGCGGTCGTCAAGGGCAAGCAGTGACCCCGGTCACGTCCGCTTCACATCGGTGCACGTTGCGGTACCGGTCCTGTATCGGCTGACGTACTTGGCCAGGTCACACAAAGCGAGCCGGGTACGGTAGGGCCCGGACGGCAGCCTCCGGCCGCACGAACGTGCCGACCGGGACCGACGGAGAGGGCTGGTAGTTAGCTATGGAAGAGCCGCGTCGCCTCGGCGGCCGGTACGAACTGGGCCACGTGCTCGGCCGCGGTGGCATGGCGGAGGTCTACCTCGCGCATGACACCCGCCTCGGCCGCACCGTTGCTGTGAAGACGCTCCGCGCCGACCTCGCGCGCGACCCGTCCTTCCAGGCCCGGTTCCGCCGGGAGGCCCAGTCGGCCGCCTCGCTCAACCATCCCGCGATCGTCGCGGTCTACGACACGGGCGAGGACTACATCGACGGGGTCTCCATCCCGTACATCGTCATGGAGTACGTCGACGGCTCCACGCTCCGTGAACTCCTGCACAGCGGCCGCAAGCTGCTGCCGGAGCGGACGCTGGAGATGACCATCGGCATCCTCCAGGCACTGGAGTACTCGCACCGGGCCGGCATCGTCCACCGCGACATCAAGCCGGCGAACGTCATGCTGACGCGCAACGGCCAGGTCAAGGTCATGGACTTCGGCATCGCCCGCGCGATGGGCGACTCCGGCATGACGATGACCCAGACCTCCGCCGTCATCGGCACCGCACAGTACCTCTCGCCCGAGCAGGCCAAAGGCGAACAGGTCGACGCCCGCTCCGACCTCTACTCCACCGGCTGCCTGCTCTACGAACTGCTGACCGTCCGTCCCCCGTTCGTCGGCGACTCCCCCGTCGCGGTCGCCTACCAGCACGTCCGCGAGGAACCGCAGCCCCCGAGCGTCTTCGACCCCGAGGTCACGCCCGAGATAGACGCGATCACGCTGAAGGCGCTCGTCAAGGACCCCGACTACCGCTACCAGTCGGCCGACGAGATGCGCGCCGACATCGAGGCCTACCTCGACGGCCAGCCGGTCGCGGCCACCGCGGCGATGGGTTCTGTCGGCTACGGCGGCTACCCCGACGACCAGGCGACGACGGCTCTGCGCACGGACGCCGGCGCCGCCACCTCGATGCTGCCGCCCATGAACCCGGACGACGGCGGCTACGGCTACGACGACCGCCCCGGCAGGCGCCGCCAGCAGCAGAAGAAGAACAACACCTCGACGATACTGCTGGTCGTGGCAGGCGTCCTGGTCCTGGTCGGCGCGATCCTGCTCGGTCAATCGATCTTCAGCAACAACGGCGGCGTGGGCAACGACAAGGTCGACGTCCCGAACTTCGTCGGCCAGACGGAGGACGGCGCCAAGAAGCTGGCCACCAACTCCGACCTGGTCCTCAAGTTCACCTCCGAGCCCTGCGAGAAGCAGCCCAAGGGCAAGATCTGCGAGCAGGACCCCCTGCCGGACACGGAGGTCGAGAAGGGCGAGACCGTCAACCTGGTGGTGTCCACCGGCGCGCCCAAGGTGGCGGTGCCCGATGTGCAGGGGCTGTCCTACGAGAAGGCGAAGTCACAGCTCGAGGACAAGGGCTTCGTCGTCGAGCAGAAGACCGAGGTGTCGGACCAGACCCCGGGCATCGTCATCGGACAGGACCCCGCAGGCGACACGGACCAGGAGAAGGGCACCACGATCACCCTCACCGTCGCCAGGGCGGCGGAGAAATCCACCGTGCCCGATGTCAGCAACCAGTCCTGCGACGATGCCAAGAACCAGATGACGGCCAACGACCTCGTCGGTAACTGCACCGACGTGGAGACCGACAACCCCGACCTGGTCGGCAAGGTCATTGGAACCGACCCTCAGCGGGGTACCCAGCTCCCCAAGAACTCGCCGGTGACCATCCAGATCGGCAAGGCCAAGGAGGCCGAGAAGGTCGCCGTCCCGAACGTCAACGGCCAGACCCTCGAGAACGCCCAGAAGATGCTCCAGGACGCCGGGCTGGCGGTCGGTGACATCAAGGGTTCGCGGGACCCCAACTCCCTCGTTTTCCGCGCCGACCCGGGCCAGGGCAACCCGGTCGACAAGGGATCGGCGGTCACCTTGTTCACCCTGGACCAGGGCGGCGACAACGGCGGCGACAACGGCGGTAACAACGGCGGCGGCCCCGGCGGCTTCTTCGGTGGCCTCACCGGCGGCAACAGGGACTGACCCCTCCCGGAACACCCCGAACACGCCAGAGCCCCGGCCCCCTCTCCGGAGGGCGCCGGGGCTCTGGCGTACCCGCGTACGAGCCTGTACAGAACTGCCCCCTCCAAGGGGGGCAAGTGGGATCCAGTCCCGCTCCCGAGTCTCCCTCTGCGGTGTCCTCAACACGCTGACCTGCGGCAACCCAGCAGTGACAACGTGTCACTCCTACTGACCAGTTATCCACAGGACTACCGGGCCCCCTCTCCCCCGCCCACAGCGGAGCCCCGGCCCTTGAACACACGTCCCCGCACCGCTCGTGCCTTCGCGTGCCACGGCTCGTTGAACGGGTGGGGTGGCGCACTGAGCTCTGCCCCGACCACGAGATCCGAAGGGGCAGACGATGATCAAGGAATCAGTCCTGCTGGAATCGCCGTCGCTGCGCAGCAGCGTGCTGGACCGCACGAACGTGCTCGACCGGGTCAAAGCCCTGTCGCTACTGCCGGACGGCATGCATGTGACGACGGCGATGGTAGCGACATACTTCGAGGTGGCCGATACGGTCGTCAACAACCTGCTCAGCCGCCACCGCCAAGAGCTCCAGTCCAACGGAATGCGGGTGTTGCGTGGCTCAGAGCTGCAGAATTTCAAGGAACTCAACCTGAGTTCCTATGGCCATCCACAGCCTCGCTCCGCTCTCGCCATCTGGTCCCGCCGCGCCGTCCTCAACGTCGGCATGCTCCTCCGGGACAGCGAAGTCGCACGTCAGGTACGTGTGTATCTCCTGGACATGGAGTACCTGGCGCGTACACAGCCTGTGGACAACATGGCATCTAAAGACCCTGACGGCCTCGATGCCCGCATCGAACAGCGCATCACCCACATCCTCGGCAGGACGGTCGTGCCGATGTTCAATGCCCTGATCGCCACGTCCGGTGAGCACCGCCGCGAGCTCCTCGAACTCCGCGAGGACATCGAGAACGTCGAACGCAGGCTGTGCCGGCACCACAAACGCCTCGCCGCCCTGGAAGGAGCTGCTCCCGCGGAGAACGTCAGGTCGACACTCAAGGCGATGACCTGGCAGGCGTTCGAACAGCATGTCGCCGAGCTGCTGCGGCGCGACGGCTGCACCGATGTCGTCGTACGGCAGGCCCGCAGCGACAGGGGCATCGACTTCACCGGCTACACCGCGGACGGGCGGACCGTGGCAGTCCAGTGCAAGAACCGGTCCGGCCGCTGGACCGTGCCCAGTGCCGACATGCAGAAGTTCGCGGGAGCGGCTCGGGCCATCAACCGTGTGGACCTCGCACTCTTCGTCGCCCCCTGCAACTTCAGTCACGAGTCCCAGGCGATCGCCGACCTGACCGGAGTCGTCACGGTCGATCGGGAAGAAGTGGAGGCCTGGACCGCCGGAGTGCGTCTCAAGGCTCTGCGGTGACGACGCATCACGGAGGCCCGAAGCCGCAAAGGCAAGTTGCGGCTTCGGGCCTCCGTCATGCTAGGGGACCGGGCTCCTCGGAGGACCCCGGTCAGCGCAGTTCCTTCGGTGGGGTCCGGTCCTTGTCGACCTTCTCCGTGCGCTCCAGTTCGCCCCAGACGATGTAGCGGTACTTGCTGGTGTACACCGGGGTGCAGGTCGTCAGGGTGATGTAGTGGCCGGCCTTCTTGCGGCCGGACTCCTCGGGGATCTTGGAGAGGACCTCGATGTTGTACTTCGAGGTCTCGGGAAGGATCGCGTACGTCTTGTAGACGTACCAGGTGTCCTTCGTCTCGAAGACGATCGGGTCGCCTTCCTTGATCTTGTGGATGTCGTGGAACTTGGCCCCGTGGCCGTCCCGGTGCGCGGCCAGCGAGAAGTTGCCCTTCTTGCCGGAGGTCGGCAGGGTCGCCTTCACCGGGTCGGTGTAGTAGCCGGCGACGCCGTCGTTGAGCACCTCCATCGTGGTGCCCTTCTCGACCAGGATGTCGTTGCCCATCGCGGGCACGTGCAGGAAGCCGATCCCGTCCTTGCTGTCGTAGGAGGCGGGGTCGCCCCCGGTGCCGACGCCGGGCCCCTGGGCCCAGTTGTCACGCACCTTGTCCGCCTGCTGGCCCGCCGCGCGGTCGGCCAGCACGTTCGTCCACCACAGCGAGTAGACGACGAACAGGCCGAGCAGCAGGCCCACGGTGATGAGAAGTTCCCCGAGCGCGCTCACCACGATCGCGGCCGGACCCATGCGGCGGCGCGCCGGAGGCGGCGGTGACGCGGACATGGCGGCGTGCTCTTCGGTGTCGTCGGCGGTCACTGCCACGTTTCCTCTGCCCTTAACTGACGAGCGCATCCGGCTTGCCCTTGCTGCGCGGCCGTTCCTCGTCCATCTTGCCCCAGACGATCATGCGGTACTTGCTGGTGAACTCCGGCGTGCAGGTGGTCAGCGTGATGTACCGGCCGGGCTCCTTGAAACCCGACTGCTTCGGGACCGGTTCGAGCACGCTGATGTTGCTCGGCGAGGTCACCGGCAGGATCGACGCCATCTTGTAGACGAAGTACGTGTCCTGCGTCTCCACCACGATCGGATCGCCCGGCTCCAGCCGGTTGATGTACCGGAACGGCTCCCCGTGCGTGTTGCGGTGGCCCGCGACCCCGAAGTTGCCCTCCTTCTCCTCGGGCATCGCCGTCTTCAGCGCGCCCTCCGCGTAATGGCCCACCATGCCCCGGTCGAGCACCTTCTTGCTGTCGATCCCCTCGGCGATCGGCACGACCACGTCCAGCCGGGGAATGTGCAGCAGCGCGAAACCCTTACCCGGCTCGAACACCCCCGGACTGCGCTTGCCGCTGGCCCAGTCGCTCTGGAGGTCGCTCGCCTCCTGGCCGGCCTGTGCCTGCGCGCGCACATTCGTCCACCACAGCTGGTAGGTGACGAACAACAGCATCAGCACACCGCAGGTGATGAACACCTCGCCGATCCCCCGGCTCGCGACGACCGCGACACTCGGCTTCCGTTCCCGCGCCCGCCGCCGTGCCTCCACCCTCGACAGCGGCGTCCGCGGCTCCTGTGGCGCCTGTGGCGCGTCGTGGCCGTGGGGGGCGTCCGGATGATCCTCGGCGGGTCGATTCGCGCTGCCACGGCGCCCCTGACGCTTCTTGGCGGCCTTCCTGCGCGCCGCCCGGCCTTCGGGAGCCGCGGAAGCCGCCGAGGACTCCCCACGCGAGCCGTGCGCCGCGGGCCTCGTGTCCGCGTCGTACTCCGCGCTGTACTCCGCGCTCGCGTCGTATTCCGTGTCCGCGTCGTATTCCGTGCGCTCCGGCGGATCGGGGATCCGCAGCGCCACCGTCTCCTCGTCGACGGGTGGCGGATACGCGGTGCCGCCGACGACCCCGCCGGCATCGCCCCAGCCGGCGCCACCCCCTCCGGTACCGCCCCCGACCGCGCCCGCGCCGCCGTAGGGGTACGCGCCCTGCTGAGTGGTGTCGTACCAGCCGCCGTCCTCGAACGTGCCGGACGCCCCGTACGCGCCGGGCTCCCCGTACGGCTGCTGCCCGTACGGGGTTCCCTGCTCGCCGCCGGCGCCGTACGGGGAACCGTCCGTGAAGGACTGCCCGTATCCGGCGCCGGACTCGCGCTCGGGGCGCAGCGCGGTCACGCCGACGACCTGCCCACCACCGGGGCCAGCCCCGCCGACCTCGCCACCGCCCCGTCGTCCCCGCACTCCGCCAGCCAGTTGGCGAGCATCCGGTGCCCGTGCTCGGTGAGCACCGACTCGGGATGGAACTGCACACCCTCGACGAGCAGTTCACGGTGGCGCAGACCCATCACGATGCCGTCCGGCGTCCGGGCCGTCACCTGCAGCTCCGCCGGCACGGTGGCCGGCTCGGCCGCCAGCGAGTGGTAGCGCGTCGCCGTGAACGGCGAGGGAAGCCCCGCGAAAACGCCCTTGCCCTCGTGCTCGACCGGCGAGGTCTTCCCGTGCAGCAACTCGGGCGCACGGCCCACCACACCGCCGTAGGCCACCTGCATGGCCTGCATGCCGAGGCAGACGCCGAAGACGGGCACCCCGGACGACGCGCAGTGCCGCACCATGTCCACGCAGACACCGGCCTGTTCGGGAGTACCCGGCCCCGGGGACAACAGCACGCCGTCAAAACCGTCCTGTGCGTGCGCCGTCGACACCTCGTCGTTGCGCAGCACCTCGCACTCGGCACCCAGCTGGTACAGGTACTGGACCAGGTTGAAGACGAAGCTGTCGTAGTTGTCCACGACGAGAATGCGCGCGCTCACTGGTTGTCCACCGTCACATCGTTGAAGGGCAGCAACGGCTCGGCCCAGGGGAAGACGTACTGGAAGAGGACATAGACCACGGCGATGACCAGCACGAGTGAGATGAGTGCCCTCACCCATCCGTTCCCCGGCAGATGCCGCCAGATCCAGCTGTACATGCCGTCCCTTCCGTCGCACCACGGCACCGGACCCGTGCCGTTCGTCACCAGACTAACGGCGTAACGCCTCCGGTTTCCCGGCCTCCACAGGCTGCGTGGAGTCCGGATGCGCCCGGACGGTCAGCCGATGACCGCGCCCCGCTCCGGTTCGCACGTCATCGGTGTCGGACAGCGGCCGGGACGCGTGTACCCGGAAGTACGTGGCACAGGGCCGATCACCTCGATCTCCGAGGGCACGGTTTCGTGCGGACGGGGCTCACCGGCGGCCCGCGGCCCCGCTCCCGCAGCCCGTGGGTTCTACTGCACGGGCTTCGCGTAGTGCAGGTCCACCGCGCCCGAGTAGCCGGGCAGGGTCACCGACCCCTCGTCCTGGACCTTCCAGCCGAGCCCGTAGACGTTGACGTACACCATGTAGTTCTGGATGGACGGGGAGGCCGCGAGCGCGTTCTTCAGCTTCTCCGGATCGCCGACCGCCGTGATCTTGTACGGCGGCGAGTAGACGCGGCCCTGGAGGATCAGGGTGTTGCCCACACAGCGCACCGCACTGGTGGAGATCAGCCGCTGGTCCATGACCTTGATGCCCTCGGCGCCGCCCTGCCACATCGCGTTCACCACGGCCTGGAGGTCCTGCTGATGGATGACCAGGTAGTCGGGTTGCGGCTCGGGATACCCGGGAAGCTTGGCGGTGGCGTTCGGCGGGGCGTCGTCGAGCGTGACCGTGACGGCCTCGCCCGTGAGTTCCTGCGTGCCCGCGCGGTGCTCCAGTTCGGCGAGCTGGTCGTCCTCCGCCTCGGTCCTGCCGTCGTCACGCTCGGCGAGGGACTCGATGTCCCCCCGGAGCGCCCCGTTGGTCTCCTCCAGCGCGCCGTTCTTGTGGCTGCGCTCATGAATGAGGTCGGACAGCCTCAGCAGGGAGTCGTCCGTGCGGATGTTGGTGCCCTTCGCCGTGTTGAAGCTGGTGAAGAAGAGGAGACCCGCGAGGGCGAACACACCCGCGGTGAGCATCCGGACGGGCCGGAAGCCGCGTCGGCGGACAGGGCTGGATTCCGTCCCTGGGAAGTCGGCAGAATTGCTCAACGTACCCTTATCTCCTTCGGCGCCACGGAAGCACTACGCTAACTGACGCCCGGGGGAGCGCTCGGAGTCCCCTTGCCACCGCCCCGAGCACGACCCAGTTCCCTGCGCGGCCACGCAGCGCATCGACAGGAGAGACCCTCGTGCCGAAGTCACGTATCCGCAAGAAGGCCGACTACACGCCCCCGCCGGCGAAGCAGACGACCGATCTCAAGCTGAACAGCAGTTCCTGGGTCGCGCCGGTGATGCTGGCCCTGTTCCTGATCGGCCTGGCCTGGATCGTCGTGTTCTACGTCACCGACGGCCAGTTGCCCGTCAAGGATCTGGGCAACTGGAACATCGTGGTGGGCTTCGGATTCATCGCCGCCGGCTTCGGCGTCTCCACGCAGTGGAAGTAGCCCTGAACAGCGCTGAACAGCACGGCCTCGCCCCAGCCCTGCCCTGGACCGCCCGGCGGTTCAGGGCAGAGTTGTCCACCGGCTCCGGACAGGACTGTCCACCGAGTTATCCACAGGCATGTCCACAGCATGGGGAAAAGAAACGACGATCTGTGGATAACCTGCCGGAGATTGACGCCGGTGTGACAGAAGCACCAGCAACCGAAAGCACGTTCGCGCGCCGCTGACCTGCGGAAACACGGGACAGCGACAGGGGGCACAGATGTTCCTGCACACTGTGCACAAGATCCGGCACAGACTGTGGACAACCGGCGCTCAGGTGAGCTGGGCCGTCCTCAGCAGGGTCATCAACACGACCACGGCGAGAACCAGTGCACAGGTTCCATACTGGATCAGAGCCCGCCGCTCGCGCGAGGCGTGGACCATGGCGTACCCGATCGCCACACCGGCGACGAGCCCTCCGATATGGGCCTGCCAGGCGATGTTGAAGCCCGGGGTGAAGGTGAAGACCAGGTTGATCACCAGCAGGACGACGATCGGCCGTATGTCGTAGTCGAGCCGGCGCACCAGGACGGCCGTCGCACCGAACAGCCCGAAAACGGCGCCGGAGGCACCGAGCGAGGCCATGGTCCCCGGGACCAGCAGATAGGTCAGCGCACTGCCCGCCAGGCCCGAGAGCAGGTACAGCGCGAGATAACGGGCCCGCCCCAGGGCCTGCTCGAGCGGTCCGCCGAGCCACCACAGGCCGAGCATGTTGAAGCCCAGGTGCCAGATCTCCTCGTGTGTGAACACCGAGGTGACCAGGCGGTACCACTCGCCCTCGGCGACGCCCTCGACGGGGCTGGGCGGCGGCCAGGTCCCGATCAGCATGAGGTGGCCCAGCAGCGCCGGCCAGGCGTGCACCGCGATGAACACCGCGATGTTGATCCCGAGCAGGATCTTGGTGATCAGCCGGGGGTCCTCGGCGACGGTGCCGCCGGCGATCGTGCGGGGCGTCGAGGCGGCGGGTGCGGGTCCGCCTCCCGGGCCTCCTCCACGGACGCATGCGGGGCACTGGAACCCGACCGAGGCGCTGACCATGCACTCGGGGCAGATCGGGCGCTCGCAGCGGGTGCAGCGGATGCCGGTCTCGCGGTCCGGGTGGCGATAGCAGACCGGGAGACTGCGGGCGTCCTGCGGGCTCCCTGCAGCCTGGTCGTCCATGGGATCCCCTAGATCGTGTGGAAAAGCCCCGCCCCGCCCATCCTTACGGATGAGCGGGGCGATTGGTTCCCTCTGGGGGCTTTCGCACTCCTGAGGGGCAGGGCCGTACTCGGCCCTTGCGGTGTCCTCAGCCTTCGCGGATCTCGACCGACTCGATGACCACGTCGTTGACCGGGCGGTCGGTGCGCGGGTTGGTCTGCGTGGCCGCGATGGTGTCGATCACCTTCTGGCTCGCGGCGTCGGTGACCTCGCCGAAGATGGTGTGCTTGCGGTTCAGCCACGCCGTCGGGGAGACGGTGATGAAGAACTGCGAGCCGTTGGTGCCCGGTCCCGCGTTGGCCATGGCCAGCAGGTAGGGCTTGTCGAAGCGCAGGTCCGGGTGGAACTCGTCCTCGAACTGGTAGCCGGGGCCGCCGGTGCCGTTGCCCAGCGGGTCACCGCCCTGGATCATGAAGCCGCTGATCACCCGGTGGAAGACCGTGCCGTCGTAGAGCTTGTCCGTGGACTTGGCGCCCGTCTCCGGGTGGGTCCACTCCCGCTCGCCCTTGGCGAGCTCGACGAAGTTCTTGACGGTGATCGGCGCCTGGTTCGGGAAGAGCCGGACCTCGATGTCGCCGTTGTTGGTCTTCAGGGTGGCGTAGAGCTGATCAGCCACGATGTGCCTTCCGTTGTCTTTCCGTAACGCTCCGATCCTCGCACGGACGGGGCGTGCAGTCGCCCGTCACCCGTTCACAGGAGGGCAACAGGGCCGAACCGCTTGCAGAAAACCGGGTGAGTCCTTCCGTGGCGGGGGCACTCGGGAACGATCCGTGGCATTGTCGACGACAAGCTCCCGTTCTCCTGCATTCATCCGCTATTGCACTCGATCAGTGCCATCGGCACCCGTATGCCCCTCCGCGCATGCCCGGCATCGAGGGGGAAGGCATGATCCGTAAATGGGTGGACAGTCGAAAAACGTACGCCACCGAGGAGGAGGAACCGTGACCCGCATCGACAGCGTGCGCGCCGCGACTGATTCGGCGAAGGACAGCGTGCTCCATGCCGCGGAAGTGGTGGCGCCCTACGCCGACACGGCCAAGCTGAAGGCCGCGCACTACGCACAGGAGGCACGCGTACGGCTGGCGCCCAAGGTGACCCAGGCCGCGGGGCAGGCCCGCGTTCAGTACGGCGCCCATGTGCAGCCGTATCTGGAACAGGCCCGGAGCCACGTACCGCCGAAGGTCGATCTGGCTGCTCATGAGGCCGCCGTCCGGACCCGTAAGGCCGCCCAGCAGGCGGCGGACTACTCCCGGCCGAGGATCGAGCAGGCCAGGGCCGCCGCCGGTCCGGCGCGGGAGGAGGCCGCGGCCCGCAGTGCGGCGGTACTGGCCGCGCTGCGCGGTCAGGTCTCGGCCGAGCAGATCAACAAGCTCGTCCGCAAGCAACGGCGGCGCGCGAAGGCCGGGCGGGTCGCGAAGGTGATCGTGGTCCTGGGTGCCGTCGCCGGCGGCGCGTTCGCCGCCTGGAAGTGGTGGGACAAGCAGGCCAACCCGGACTGGCTGGTGGAACCGCCGGCCGCGACCGATGTCGGGGAGCCGGGCACGCTGTCGTCCGTGGACGGCAGCCGCGGCTCCAGCCTCGATCCCGAGGTGCGGGCGAAGGAGGCCGAGGAGGAGGCCGCCAAGCGCGACGAGCAGCCCTGAGGTTCGGGCGGCGCGGCATCCATCGTCTGCGGTGTCAACAGCCTGGCGGGGCGGGAGACTTCAACGTCTTCTGCCGCGCCGGGCTGTTTCACGTGAAACAGCCCGGTGAGCCCGGAGCCCTCGGTCCTGGAGCCCTCGGTCCCGGAGCCCTCGGTCCTGGAGCCCTCGGTCCCGGAGCCCTCGGTCCTGGAGCCCTCGGTCCCGGAGCCCTCGGTCCTGGAGCCAGGTCCCGGAAGGCTCTCCGGAGCCGCGCCGTCAGACCTCCGGAGCTGCCGAGCAAGAACCCCTCCCCCTGCTTCCGCAGGGGGAGGGGTTTCCTTGTGGAGCCTAGGGGAGTCGAACCCCTGACATCTGCCATGCAAAGACAGCGCTCTACCAACTGAGCTAAGGCCCCGTGTGGGAAGCGTCCACCAGGAACAAGCACATCCGGGTGGGCGCCGGAAACAAGAGTACCGGGTCCCCCGGGGGGTTCCGCAAAAAGATTGGGGGTCCCCGTGACCAACCACTCTCCGTAAGATGCTCGACGTGGTTCGCTACAGCGAACCACGGTTCTCGGGGAAGCGATGGGGAGACGCAATGGACGCCGCACAGCAGGAAGCCACCGCAAGAGCGCGGGAACTGCAGCGGAACTGGTACGGGGAGCCGCTGGGGACGCTCTTCCGTAAGCTCATAGACGACCTGGGCCTCAACCAGGCTCGTCTCGCCGGGGTACTGGGACTGTCCGCACCGATGCTGTCGCAGCTGATGAGCGGTCAGCGGGCGAAGATCGGCAACCCCGCGGTGGTCCAGCGGGTGCAGCTGCTGCAGGACCTGGCGGGCCAGGTCGCGGACGGCAGTGTCAGCGCGGCCGAGGCGACCGAGCGCATGGAGGAGATCAAGAAGTCGCAGGGGGGTTCGGTCCTCAGCAACACCACGCAGACGACAAGCAGTTCGGGCGCGCCCACGGTCAAGCGGGTGGTGCGGGAGATCCAGTCACTGCTGCGTTCGGTGGCCGCTGCCGGCGACATCATCGACGCCGCCGATGTCCTCGCCCCGACCCACCCCGAGCTGGCGGAGTTCCTCCGGGTCTACGGCGCCGGCCGCACCTCCGACGCGGTCGCGCACTACCAGTCCCACCAGAACTGATTCCCCCGCCGCAGTCGAGGCGGGGACGGAAGGGGTAAGCACAGAGGGGTAGGGCCAGGGGAGATCCCGCTGGGGGAGGAGCGACGCACAGCCATGGGTGAGGTCTTCGCCGGCCGGTACGAACTGGCCGACCCGATCGGGCGCGGGGGTGTCGGTGCCGTCTGGCGTGCCTGGGACCACCGCCGTCGCCGCTATGTGGCGGCCAAGGTCCTGCTGCAGAGCGACGCCCACTCCCTGCTCCGTTTCGTGCGTGAGCAGGCCCTGCGGATCGATCACCCCCATGTGCTCGCCCCCAGCAGCTGGGCCGCCGACGACGACAAGGTCCTGTTCACCATGGACCTGGTCGCCGGCGGTTCGCTGGTCCACCTCGTCGGCGACTACGGGCCCCTGCCGCCGGCGTTCACCGGTGTCCTGCTCGACCAGTTGCTGGCGGGGCTCACCGCGGTGCACACGGAAGGCGTCGTGCACCGTGACATCAAGCCCGCCAACCTGCTCCTGGAAGCCACCGGTACGGGCAGACCGCGTCTGCGGGTGTCCGACTTCGGTATCGCCATGCGGCTCGGTGAACCGCGCCTGACCGAGACCGACCTGGTGGTGGGCACGCCCGGCTATCTCGCGCCGGAGCAGCTGATGGGCTCCGAGCCGGACTTCCCCGCGGACCTGTTCGCGGTGGGCCTGGTCGCGCTGTACCTGCTGGAGGGCGCCAAACCGGACGCCAAGGCGCTCATCCAGCACTTCGCCGAGCACGGTACGCCCGGGGCTCCCCAGGGCGTACCCGACCCGCTGTGGCAGGTCGTGGCCGCCCTGCTGCAGCCGGACCCGCAGGCGCGGTTCCGTACGGCCACGGGGGCGCGCAAGGCCCTGGCCGCGGCCAGGGAGCTCCTCCCGGCGCCCGGCCCCGACGACGAGCTGGTCGAGATCTTCGACCAACTCGGCCCGCTCCCACCGGGTTTCGGCCCCGAAGGCCCGCTGAGGGCGGCTTCGGGCGTGCGCTCGGCCCCGAACCGTCCGGGAGGGGCGGGACAGCACCGGGAGAGCGGGGAGACGGACCGTCCGCCCGAGGCCGGAGCCGCAGGCGCCCTGCTCGGGACCTCCTGGCAGGGCGGCTCACCCTCCCGTTCCGAACCGGACCACGGCGGTGCCTCCTCCCACGGCGGTGAGGGCGGCCGCCCGGTTCCCGCGAGCCGGTCCACCGAGGACGGCGCCTCCGGCACCGCTCCGCCGCGTCAGCCCTCCATGTCGGACACCGGCAGCTTTCATCTGCCACCGCCCCGGGCCACGGTCACGTCCTCCCCCGTACCCGCTCGCCCGTCCCGCGCACCCGCCCCACCGGGGCAGGGGCAGGGGCGGGTGCCGGAACAGGCGCCGCACGCCCGGGCACAGCCCCAGGGCCTCACACCGTCCCAGCCCTCGCACGGCGCGCAGCGGGTGGTCCACGCCGACCGCACGTCCCCGCCCGACCGCATTCACCCGCTGCGCTCCCCCCTGGCCCCACCCTCGTCCCCGCCGTCGTCCCCACCCTCATTCCCGCCGTCGGCGTATCCCGGTTCCGCCTCGCATCGCGCCGATGCCCCGACTGCCGAGTACACCGCCCGCGACCCGCAGGCTCCGTCCTCGGACCCGGCGGTTTCACGGCACCGGGCGGCCGGTCGGCGACGACGGCGCCGGCCCGGCCCTCCCGCCCGTGTGGCTGTCCCTCTCCTGCTCCTGGCGCTGGTCTGCTACGCCGTGGGGTTGTGGGCCCTCACGCGGATCTGATGCCCGGGTCGTCCGGGGAGACGTTTCTCCGTCGAGCGGCCACCGTCCACACGGCGAGGCCCACCAGCAGTGCGCTGCCGGTTCCGATACCGCCCACCGCGAGCGCCGTCATCGCGGTGCCGTCACCCGTGGACCGGCCCCGGGCCGCCGCCTCGCGGTCCTGCGCGGTGACCTCGAAGACGCCCGCCGGGGCGGACTCCTCCGCGTACTCCGGCCCGTCCTGTGCCGCACCGCTGATCCGCACCCGCAGCGTCAGCGGGACGGGCCCGGCGCCGAAGTCGTCCGCCACCTCCGCCCTGAGGTGTGCGACGAGGTAGTAGGAGCCTGCGAAGCGCATCGCGCCGACCTGAGCGCCGGTGGCATGGCGATTGGCGTACGCGACGTGGGGGAGCGGGGGGAGGCTTCCCGTCTTCTGCCTGCCGTCGTAGCCGATGCCCACGTCAGCGACGTGCCCGCGTACGGGGTTGTAGAGGTCCAGGTCCAGGGCGGCGGGGACGAACCCGGTGCCGTCGGAGCTCGCGCTGCCCAGTTCGGCGGTGGCGTGGAACTGCCGGCCCCAGTCGACGGGAACCTGGTAGAAGAGCGTCTGGCCGGGCCGGATGTCGTCCCGCCAGACTCCCTCGTCGAGCGGGGTGGCCTCGGCGAAACCCGCGCCGCCCGCGCGTCGTTGCGCCTGCCCGGTGACGGGCCGGGGCGAGGCGGAGTCCCACTCCTCGGGCGCGGTCGTCACGCCGGCCCGTTCCAGCCGTGGTTCCGACACGGTGGTGAGTTCCAGCTCCCAGTCGTCGGGGGAGGCGCCCTTTCCGTCCGGATCGGCGCGTTCGACGATCACGTAGTACGTCCCGGCGTCCTGACAGAGGGACTTCCTGGGGGAGATCTCCCGCACGGCCGACGCGGCGACCGGGTGCGGACCGGCGGCGGCGCCGAAGGTCGCGGTGTCCACGTCGCAGGAGCGGCCGTCCGCGTCCTGCACGGACACCCTGACGCCGTCGATGACGGCGGCGCCGCCCCCGCCCGGGGGGACGGCGGTGGCGGAGACGTAGACGTTCGAGCCGGCGTCGAGTTCCAGGCGGTAGTGGATCCTGCCGCTTGCCGGAAGGGTGCTCCGGTAGGCCCGGCCGGCTTCCAGCCGTAAGGCGTCGGCAGTGCTTCCCGCCCCGGCGATCCGTTGCGCGCCCTCGGTGAAGACATACCCCTCAGGAACTCCAGGAGCCACGGAAGCAGCGCGGAGGGCCCCGAGGGTCCCGGCGTTCTCCACGTTCTCCACAGCCCGGGAAACCGCCTCGGCGGCCCCCGCCGGCGGGAGAGCGGCAGAAGCTCCGGCGGCGGCAGAGGCACCCGGCGCCCCCAGCAGCAGCACCGACGCGAGCGTCACCAGGCCCCCGCGCGCGGCAGCCGGCGCCCGGCCGCGCCCCGTCCGGGCGTGCCGCCCCCACCCCATACACCGCCGTCCCCTCACGCGCCACCCCTCGTCGTCGCCCGGACGTCGCACCGTGCCCCATCCTGCCCCGCGGAGGAGGCCCGTCGGCAAGGCTTCACGGCACACAAAACCCCGACCGCGAGCGCGGCCGGGGTCTGTTCAGCGTCGTATGTCGGTACTCACGAACCCGTGGGCACGGAGTCAGTCGCCTCCGTCCACAGGTCCTGCTCGGCGCGATCCGCCTGGATCTGGCGGTACACGAGGAGCCCGCCGATGGCGGCCAGTGCGACCAGGAGAAGCTTCTTCACCGCGCGACCTCGTCTTTCTTGACGTAGGGGACCTCTGGCGCCCGACTATACACACCGACCGATACCGATCAGTGACCTGTGTCGGCCGCGCAACTCCCCGTCCTTACCGTGCAGTAGGGGCGGAACGCACCGTCCGGACCAGAGGGTGACCGCATCCGGACAGTCGGTGAATTTGACCATCTCCCTCCGCTCTCTTTCACTTTTCTCCCCTCTTGCGACCATCCGGGTGGTGTTCATCTGAACATCGACGCGCCACGGATGTTGGTCCACCACTTCGCGGCCCACATACACATCATGAGGAAAGTACGCAAATCGCCCGACCCGAAAGTGAGGGGCCATGGCCCGGAACAAGGTCATGAAGCTGTGGACCGCCATCGTCACCGCCTTCCTCGCGCTGTGCACGGCGCTCGGCTTCGCCACCACCACCGCTTCCGCCGCGGTATCCCAGACCGAGACGACCCGCAACAGCGAGAGCGCCTCGGACACGGCGGCGCCGGCCACATCCGTCCGGCCCTGGTCCCGTACGGGCGCCCTGCCCCCCACGATGAAACAGCGCATCCGCGCGGAGGCCCACGGAGGATCCCCCAGGTGCCGTCACAGCCCGCTCGCGACCCCGGCCCCTGACCCGGCCCCCGCCTCCTGCTCCGACGACACCACGTCTCCCGCAGCACCCCGCACCGGCCACCTCCCGCTCCAGCGCTGAGCCGGTGGGCCTCGCTGGACCCCGCTCGGATCCCGCTCGGACCCCGCTCGGACCCCGCTGGGCCCGTGGAGGCCCACCGCACCATCACACCCCGATCGTGCCGTTTCCGGCTCCCCCGAAGTCCCGGCGAACTCGCGTACAGCCCCGACGGCACGCGAAAGGCCCGGTTGCTCGGCAACGAGCGACCGGGCTTTCCCCCTGCCCGCACCCGTCGAACGGTCCGGAGCAGGCGGAGCCCCACCCCGCCCCACCCCGCACACCGGCGCCCACGTCCCGTGCGAGGGCATGCAGAAGACCCCCCGGCCGGTATGGCCGGGAGGTCTTCTGTCGATGTGGGGCTAACAGGATTTGAACCTGTGGCCTCATCCTTATCAGGGATGCGCTCTAACCAACTGAGCTATAGCCCCGCCGCGCTCTGCGGTACGTGTCCCGCGCGCTGACTCCTGAAGATTAGCGCACGACCCGGGCAGTCCCAAAATCGGTTGTCCGGGGACCGTCAGAGCAGGCCGGGAAGCCTACGGGCTCCGCTCACTCGTCCTCGGCCAGCGTGAGTTCCACGCCGCCCACGAAGCCCGCGGAGAGGTTGTAGATGAACGCGCCGAGGGTCGCCAGAGCCGTTGCCAGGACGACGTCGATGACCGCGATGACCGTCGTGAACATCAGCACGTTGGGCAGCGACAGGAACGACTGGAGGTCGAAGCCGTTCGACTCGTTGGAGCCCGTCGCCTCGGAGATCGTGCCGCCGACCGTCGAGAAGACACCCATCGCGTCCATCACCATCCACAGCACCGCGGACGCGACGATCGTGCAGATGCCCAGGGCGATGGAGAGCAGGAAGCTGACCTTCATCACCGACCAGGGGTCGGCCTTGGCCACCCGCAGGCGCGCCTTGCGCACGCGCGGTGTGGTGCGCGCCCCGGTGCGCGGGCGGCGTACCGCGCCGCCCGGGCCCTCTGCCGTGCCGGCCTGCGCCTGGTAGGCCTGCGGCGGGTGGTACGGCCCCGCCTGCTGCTGCGACTGCCGTTCCCCCGGCAGCGGTGAGGCCGTAGGAGCGTCGGCGCCCTGTCCGGGCGCGTTCTGCTGAGGGCCTCGGGTGTCCGTCACAGTCCCCCCCTGGGATCCATGTCTGTCGGACGAAGGCGAGTCCTTGCCGGGCGACTTGATCGCTTTCAGGTTGGTCGTGTGCGGATCTGTCGCCCGCGTGGCAGAGCCACGGCCACCGCCGTCCGTACCCGTGCTGGTACCGGTCGACCCGGTGCCCGTGGCTCCGCTCACGCTGACTCACTCCTCGTGCTACTCGGACGAGGGCGCCTCACCCTCGTCCGTGCCGGTGGTCACGGCACCTTCGTCGGTCTCGTCCACGGCCACGTCGCCGTCGACTTCCTCCGCCTCGCGTCCCGCCTCGGCGTTACGTGCGATGCCGACCACGGCATCGCGCTTGCCCAGATTGATCAGTTGGACGCCCATGGTGTCACGGCCCGTCTCCCTGACTCCGCTGACCCGCGTGCGAATCACACCGCCCGACAGCGTGATGGCGAGGATCTCGTCGGTCTCCTCGACCACCAGCGCGCCAACGAGAGTCCCACGATCCTCGACGATCTTGGCAGCCTTGATGCCGAGGCCGCCGCGACCCTGGACGCGGTACTCGTCGACGGCGGTCCGCTTCGCGTACCCGCCGTCTGTGGCAGTGAACACGAACGTACCGGGTCGAACAACATTCATCGAGAGCAGCTCGTCCCCTTCGCGGAAACTCATGCCCTTCACGCCCGAGGTCGCACGGCCCATGGGCCGCAGAGTCTCGTCCGTCGCGGTGAACCTGATCGACTGTGCCTTCTTGCTGATCAGCAGTAGATCATCATCTGCCGAGACGAGTTCGGCTCCGATCAGTTCGTCGTCGGAACCGTCCTCCTGCTCCCGCAGGTTGATCGCGATCACACCGCCCGAGCGGGGTGAATCGTAATCCTTCAGCGACGTCTTCTTGACCAAGCCCGCCTTGGTCGCCAGAACCAGGTAGGGCGCCGCCTCGTAGTCGCGGATCGCGAGGATCTCGGCGATCGCCTCGTCCGGCTGGAAGGCCAGCAGGTTGGCCACGTGCTGGCCGCGTGCGTCCCGGCCGGCGTCGGGCAGCTCGTACGCCTTCGCCCGGTAGACCCGGCCCTTGTTGGTGAAGAACAGCAGCCAGTGGTGCGTGGTGGACACGAAGAAGTGGTTGACGATGTCGTCTTCCTTGAGCTTCGCTCCTCGTACGCCCTTGCCGCCGCGCTTCTGGGCCCGGTAGTCGTCGGTCCTGGTGCGCTTGATGTAACCGCCGCGCGTGACCGTGACGACGATGTCCTCCTCGGCGATCAGGTCCTCGATGGACATGTCGCCCTCATAGGGCACCAGCTTGGTCTTGCGGTCGTCGCCGTACTTCTCGACGAGCGCGGTCAGCTCCGCGCTGACGATCCCCCGCTGACGGATCGGGGAGGCGAGGATCTCGTTGTACTCGTCGATCTTCGCCTGGAGTTCGTCGTGCTCCTGGACGATCTTCTGGCGCTCCAGTGCCGCCAGCCGGCGGAGCTGCATCTCCAGGATCGCGTTGGCCTGGATCTCGTCGATCTCCAGGAGGTCCATCAGGCCCCCGCGCGCGATCTCCACGGTGTCGCTGCGCCGGATCAGCGCGATGACCTCGTCGATGGCGTCCAGGGCCTTCAGCAGGCCGCGCAGGATGTGCGCGCGCTCCTCGGCCTTGCGCAGCCGGAACCGCGTGCGGCGGACGATGACCTCGATCTGGTGGTTCACCCAGTGGCGGATGAACGCGTCCAGGGAGAGCGTGCGCGGGACGCCGTCGACCAGCGCCAGCATGTTGGCGCCGAAGTTGGTCTGCAGCTCGGTGTGCTTGTAGAGGTTGTTCAGGACGACCTTGGCGACCGCGTCCCGCTTGAGCACGATGACCAGCCGCTGGCCGGTACGGGACGAGGTCTCGTCGCGTACGTCCGCGATGCCGCCGATCTTGCCGTCCTTCACCAGGTCGGCGATCTTCTGCGCGAGGTTGTCCGGGTTGGTCTGGTAGGGCAGCTCGGTGACCACCAGGCACTGGCGGTTCTGGATCTCCTCGACCTCGACCACCGCGCGCATGGTGATCGAGCCGCGGCCCGTCCGGTACGCCTCCTCGATGCCCTTGCGGCCCACCACCAGGGCGCCGGTCGGGAAGTCGGGGCCCTTGATGCGCTCGATGAGCGCGTCGAGCAGCTCCTCGTTCGAGGCGTCGTGGTTCTCCAGGTACCACTGGGCGCCGGCGGCGACCTCGCGCAGGTTGTGCGGCGGGATGTTGGTCGCCATACCGACCGCGATACCGGCCGATCCGTTGATCAGCAGGTTCGGGAAGCGTGCGGGCAGGACGGTCGGCTCCTGCGAGCGGCCGTCGTAGTTGTCCTTGAAATCGACGGTCTCCTCGTCGATGTCGCGGACCATCTCCATCGACAGCTGCGCCATCTTGCACTCGGTGTAGCGCATGGCCGCCGCGGGGTCGTTGCCCGGGGAACCGAAGTTGCCGTTGGAGTCCACCAGCGGCATCCGCATCGACCACGGCTGCGCGAGGCGGACCAGCGCGTCGTAGATCGAGGAGTCGCCGTGCGGGTGGTAGTTGCCCATGACGTCGCCGACGACGCGGGCGCACTTGTAGAAGCCGCGCTCGGGGCGGTAACCGCCGTCGTACATGGCGTACAGCACGCGGCGGTGGACGGGCTTGAGTCCGTCACGGACGTCGGGCAGCGCACGCGAGACGATGACGGACATCGCGTAGTCGAGGTACGAGCGCTGCATCTCCGTCTCGAGCCCGACGGGCTCGACGCGCATGCCGGTCGCGTCCGCGTCCTCGAGAGGCGTGACGGGAGTGTTCTCGTCGGTCATTGCTGGTGAAGATCCTTCCTGGTGCGGTCAGCTGAGACCGACTCAGATGTCGAGGAAGCGGACGTCCTTGGCGTTGCGCTGGATGAACGCGCGGCGGGCCTCGACGTCCTCGCCCATCAGGACCGAGAACAGGTCGTCGGCCTGGGCGGCGTCGTCGAGGGTGACCTGGCCGAGGACGCGGTGCTCCTGGTCCATCGTGGTGATGCGCAGTTCCTCGGCGTTCATCTCGCCGAGGCCCTTGAAGCGCTGGACGGAGTCCTCGCGGATGCGCTTGCCGGCCTGGCGGCCCATCTCGATCAGTGCGTCGCGCTCGCGGTCGGAGTACGCGTACTCGAAGTCGTCCCGGCCCCACTTGATCTTGTAGAGCGGGGGACGGGAGAGGTACACGTGCCCCGCCTCGACCAGCGGCCGCATGAACCGGAACAGGAACGTCAGCAGCAAGGTGTTGATGTGCTGGCCGTCGACGTCGGCGTCCGCCATCAGGATGATCTTGTGATAGCGGAGTTTCTCGATGTCGAAGTCCTCGTGCACCCCGGTACCGAACGCGGAGATCATCGCCTGGATCTCCTGGTTCTGCAGGATCCGGTCGATGCGCGCCTTCTCGACGTTGAGGATCTTGCCCCGGATCGGGAGGATCGCCTGGTACTGCGGGTTCCGGCCGGACTTGGCCGAACCGCCGGCGGAGTCACCCTCGACGATGAAGATCTCGCACTTGGTGGGGTCGTTGGACTGGCAGTCGGAGAGCTTGCCCGGCAGGGAAGCCGACTCCAGCAGGCCCTTGCGGCGGGTCAGGTCGCGGGCCTTGCGGGCCGCCACCCGTGCGGTGGCCGCCGCGATGCCCTTGCGGACGATGTCCGCGGCCTCGTTGGGGTTGCGGTCCAGCCAGTCGTTGAGGTGTTCGTAGACGACCTTCTGGACGAAGGTCTTCACCTCGGTGTTGCCCAGTTTGGTCTTGGTCTGGCCCTCGAACTGGGGCTCGCTCAGCTTGACCGAGATGATCGCGGTCAGTCCCTCGCGGATGTCGTCACCCGTGAGGTTGTCGTCCTTCTCACGCAGCAGCTTCTTCTCGCGCGCGTACTTGTTCACCAGGTTGGTGAGCGCCGCGCGGAAGCCCTCCTCGTGCGTGCCGCCCTCGTGGGTGTGGATGATGTTGGCGAAGGAGTACACGCCCTCCGTGTAGCCGCCGTTCCACTGCATGGCGAGCTCGAGGGACAGCTGCCTGTCCTTGTCCTCGGCCTCGAGGTCGATCACGGTGGGGTGCACCGGATCCCCCTTGCGGGAGTTGAGGTACTTCACGAAGTCGACGATGCCGCCCTCGTAGTGGTACGAGACGCTCTTGACCTCGTACTTCTCGTCCTCACCCGCCTCGTCCGCCCCGGCGGTGGCCTTCGCCGACTCACGCTCGTCGGCGAGGTTGATCCGCAGTCCCTTGTTGAGGAACGCCATCTCCTGGAAACGCCGGGAGAGCGTCTCGAAGGAGTAGTCGGTGGTCTCGAAGATGTCCGGGTCGGCCCAGAAGGTGACCGTGGTCCCGGTCTCCTCGACCTCCTCGTGACGGACCAGCGGGGCCGTGGGGACGCCCATCTTGTAGTCCTGCGTCCAGCGGTGGCCGTCACGCTTGATCTCGACGGAGATCCTGCTCGACAGGGCGTTCACCACGGACACGCCGACGCCGTGCAGACCACCGGAGACCGCGTAGCCGCCGCCGCCGAACTTGCCGCCCGCGTGCAGCACGGTCAGCACGACCTCGACGGCCGGCTTGTTCTCCGAGGGGACGATGTCCACCGGAATGCCCCGGCCGTTGTCGACGACCCGGACGCCGCCGTCGGCCAGGATCGTCACGTCGATCGTGTCCGCGTGCCCGGCCAGCGCCTCGTCGACGGAGTTGTCGACGACCTCCTGCACCAGGTGGTGCAGGCCTCGCTCACCGGTCGAACCGATGTACATACCGGGTCGCTTGCGGACCGCGTCCAGGCCCTCGAGGACGGTGATGGCACTGGCGTCGTACGAGGCGGTGACCTCGCTGTCGAGGCCGGTCGCCTCGCTGTTCACGCCGGTGTCGGTGGACGGGATGTTCTCGTTGGGGTTGCCGGAATCGGCCACGAAGCGCCCTTTCTGGCACACCACGAGCCAGGCTCGGCGGCGGGTTGCCGGAGCGGCTGCGGCATGTTGCGTTGGTAAGCCTTGATCAGCGTTGCTCAGCTTTTCCCGGGCGGTCCCCACGGTCGGGGCGGGATTGCTTCCAGTCTACCGGTAGCTCTGACATTGATGGGGGTTTGCCGGTGCCTGAGTCCGCATGTGCCGCCCTCAACCGGTCTCGTCCGACTCCCGGTATGCGGATGGGGGCTCCAAGAGGCTCACGAGGGCACCCAGCGCTTCTGACCGTCAACCCTTGGCTACTTAGGAGTCAGGTGGCGATTCCGCACCCCGCCCGGCCGTACGACGAAAGGGGCGCCAGGGGACCGAACGCACTCCCGGAAGGTCCCGGTGTGAGGTCGATCACCTTGGTGCGGACGGCCCGGAACAGGGCTTCAGGTCACCCGTACGTGTCCCCGGGACCCGTGCTCCCGGGAGCCCGCAGAGGGCCGTAGCGGCGTGCGGGACCACCCGGTCCACTGACCTTGATCAGCCTCACCGTGCCGTGGCCCAGGTCCTCGTTCAGCCGGGCGACCAGGGTCGGGGCGAGCAGCCGCAGGTTCGTCGCCCAGGCCGTGGAGTCGCAGCGCACGAACAGCACCCGCTCGTCCTCGTCGTAGCGCTCCGGTTCACAGTGCTTGGCCACGTCCTCACCGACGATCTCGGGCCAGCGCCCCATCACCCCGCCCACTGCGGCCGGGGCCTCCCAGCCGCGCTCGGTGAGCAGCCGGTTGATCGCCGCACCGAGCGCCATGGGATCGCGCCGGTCGCCGCGCGCGCCGGAGCGCAGGCCACCGCGCCGTGCCTGCTTCTTCTGCTGCGCCGCGTCCCCCCGCGCGCGTGCCGCCTCCCTGGCCGCGCGCAACGCCACCCGCGCCAGGTCGACCCCCGAGGGCTCGGGAGCCGCTCCGGGCGCCCCCGCGGGGGCGTCGTCGGGCCGGCCGGGCTCGCTCATACCCGCCGCACCGTCCCCTCGGCCACGACGAACCGCGTCCCCGACAGCGCGTGGGGGACGTCGTCGTCGACGGCCGCGGTCACCAGGACCTGCTCCCCCGGAGCGACGAGCTCGGCGAGGCGCTCGCGGCGGCGCGCGTCCAGCTCGGCGAAGACGTCGTCGAGCACCAGAACCGGCTCGTTGCCCTCGGCCCGCAGCAGGTCGTAGGAGGCCAGGCGCAGCGCCAGGGCGTAGGACCAGGACTCGCCGTGGGAGGCGTAGCCCTTGGCCGGCAGCTGACCGAGCTTGAGCAGCAGATCGTCCCGGTGCGGGCCGACCAGGGTGACGCCCCGGTCGACCTCCTGCTTGCGCGCCTCGGCGAGAGCCGCCGACAACTGCTCGAACAGGTCCTCGCGGGTGTGCGCCTCACCGGGCGCCGACGGCTTGTACTCCAGGGCGACGGGCCCGCCGCCCGGCGCGAGCTGTTCGTACGCCTTGTCGGCGAGCGGCTGGAGCGCGGCGATCAGATCCAGCCGCCGCGCCAGCAGTTCGGCACCCGCACGCGCGAGATGCTGGTCCCAGACGTCGAGAGTGGACAGGTCCATGGTGCGCCCGGCGTGCCGACGGGCCAGTGCGGCCGACTTCAGCAGCGTGTTGCGCTGCTTGAGGACCCGGTCGTAATCGGAACGGACGCCCGCCATCCGCGGGGAACGGGCCGTGATCAGATCGTCCAGGAAGCGGCGCCGCTCGCCGGGATCGCCCTTCACCAGGGCGAGGTCCTCGGGCGCGAACAGCACGGTGCGGACGATCCCCAGCACGTCCCGGGGTCTGACCTGCGAGGACCTGTTGATACGGGCGCGATTGGCGCGGCCCGGGTTCAGCTCGAGCTCGACGAGCTGCTGCCGCTCGCCCTGCCGGACCTGGGCCCGGATGATCGCGCGGTCGGCGCCCATGCGCACCAGCGGGGCGTCGGAGGAGACACGGTGGCTGCCGAGTGTGGCGAGGTAGCCGACCGCCTCGACGAGGTTCGTCTTGCCCTGCCCGTTGGGGCCGACGAAGGCCGTCACCCCCGGGTCGAGCGGGACCTCGACCCGGGGATAGGAACGAAAATCGGCCAGCGACAGATGCGTGACGTGCATGGTCGTGCGCCGACCTCCCCCGGCGTTGTGGACCGTCGTACGGTCCTGCGGACGGCAGCCAGGGGTGTCCCGTGACTGCTTCTCCTGCTGTGCTGTGGCCTCTGTCGGCCGCTCTGTGGACTACTTCTTCTCGACCGCGTGGCCGCCGAACTGGTTGCGCAGCGCCGCGATCATCTTCATCTGCGGCGAGTCCTCCTGGCGGGAGGCGAACCGCGCGAACAACGACGCGGTGATCGCCGGCAGCGGGACCGCGTGGTCGATCGCGGCCTCCACAGTCCAGCGTCCCTCACCGGAGTCCTGTGCATAACCCCGGAGGTTGTCCAGGTGCTCGTCCTCGTGGAGTGCGTTCACCGCGAGATCGAGGAGCCAGGAGCGGATGACGGTGCCCTCCTGCCAGGAACGGAAGACCTCCCGGACGTCGGTCACCGAGTCGACCTTCTCCAGGAGCTCCCAGCCCTCGGCATAGGCCTGCATCATCGCGTACTCGATGCCGTTGTGGACCATCTTGGCGAAGTGGCCCGCGCCGACCTTGCCCGCGTGCACCGAGCCGAAGTCGCCCTCCGGCTTGAGGGCGTCGAAGACCGGCTGCACCTTGGCGACGTTCTCCTTGTCGCCGCCGTACATCAGCGCGTAGCCGTTCTCCAGGCCCCAGACGCCGCCGGAGACACCGCAGTCGACGAAACCTATGCCCTTGGCCGCCAGTTGTTCGGCGTGCTTCTCGTCGTCCGTCCAGCGGGAGTTGCCGCCGTCCACGACGACGTCACCGGGCTGGAGCAGCTCGGCGAGCTCGTCGATGGTCGACTGCGTCGCCCGGCCGGCCGGCACCATCACCCAGACCACGCGCGGACCCTCGAGCTTGCCCACGAGTTCTTCCAGGCTGTGGACGTCGGCGAGGTCCGGGTTGCGGTCGTATCCGACGACGGTGTGGCCCGCGCGGCGGATCCGCTCACGCATGTTGCCGCCCATCTTGCCGAGGCCGACGAGACCGAGCTCCATCAGTTGTGTTCCTTAGGTTGCGACGTGGCATGGCGGCACGGACGTGCCGCGGCACTTACGTACCGACACGACCCTAAACCCGGGCGCTCATGCACATCTGTGGGCATACGCGCTCATGCGCACGCCCTCACCTGCGGCTTCGCTCACGGCCACTTCCGGGCCCGGTGCTGACCGGTCTCGTCGGCCGGTCTCACCGACCGGTCTTCACGATCCGGTGTCCACCGGGCCCGGAAGGACTGTGCACAACTGTGGACTGCCGGGGCAGCCGCGGACGGGTGCGGTGCGGCGTCAGCCGCTGAGCCGCACCGGCATGATCAGGTACTTGTAGGCGTCGTCCGCCTCCGCGTCCACCGCGGGCCTGCCGCTGAGCAGCGCGGGCTTGGTCGACGTGGTGAACGACAGCTGCGCCACCGGGGAGTCGATGGCGCTCAGACCGTCCAGCAGGAACGTCGGGTTGAAGGCGATCGAGATGTCATCGCCCTCCAGCTGGGCGTCGACCCTTTCCACAGCCTGTGCATCGTCACTGGAGCCGGCCTCCAGGATGAGCACACCCTGCTCGAAGCTGAGCCGCACCGGGGTGTTGCGCTCGGCCACCAGGGCCACGCGCTTGACGGCCTCCACGAAGGGGGCGGTCTCGATGACGGCGACGCTGTTGAACTCGGTCGGGAACAGCGTGCGGTACTTCGGGAGGTCGCCCTCCAGCAGCCGCGTGGTGGTGCGGCGGCCCGCTCCCTCGAAGCCGATCAGGCCCTCGCCCGCGCCCGAACCGGACAGCGCGAGGATCACCTGGTCGCCGCTGGTCAGTGCCTTGGCGGTGTCCAGGAGCGTCTTCGCGGGCACCAGGGCGACCGCCGAGGCCTCCGGGTCCTCCGGCTTCCACAGGAACTCGCGCACCGCGAAGCGGTAGCGGTCGGTGGAGGCCAGCGTCACCGTGTCGCCCTCGATCTCGATGCGGACACCGGTCAGGACGGGCAGGGTGTCGTCCCGGCCGGCCGCGATGGCGACCTGCTGCACGGCGGACGCGAAGACCTCACCGGGGACGGTGCCCGTCGCGTTCGGCATCTGGGGCAGGGCCGGGTACTCCTCCACCGGCAGGGTGTGGAGTGTGAACCGCGAGGAGCCGCACACCACCGTCGCCCGTACACCGTCCGTGGAGATCTCCACCGGCCGGTTGGGGAGCGCGCGGGAGATGTCGGCGAGCAGACGGCCCGAGACGAGGACGGTGCCCTCCTCCTCGACCTCGGCCTCCACCGAGACCCGCGCGGAGACCTCGTAGTCGAAGCTGGACAGGCTCAGCTGCCCCTCCTCGGCCTTCAGCAGCAAGCCGGCGAGGACCGGCGCCGGCGGACGGGCCGGGAGGCTGCGCGCAGCCCAGGCCACTGCCTCCGCGAGTACGTCGCGTTCCACCCGGATCTTCACCGTAAGCCGCCTCCTGCTGTTGCCGGCGTTCTCACGCCCTGCTTCGCCTTCGTCGTCTGCCTGGGTGTCGTCGGCCTCTGTGAGGGAAGGACACCGAGGACCAGTCTGACGCACCGCACTGACAGTAGGTGCCCCTCGGGGTCAAGTCGTGATGAGCGGCAGTCGGCGTCGAACCGGCGAGTTGTGCACAGGACCCCCTTCGAAACGAATTCCTCGCTCTCTCTAGTTGGAAGTAGTAGTAGGGCCTGTGGATACCGTGGATAACCTCGTTTTCCCAGCTCAGGGCCAGTATTTTGTCCACCGGGCCTGTGGGTGGAGGCGGTGGACAACTCGAGGGTTCTGTGGAGAACAAAAAGTTCTGCACACTCCGTCCCCAGGGAGGGGCGAGTTCTCCCCAGCTCCGTCCCCAGGTTTGCCGGTCTTTCCCACAGGCCGCCTCGGCACCTTGCTGTGACGCCTTTCACTCGACCCGGTGAGGAGGCGCGTGGCGTTGCCGAACAGTGGACAGGCGTGTGGAGAAGCGCCTGATCATTGGGGACAACTGGCCTCAGCCTGTGGGTTGCCGGTGGAAAACTTTGTCCACAGCCTGTGGATCACTGCTTCGTCCACAGCCTGTGGAGATCGTTTGTCCACGAATCCACAGCCTGTTGACCTGGCTCGATGGTGCCCCAGCAGGCAGGGCTGTGGACAGTTTCGGGACAACTTCACAGTCCCCAGGGTGTGGACGGGAGAAAGTTGCCACATCTGTGGAGGACGGCCGTAACCCGGTGCCGAAATCGAACAGTGGACGGGACACCGGTGGACGGGAGACCGAGTGCTGCGAGGGGCCGTGAGGGGTCGCGAGGGTCGGACCTCGCGGTCGGCGGGCGCACGAGAGCCGGTCGGCAGGCGCACGGAGAGGGGCGTCCCCGGAGGTGATCCGGGGACGCCCCTCTCCGTGCGCCTGCGGGCGTTCAGCCGGCCTTGATGCGGTTGGTGAGCTCGGTGACCTGGTTGTAGATGGAGCGTCGCTCCGCCATCAGATTGCGGATCTTGCGGTCCGCGTGCATCACCGTCGTGTGGTCGCGGCCGCCGAACAGCGCGCCGATCTTCGGCAGCGACAGGTCCGTCAGCTCACGGCACAGGTACATCGCGATCTGCCGTGCGGTCACCAGGGCGCGGCCGCGCGAGGTACCGCACAGGTCCTCGACCGTGAGCCCGAAGTAGTCGGCCGTCGCGCTCATGATGGCCGTCGAGGTGATCTCCGGCGCGGAGTCGTCGCCGCCGGGGATCAGATCCTTCAGGACGATCTCCGTCAGCCCGAGGTCCACCGGCTGCCGGTTGAGCGAGGCGAACGCCGTCACCCGGATCAGCGCGCCCTCCAGCTCGCGGATGTTCCGCGAGATCCGGGAGGCGATGAACTCCAGCACCTCGGGCGGGGCGTTGAGCTGCTCCTGCACCGCCTTCTTGCGCAGGATCGCGATCCGCGTCTCCAGCTCCGGCGGCTGGACGTCGGTGATCAGACCCCACTCGAAACGGTTCCGCAGCCGGTCCTCCAGCGTCACCAGCTGCTTGGGCGGCCGGTCGCTGGAGAGCACGATCTGCTTGTTGGCGTTGTGCAGCGTGTTGAAGGTGTGGAAGAACTCCTCCTGCGTCGACTCCTTGTCCGCGAGGAACTGGATGTCGTCGACGAGCAGGATGTCCATCTCGCGGTAGCGCTTGCGGAAGCTGTCGCCCTTGCCGTCGCGGATGGAGTTGATGAACTCGTTGGTGAACTCCTCCGAGCTCACGTACCGCACCCGCGTGCCGGGGTAGAGGCTGCGCGCGTAGTGCCCGATCGCGTGCAGCAGGTGGGTTTTGCCGAGCCCGGACTCCCCGTAGATGAACAGGGGGTTGTACGCCTTCGCGGGCGCCTCGGCGACCGCCACCGCCGCCGCGTGCGCGAAGCGGTTGGAGGCGCCGATGACGAACGTGTCGAAGAGGTACTTCGGGTTCAGCCGCGCGGTCGGCTCACCGGGACCGGTCGCCGGAGCGGGCTGTGCGGCCAGCGGGCCGGGTGCCCCGCTCGTGGGCAGGTTCGGTCCGACGGGGCCGCCGCGGTGGACGTGCCCCGAGCCGGACGGGGGCTCGGGGAACTCGCGGCGGGCGGCGTCGCGCTGGTCGTAGTCACCGCGGTCGTAGCCGCCGTGGTCGTAGTTACCGCGGTCGTACTCCGCGCGTGACGACTCGTAGTCGGAGCGCTGCTGCTCGTAGGAGGAGCGTTCCGGCGGCTGCGGACGGTAGCCCTGTGAGGGCGCGCCGCCGTAGCCGTCCTGGGGGCCGTAGGCGCTCTGCGAGGGCGAGGCGTACGGGTCGCGGTCGGGGAAGCCGAGGCGCTGTTGCTGCCAGCCGTACTCGTCCTGACCCGGCCGCGGCCAGGAACTGGGCTCCGGGCGCTGGTACTCGGAGGGGTAGGCGGGGCGGGCGGTGGGGAGCTGGTCGCCGGGCGGCCCGGGGTCCTGGTCGGCGCGGCGTTGGCCGTAGTCCTCGTACGGCTCGTGTCCCTGGCGGTCCTGGCGGTCCGGCCGGTCCGGCCGGTCCTGCCGGGTGGAAGGGAGCTCGGGCTCCTCGTAGCGCGGCTGGGGGCGGGCGGCCGGCGGGGCCGGGGGCTCTCCCGCGGAGTCGTCGACGGTGATGGCGATGCGGATGGGGCGCCCGCACTCGCGGCTCAGGCTTTCGCTGACGATCGGCGCGAGACGGCCCTCGAGCACGCCCTTGGCGAACTCGTTCGGCACGGCGAGCAGCGCGGTGTCGGCGACCAGTGCCAGCGGCTGGCAGCGCCGGATCCAGTGTTCGTCCTTCCCCTCGACCCCCTGGCCCCGGCCCTCACCGAGTAGCTCCTCCAATACGCGTGGCCACACTGCGGCAAGATCGGCAGGTACGTCAGCCACAGGGCACGCTCTCTCACAGGTCCCTCGAACGTGTGATTCGGGGACGGGTCGGGGGTGGTAAAGGG
This sequence comes from Streptomyces sp. NPDC004051, assembly GCF_053604275.1. Lineage (NCBI taxonomy): Bacteria > Bacillati > Actinomycetota > Actinomycetes > Kitasatosporales > Streptomycetaceae > Streptomyces > Streptomyces sp. NPDC004051. The sequence continues at coordinate 137,200 of NZ_JBSGHG010000002.1, read as the reverse complement.
GGTGGTCGAGGGACAAAGGAACGAATCGGAGTTCCGTCACGGTAGTCAGGGCGGCCGGTGCGGTTCAAGTCGTTGTCCCCAGCCTGTGGACAAGTGTCTCCCCGGGGCTGCTGGTTTGACCGGAGGAGGTAGCCGCACGTACCGTGACGAGGTCGAGTTGTCGATGGCTGCTGCCGCCTGCCTCCGATGGGCACAGATCACGCAAGTTGATCGGTCAGCGGTGCACTCGGGCGTAACGCGAGCTACTCGTGGGCGCACGGTGACAGCCAGGACGGCACCCCGCAATCAACGACATCTTTCTGGAGCCCCCGAGTGAGCAAGCGCACCTTCCAGCCGAACAACCGTCGTCGCGCGAAGACCCACGGCTTCCGGCTGCGTATGCGCACCCGTGCCGGCCGCGCGATTCTCGCGTCCCGCCGTGGCAAGGGTCGCGCCCGTCTGTCCGCCTGATCCCGATCAGGTCATGACGTCGTGCTGCCCACCGACAACCGGCTGAGGCGGCGCGAGGACTTCGCGACCGCGGTACGACGAGGACGCCGGGCCGGACGCAGGCACCTCGTCGTACACCTTCGCAGCGGTGTCACGGACCCGCATGTGCCCGGGGAGAGCGCTCCCTCGACACGTGCGGGTTTCGTCGTGAGCAAGGCTGTGGGGGGAGCGGTTGTGCGGAACAAGGTGAAGCGCAGGCTTCGCCACCTGATGCGCGATCGAGTGGCACTGCTGCCCCCCGGTAGCCTGGTAGTCGTACGAGCGCTGCCCGGAGCGGGTGACGCCGACCATGCACAACTGGCCCAAGACCTGGATGCCGCTCTGCAGCGGCTGCTGGGAGGGGGCACACGATGAAGTACCCGCTGCTGCTTCTGATCAAGCTCTATCAGTGGACGATCAGTCCGCTTCTGGGGCCTGTGTGCAAGTACTACCCGTCGTGTTCCCACTACGGCTACACGGCCATCGACCGGCACGGTGCCGTCAAGGGCACAGCACTCACGGCCTGGCGCATCCTGCGCTGCAATCCGTGGTCGCTGGGTGGCGTGGACCACGTCCCGCCGCGCAAGCGCCCGCGGTGGCACGAAATGCTGCGTGACGCCTGGCGTGCACGCAAGGGCGGGCCTGCCTCCGCCGAACCGGCCACCGAAGGACAGCCTTCTTCCCTGAGTCCGACGGGCCCTTCGAGTCCGGCCGCAGAGACCTCGCCCCATGCCCAAGGAGCATGATTAGTGGACACGATTGCCAGCCTCTTCAGCTTCATCACGACACCTGTCTCCTGGGTCATCGTCCAGTTCCACTCCGTGTACGGAGCCATCTTCGGCCCCGACACCGGGTGGGCCTGGGGCCTGTCCATCGTGTCCCTGGTGATCCTGATCCGTATCTGCCTGATCCCGCTCTTCGTGAAGCAGATCAAGGCGACGCGCGCGATGCAGACGCTCCAGCCGGAGATGAAGAAGATCCAGGAGCGCTACAAGAACGACAAGCAGCGTCAGTCCGAAGAGATGATGAAGCTGTACAAGGACGCGGGCACCAACCCGCTCTCCTCGTGCCTTCCCATCCTGGCGCAGTCCCCGTTCTTCTTCGCCCTGTACCACGTGCTCAACAGCATCGCGTCCAACGACACCATCGGTGTGATCAACGAGCGTCTGCTGGAGAGCGCGCAGAAGGCGCACATCTTCGGTGCCCCGCTCGCGGCGAAGTTCACGGACAGCGCGGACAAGGTCGAAGCCCTCAACGCCTCGCTGACCGATGTGCGGGTCGTCACGGCGCTCATGATCGTGCTGATGTCGCTGTCGCAGTTCTACACGCAGCGCCAGCTGATGACGAAGAACGTCGACACCACGGTGAAGACGCCGTTCATGCAGCAGCAGAAGATGCTGATGTACGTCTTCCCCGTCATCTTCGCCGTCTTCGGCATCAACTTCCCGGTCGGTGTCCTCGTCTACTGGCTGACCACCAACGTGTGGACCATGGGCCAGCAGATGTACGTCATCCACAACAACCCGACGCCGGGTTCGAAGGCGCAGGCCGCTTACCTGGAGCGCCTTGCCAAGCACGTCACCCACCACGGCAAGACCCGCAACCGTCGTGAGCGTGCCATCGTCAAGGCCATCATGGCCAAGGGCCGGGACCGCAACGAATACGAGCGCAAGTTCATCAACGGTCTGAGCAAGGCGGGCCTCGTGGCCCAGACCGATGGCGCGGTGATCAAGGGCGATGCCACGGCCGCCGCACAGGCCGAGGACGGCTCCACGGCCACGATCCAGACCACGAAGCGTCAGCAGCCCAAGCGGCAGACCAAGTCCCAGCGTCAGGGCGGTGCGACGAAGGCAGCTGGTGAGCCCACCTCGCTGACCAAGGCCGAAGCGCCCCGGAGCGACGCCAACCCCGCCGCGGCTGCCAAGCAGGGCAACGCGAAGTCCGGCGGAAGCACTCGCAGCAGGGCCCAGTCCGGACAGCGCAAGGGCCCGCAGCGGCCCAAGTCCCCGTCCAAGAAGTAAGAAGGAGTCCATCCCGTGACGGAAGGCACCACCTCCACCGCTGCCGAGGGCGCAGACACCCTGACCCGCCTGGAGCAGGAGGGTGAGATCGCAGCGGACTACCTGGAGGGTCTGCTCGACATCGCCGACCTCGATGGTGACATCGACATGGACGTCGAGGCCGACCGTGCCTCCGTCTCGATCATCAGTGACTCGGCCGGCCGTGACCTGCAGAAGCTGGTCGGTCGGGACGGTGAGGTGCTGGAGGCTCTCCAGGAGCTCACGCGTCTGGCCGTGCACCGGGAGACCGGGGACCGCAGTCGGCTCATGCTCGACATCGCCGGGTACCGCGCCAAGAAGCGGGCCGAGTTGTCCGAGCTGGGCGCGAAGGCCGCCGCCGAGGCCAAGAGCAGCGGTGAGCCCGTGAAGCTCGACCCGATGACGCCGTTCGAGCGCAAGGTCGTGCATGACGCGGTCAAGGCCGCCGGCCTGAACAGTGAGTCCGAGGGCGAGGAGCCGCAGCGCTTCGTCGTCGTGCTTCCCGCCTGAACGGTTCCACGTTCCACCGGCCCCGTCTGTTGCGCAGGCGGGGCCGAATTTTGTCAGCCTGATAGTTCTGTGGTGCCGGCGCCCGATGCCGGCACGCTACGGAAGGACGGTCCCCCGTGACGGAGGCAGCGGAGCTTCCCCCCGCGCCCGAGCAGGCTCGCGAGGTGTTCGGCGAGCGCTTCGCGGACGCGGTGCGTTACGCGGAGCTGCTCGCTGAGGCGGGCGTTCAGCGTGGTCTGATCGGCCCGCGGGAGGTGCCGCGCCTGTGGGAACGGCACCTGCTGAACTGTGCGGTGCTCTCGGAAGTCGTGCCCGAAGGCGTCACGGTGTGCGATGTCGGTTCGGGTGCCGGTCTGCCGGGCATCCCGTTGGCGTTGGTCCGCGAGGACCTCAAGATCACACTGCTGGAGCCACTGCTGCGGCGTACCACCTTCCTGACCGAAGTCGTGGAGCTGCTGGGACTGGACCATGTGACGGTCGTGCGTGGCCGGGCCGAGGAAGTCATGGGCACGATGTCTCCGGTGCACGTGGTGACCGCACGAGCCGTGGCACCGCTCGACCGCCTCGCCACCTGGGGCATCCCTCTCCTCCGGCCGTACGGAGAGATGCTCGCGCTCAAGGGCGACGCTGCCGAGGAGGAGCTGAAGAACGCGACCTCGGCGCTGAGCAAGCTCGGCGCCGTGGCCACCTCGGTCGTACATGTGGGTGAGGGGGTGGTGGATCCGATGTCCACAGTGGTGCGGGTCGAGGTGGGGGAAAGCCCCGGTGGTGTGCGCTTCGCGGCGAAGCGCGCGAAGGCCGCTCGCACCGGGCGTGCGCGGCGTCGACGCGGATAGGGGCGTGGTCTGCCGCGCAGCAGGACAGCAGGACATCTGACGGGCAGGCTTACGTCCTGAAGGGGCAGATGTACTCCGCACAAGCTGCCGACCCTTCGTAGGTCGGAGTGTCGCGGCAGCGCGGCCCTGGCTGCTGTGCATCGTGTTTCACGTGAAACATCGCTCCCTGCTGCACGGCATCATCGGTCGCGGTCGCGCCGCGGCTGAACCCCGCGACCGCAAGCCTCTCGCTTCACGCAGAGAGGGTCCTGTTCCCAAGGAGACTTCGCCCCCCTCGGGGGGTACGGAGTTGTCCACAGAAGTGGATTTCTCCACAGAACGTCAGGCCTCACTGGTTCACGACCCCGAAGGCATGGGAGGCTCTGTTCATTGCGAGCCTGAAGTCGAGGAGAGTGAATCCACCTTGCGGTCCGACGCCAACATCGCGGGACCGATGACCGACCCGGTCCCCGGTCCTCGTGCCGAATCGATGGGGGCGGATGTTTCACGTGAAACGCCACCCCCTATGGACGACGCTCCCATCGGTCGTGCTGCCCATCTGGCGGTGGACGCACTGGGCCGCGCGGGCGAAGGCCTGCCACGGCCCGAGCAGACACGCCTCATGGTGGTCGCCAACCAGAAGGGTGGCGTGGGCAAGACGACGACGACCGTCAACCTCGCCGCGTCGCTTGCGCTCCATGGCGCTCGGGTCCTGGTGATCGACCTCGACCCCCAGGGCAATGCTTCTACGGCTTTGGGGATCGACCACCACGCCGAAGTTCCTTCCATCTATGACGTGTTGGTCGATAGCAGGCCGCTGGCGGAGGTTGTCCAGCCGGTCCCCGACGTGGAGGGCCTCTTCTGTGCACCCGCCACGATCGATCTCGCCGGCGCGGAGATCGAGCTGGTGTCGCTGGTGGCGCGGGAGAGCCGTCTGCAGCGTGCCATCCATGCCTACGAGCAGCCGCTGGACTACATCCTCATCGACTGCCCTCCGTCCCTCGGCCTGCTCACGGTCAACGCGATGGTGGCGGGACAAGAGGTCCTGATCCCGATCCAGTGCGAGTACTACGCCCTGGAGGGTTTGGGGCAGCTGCTCCGCAATGTCGATCTGGTGCGGGGCCACCTCAATCCCTCCCTGCACGTATCGACGATCCTGCTCACCATGTACGACGGCCGGACGCGCCTCGCGTCCCAGGTTGCCGACGAGGTGCGCAGTCACTTCGGCGACGAGGTGCTGCGGACAAGCATTCCTCGCTCCGTGCGCATCTCGGAGGCGCCGAGTTATGGGCAGACGGTGCTGACCTACGATCCTGGATCGAGCGGTGCCCTCTCCTATCTCGAGGCGGCACGCGAGATCGCACTGAGAGGCGTTGGCGTCAGCTATGACGCATCGAGCGCACACATCGGTGCACAGCAGAACGATCCGAGCATGGTGGAGGGCGTCCAGTGAGTGAGCGACGGAGAGGGCTGGGCCGTGGTCTTGGCGCACTTATCCCTGCTGCCCCGACAGAGAAGACGGTCGCCCCGACTGCGACGGGAGGTGCACCTTCCTCCTCTCCCGCTGCGCCTCAGGTGATGCCGAACGAGCGCGGGGTGGCCGTGGCCAAACTGGCCGCACTTCCTTCTGTTCCACGTGAAACAGAGGAGTCGCCGACGCATGGCGCGGCGGAGATGCCCATGCCTCCCCTGGGGGCACACTTCGCGGAGATCCCCCTCGAATCCATCAAGCCGAACCCGCGCCAGCCGCGCGGAGTCTTCGACGAGGACGCACTGGCGGAACTTGTCACCTCCATCAAGGAGGTCGGTCTCCTCCAGCCCGTCGTCGTACGGCAGGTCGGACCCGCGCACTACGAGCTCATCATGGGTGAGCGCCGCTGGCGGGCGTGCCGTATCGCGGGGCTCGAAGCCATCCCGGCGATCGTGCGGGCCACGGAGGACGAGAAGCTTCTCCTGGACGCCCTTCTGGAAAATCTGCACCGTGCCCAGCTGAATCCGCTGGAAGAGGCAGCCGCTTACGACCAGCTGCTGAAGGACTTCAACTGCACGCATGATCAGTTGGCGGACCGCATCGGACGTTCCCGCCCGCAGGTTTCCAACACCCTGCGTCTACTGAAGCTCTCGCCGAGGGTTCAGAGCCGGGTGGCTGCCGGAGTGCTCTCCGCCGGGCACGCGCGGGCCCTGCTCTCCGTGGAGGACTCGGAGGAGCAGGATCGACTGGCCCATCGGATCGTGGCAGAGGGTCTCTCGGTACGGGCTGTCGAGGAGATCGTGACCCTGATGGGGTCCGGGCCGCAGAAGTCGCCGCGCTCCAAGGGGCCGAGAGCGGGTTCCCTGGTGTCTCCGGCGCTGTCCGATCTGGCCACCCGTCTTTCGGATCGCTTCGAGACGCGGGTCAAGGTCGACCTGGGCCAGAAGAAGGGGAAGATCACCGTCGAGTTTGCCTCCATGGAGGACCTCGAGCGCATTCTCGGCACCCTTGCTCCTGATGAGGGGCCGGTCCTGCAGAAGAGTCTTGTGGACGACGACTCCGTGGAAGATTCCTGAGGATTCGGCTCGGTCAGCCGCACAGCCGACCGCGGGCGGATCGTGTCCGGTATGTCCCGGAAACGATCCGCCCTTTGCTTTCTGGCGGTATCGGCGGAATCGCTTCATGGATACGATGCGATGAGACAGGGTGTGTCCACCGCCCGCACCTGAACCTCTGAGCGCAAGGCAGGGCCATGCGAATGATGAGCCGCACCGGATGGGTGGAAGCGGGGCTGGTGACTGCCGCCGTCGGAGGGTTCATCGGCAGTCTGTACAAGGAGCGGCGCGCTCTGGCAGCCGCCCGTGAGGCAGCAGGCGGAGGAAGCGAGGAGCAGGCTTCATGGGGCGTCGGCTCGTACCGCTCACGCTGGACAACCTCAAGGACCTTCCCCGGCGCTGTCGCTCGTGTGTCTTCTGGGAGCTCGACCCCGTCAGTGGTGAGGCAGCGGTAGGGGCGGGAACGTCAGCGGCCGAGAAGGAGTCGTGGATCTCGGCCGTGCTGCTGGACTGGGGGTCGTGCGGAAGGGTCGTCTATGTCGACGACATCCCCGTGGGTTTCGTTCTCTATGCCCCGCCTGCCTATGTGCCGCGTGCCATGGCGTTTCCCACGAGCCCTGTGTCGCCCGATGCCGTGCAGCTGATGACCGCGTTCATCGTGCCGGGCTACCGGGGACAGGGTTTGGGGAGAGTGATGGTGCAGACGGTGGCGAAGGATCTGCTGCGTCGAGGGGTCAAGGCGATCGAGGCCTTCGGCGACGCACGTTGGAAAGAACCGGCCTGTGTTCTGCCGGCTGACCACCTCTTGGCCGTCGGGTTCAAGACGGTCCGCCAACATCCCGCGTATCCCCGGCTCAGACTGGAGCTGAGGACAACACTGTCGTGGAAGGACGATGTCGAGATGGCGTTGGACCGGCTGCTCGGAGCCGTGCAGAAGGAGCCGGTGTTGCGTCCCCTCTGATGCGTCGCGCGCTGGTGTGGGTCATGCGAATGGGCCGGCCCGTCCGGGTCGGCCCATTCGTGTTTCACGTGAAACGTACGCCGCCGACGAGGCGGTCGACGCTCATTCGCTGATGAACTCCTCGAGGTCGCGGATGATCGCGGCCTTCGGCTTGGCGCCGACGATGGTCTTGGCGACCTCGCCGCCCTGGTAGACGTTCAGGGTCGGGATGGACATGACGCCGTACTTGACGGCCGTACCCGGGTTCTCGTCGATGTTCAGCTTGACGACCTCGATCTTGTCCCCGTACTCCGAGGCAATCGCTTCGAGGGAAGGGGCGATCTGGCGGCAGGGGCCGCACCAGGCGGCCCAGAAGTCCACCAGGACGGGCTTGTCGCTCTTGAGGACGTCCTGGTCGAAGGAGTCGTCAGTCACATTCTTCAGGGTGCCGGCCACGGCGGGCTCCTTAACTACTGATGGGTACGTGGTGGGGGTGGAGATCAGACAGCGGTCTTCTCGGGCTCGGCCTGCTCCTCGTCCGAGAGAGCGGCAAGGAACCTCTCGGCGTCGAGGGCGGCGGCACAGCCCGTACCGGCCGCGGTGATCGCCTGGCGGTAGGTGTGGTCGACCACGTCGCCGGCACCGAACACTCCGGTGAGGTTCGTACGCGTCGAAGGTGCGTCGACCTTCAGGTAGCCCTCTTCGTCCAGCTCCAGCTGGCTCTTGAAGAGTTCGGTGCGAGGGTCGTGTCCGATCGCGATGAACAGGCCCGTCACCGCCAGGTCCGAGAGTTCGCCGGTCTTGACGTTCCGCAGCTTCAGACCCGAGAGCTTCTGGTCGCCCTGGACCTCTGCGACCTCGCTGTCCCAGACGAACGAGATCTTCGGGTCGGCGATGGCACGGTCCTGCATCGCCTTCGAGGCCCTCAGGGTGTCGCGGCGGTGGACGACCGTGACGGACTTGGCGAACCGGGAGAGGAAGGTGGCCTCCTCCATCGCCGTGTCACCGCCGCCGATGACGGCGATGTCCTGGTCCTTGAAGAAGAAGCCGTCGCATGTGGCACACCACGAGACACCGCGGCCGGTGAAGGCATCCTCGTTCGGCAGGCCGAGCTTGCGGTGCTGCGAGCCGGTGGCGACGATGACGGCCTTCGCCTTGTGGACCGTTCCTGCGGTGTCCGTGACGGTCTTGATCTCTCCGGCCAGGTCGACGGAGACGACGTCGTCGGGAATGAGCTCTGCCCCGAAGCGCTCGGCCTGGGCGCGCATGTTGTCCATGAGCTCGGGGCCCATGATGCCGTCCTGGAAGCCGGGGAAGTTTTCGACATCGGTGGTGTTCATCAGCGCACCGCCGGCGGTCACAGCGCCCTCGAAAACCAGGGGCTTCAGCGACGCGCGGGCGGTGTAGAGGGCTGCCGTGTAGCCGGCCGGCCCTGAACCGATGATGATCACGTTACGGACGTCGCTCACGGCTTGTTTCCTCGTCTCTGGTCTGTGTCATCCGACCGGTGGGAGCTTCTGTCGGAACTCTCACCTCATCCAACGGATCCTAAGGGGCGAGCATTCCCGCCGAGCCTGAGCACACCGACGGAGCTGACGGGCGCGGCTCCCGGGCGGGCACGGGCAGGTGCGCACCGTACGGGATACCACTCAGGACGGAGACGAAGCGTCGGCTGTCAGCCGCGGGTGTAGGAGTTCTTCAGCAGAACCTTCGCCGTGGTGGCCGAGGACGGGTTGCCGACGCAGGTGGCGTCGACGATATAGGCGGTCACACGGGTGTCGTCGGAGGGGTTGGGAAGCACCACCAGGAGAGCTGTTCGCCCTTTGTAAACGCCCTGCTCTGTGGCGAGGGCGGCGTCATCGCGGCCGATTCCCTCGCGGACGCATGCCGGGACCGTGGGTTGCTGGAAAACCCTGGGGCTGGCGGCTTCGGCCTCCGACTCCATTTCCAAGGTCTGCGGCATGCGGGAGGATCCGCCCTTCCGCTGGTTCTGCGCGAGGAGATCGGAGACCTGCTTCTCCAGCTCCCCCTCGGAGAATGTGTCCGAAGCCGTCTGCTGAACGCCACCCGGGCCCGTCTCGTCGTTCTGGGACGTCAGGAACAGGGTGCCGAGCCCCAGAGCGGCAACGGTGAACACGGTCCCCAGCACAGCCGCCTTGCGGCGGCCGCGTTGCATACGGTCCTTGCGACCCGGACCGGTCGTGGAGGATCGCGGGCGCCCCGTAGGGCGGTCCGCCGACGTCGATGTTTCACGTGAAACATGCGCGTGGTCCTCAGCGGGCCGGGAAGGGAAGGCGCCGACCGGATCTGTGTTGTTCTCGGACCCCGATGCCCCAGTATGTAGCAGTGCTTCCGCGGCGAGCGCGGCGTTGATACGGCTTGCCACCTCGGCAGGCATACGCGGTGGACCCGGCATCGTGCCGAGCAGTCCCCGGATCTCCTCCAATGACACCTGGACGTCTGCGCAGAGGTCGCACTCGTCCAGGTGCCGGCGCACAGCGGCGGTTCGAGCGGGTGACAGGAGCCCCTCGATGAGGTCGGAGATCTCCGCGACGTCCGGGTGCTCCGTCATGCCTGGTGTCGATGTCACGCTGTCCCACCTCCGCCCTTCACTGCAGCTGGGTCACTCGGCCCGGTAGTCGGCGGATCCGCTCGACGCGGCCCCGCTGCGGATGGGACGGATGCCCCCTGAGTCCGGTTCCGTTCCCCGTCCCGGTCCCGCTTCCCGCTGTCACCGCTCCCGTCCGGCCGGAGATGGTGCAGAAGGGGCAGGAGTCTGGCTCTGCCCCGGGCACAGCGGCTCTTCACCGTGCCGGTGGGCACATCGAGGATGCGGGCGGCCTCCGCGACGGGGTAGCCCTGCATGTCCACCAGGACGAGAGCCGCCCGCTGATCGGGAGGGAGAGTTCCCATGGCCGCTATGAGCTGACGGTGCAGATCGTTGCGTTCCGCAGGCGCCGAGGCGGACTCGTGGGGTTCCAGCAACTGCTCCAGGCGCTCTGTGTCGTCGACAGGAGAGGTCTTCCGGGAAGCAGCCTTACGGGCGCGGTCCAAGCACGCGTTCACCGTGATCCGGTGCAGCCATGTCGTGACGGCCGACTGACCGCGGAAGGTGTGGGCGGCTCGATAGGCGGAGACAAGAGCGTCCTGAACCGCGTCAGCGGCCTCCTCCCGATCCCCCAGCGTCCGCAGGGCCACCGCCCACAGCCGGTCCCGGTGCCGGCGTACCAGCTCGCCGAAGGCTTCGGGATCGCCCTCCACATGGTGGGCGAGGAGGTCCTGATCGCTTGCGTCGTGGTGCGTGGTGCCGTCCGGCATCGGACCCCCTCCCCTCGCTCGGTGAGACGTCAGCCGGTGAACTTCAGGTCGGTGATGGCCTGCTTGTAGCCGGCGCTGCTGTACCCGTCGGCGGGCGCGTTCGGGACGGCCGTGATCCACAGCAGCACGTACTGCGTCTTCACCGGGTCCGACGCCTTCACATTCAGCGATCTGTCGCTGGTCGTGGCAGAACCGATCTCCTTCATGCCGTCGATTCCGGTCGAAGGGGTCAGCGAGTCCGTGGCGTAGAGGTGCACCGTCGTGTGGTCACCGGTGTACCGGAGCCCTATCGACGCCGCCGAGACCTCCTTGGCCGAGCCGAGGTCGTAGACGATGCCCACTCCGGGTTTGTAGGGCGCGAGCGTCGGGCCGGCGTTGTACTTCTTGGTCCGCCAGTAGGTCGACTCGTCGTTGTCGTAGGTCTTGGTCACATCACCGGGAGCCTGAGCCGCACCCGTCGCTACGTACTCCCGAGCGCCTTGGATCGTGAGGGGCTCGGCCGGCTTGGGTTTTTGGGGGCTCTTGTCGTTGCCGTCCGTCGTCTGCGTCTTGTTGGTGTCGTCCGCGGTGCCGCCCTGGCCGATGAGGGCGTCCGCGAGCTGCCAGCTGCCCAGACCGAGTGCGGCGATCAGCAGCGCCGACACGGCCCACTTCAGCGCCTTGCCCGTACGACTCTGCAACGGGGGCGGCGGGGCCGGCACCGGCTGGGTGACGCCCGGACCGGGTGCCGGGCGCCCGTAGGAGCCCTGCTGGTATGTCGTGCGCTGGTAGTCCGGCGGGGTGGTGAAGGCAGGCTCCGGCGGGCGGATGCGGGGCATCTCGCCGATCGCCTTCACCAGTTCCTCCGGCGTGGTGCACGGGGACTCATGGCGGGAAGCGGTGGCGCCGTCGTTGGCCAGTGCGCGCATGGAGAGCTCGGACAGGCCGCGGTGGACACCGGCCCGCACCTGGTCGGGCGGGATCAGACCGATGTCCTTCGGCAGCCCTGACAGACCGTATGCGTCGATCTCGTACGGCCAGCGCTGGGTGAGTGCCGCGTACAGCAGGGCGCCGATGGATTCGGTGTCGGTGCGCTGCGGGGTGTCGGATTCGACGCCGCGCAACGCCGCGTTCACGGCGAGACCCCGAATGCGCCACTGACCCGTCGAGGTGCGCAGCACCGCATTGGGGTTCAGCCGAAGATGGGCCAGCCCCTCGCGGTGGGCCGCGGCCATGGCGGAGGAGACCTGACTGGCCATCTGGTAGGCGTCGTACACCTCGAGCGGGCCGGCCGCCAGGAGGGTGGTCAACTCGGTGGCGTCGGGGAGCCATTCGTGGACGACGTAGACGACGTCGTTCTCCTCGACGGCGTCCAGGACCTGGACGAAGCGAGGGTCGCCCAGCAGGGCGGAGGAACGGGCCGAGGCCAGGACGGAGCGGGCACGGGAGTGGTCCGCGGGCAGAATGTGCACACCGACGGCGCGGCGGAGCTTCTCGTCCACGGCACGCCAACTGCTGAATCCGTCCAGACGGGTGACGCACTCTTCGAGACGGTAGCGTCTGGCGAGCTTGTGACCGCTGTGCAGTTCGAGCGGCGACGTCGTCCCGGAACCGTCGGCCCCCGTGTTCTCCTGTGCCGCGTCGCTGTCCGTGTCCTGCTCCCGGTTCTTGACCAACCCGTCGGCCGTGGACTGGTCCGCCTGCGCGGTCAGCGGCTGTTCGCCGCTGTTGTCTGCCACGTCGACGGCAGCTGTGCTCCGTTCCGCCACCGTCGTTCCCTGCCTCCCCATCCCATGCGCGTCGGCCGACCGCCCTCGCGCGTCGTCCGACGCCAAAACCAATTGTGCCCACAGTCCGCCGCTATGCACGACACACAAAGGCTGACGATGGTTGTGCGGTTACCCGTGACTCAGCGTCCCAGGCGTCCGCGGACCATACCGACCAGCGAGTTGACCTCCACGATGCGCATCCGGCGGGCGGCGACGAAGAAGACGCCGAGCAGGACGGCACCACCGGCCAGCAGCGCGACGAACGAAGCTCCGGCGCCCTGGCCGAGACTGTTCCCGATGCCGTAGCAGACCGCACCGCTGAGCAGCGCGGCCGGAATCGAGGCGATGCACAGCCTGGCATACGTCCGCAGCACGCGGGCGCCGTCCAGGTCCCCGCCCAGCCGCTTGCGCAGCCGGCGCCAGGCGACACCGACGCCGGCCACATAGGCAAGGCCGTACGCGGCAGCCATGCCGACCACGGCCCAGCGGGCCGGGAGGACGAAGAAGCAGACGGCCGAGGCGATCGCGTTGACCGCGGCCACGATGACCGTGTTGTAGAAGGGGGTCCGGGTGTCCTCGTAGGCGTAGAAGGCACGCAGGACGACGTACTGCACGGAGTAGGGGATCAGACCGAGACCGAAGGCCATCAGCATGTAACCCATGTTGGTCGCTGCGTCGGTGCCCGAGGAGCCGAACATCAGCGTGCACATCGGGATGCCGAGCGAGATGAAACCGAAGGCGATCGGCACGATCGCGACGGCCGTGGTGCGCAGGCCCTGGGAGATGTCGTCCCGGACGGCGCCGCTGTCGTCCTCTGCCGCCGAGCGGGAGATCCGGGGCAGCAGGGCGGCCATCAGCGAGACGGTGACGATGGCCTGGGGCAGGCCCCAGATCAGCTGGGCGTTGGCGTAGGCGGCGAAGCCGGTGCCCTGGACATCGGAGTTCAGGCCGGCCGCTGTGGACAGCTGGGTCACGACCAGCGCGCCCGCCTGGTTGGCGAGTACGAACAGGATGGTCCACTTGGCGAGTTTCGCCGCCTTCCCCAGACCGTGCCCCCTCCAGTCGAAGCGCAGACGGAGACGGAATCCCGTCTCGCGCAGGTACGGGATCATGGCCAGGGCCTGGACGACGAGGCCGAGCAGGATGCCGATGCCGAGGAGACGCTGGCCTTCCGGTGGAATGTTCGTGACGGTCATCTTCGAGTTGGCGGCCGTGCCGTAGACGTAGATGAACGTACCGAGTGTCACGATGATGACGATGTTGTTGAGGACCGGGGTCCACATCATCGCGCCGAACCGGCCGCGTGCGTTGAGGATCTGCCCCATCACCACGTGTACGCCCATGAAGAAGATCGAGGGCAGGAAGTAGCGGGTGAAGGTGACGGCGACCTCGTTGGCCGCGGGGTCGGAGGCGACCGGGCTGGACAGCGCACGCACGAGGAGCGGCGCGGCGAGCCACGCGACGGCGGTGAGTGCGGCCAGGGCCGCCATCACGAGGGTCAGCAGTCGGTTGGCGTACGCGATGCCACCGTCGGCATCGTCCTTCATGGCGCGGACGAGCTGCGGCACGAAGACGGAGTTGAGGCCGCCGCCGACGGTGAGGATGTAGATCATGGTCGGCAGCTGGTACGCGACCTGGAACGAGTCACCGAGGAGCCCCAGACCGAGTGCCGAGACGATCAGCGCGGAGCGGATGAATCCCGTGAGGCGCGACACCATCGTGCCCGCCGCCATCACGGCACTGGACTTCAGCAGCCCTCCGGCCCGGCCGCCCTTCTTCGCGGGCGGCACGGCAGCCGGTTCCGGTGCGGGCGGCTCGGCGGCAGGCGGAGGTGTGGCTCCCGCGTAGTGGCCGGGTGCCGCGGAGGCCGGGCCGGGTACCGGAACCGGTTCGGGGGACTGTCGGTCGGCCACCTGCTGGTAGCCGGGACGCCCACCGCCGTGCTGTTCGGTGTAGCCGCCGTCCTGCTGCTGATCGCGGAGCAGGTGGGCGAAGGCGTCCGGCTCATGGCGCCGGCCTCCGGCCTGGCCGACCAGGTCGTCCACGCCCACGAACTGCGTCGTGCGCGGATCGTCCCCGTACGGGAGGTACGGGGACGGAGCGTCAGGTTCCGGTGCGGGGGCCTGGGCCCACACCCGTGGGTCGGGTGCGTGGGGCGACCGGGGAGGCTGCCCGTACAGCGGCTGCTGAGGGGTGTACGTGCCCGGTGGGGGCGGGGGGTGCGCCGCGCGGTCGTACAGGGCCTCCGCGACCGGGTCCTGGGCGGCGATGTCCTGCGCGCGGTAGGGGTCCTGGTCGTAGGTGTCCTGGAGATACGTATCAGCGGGCGGCTGCGGAGCCTGGTCGTGCCCGGGCGGCGGACCCTCGGGCGGGTCCGACTCGGGATGGCCCGAGTTGCCCGCGGCACGGCCGCGGTCACCGTCGTACGGCGCGTTCATGGTTACCCCACCTCATCGTCCCTGGCCCACCCGGCCACGACATCCTCAACGGTCCACTCTCTCACCCGTGCCGGACGGGTCTGCGCTTTCCGGTGCGGTGTCCGGTGCCGGGTCACTCGGCTGCTCCGGGGCGTCCGTTTCCGAACCGTCCTCCGTCTCCTCGGCGAGACGTACCGCGGAGGTGTCCGGGTTCTGCGGGCCTTCGGCGCCCCCGTCCGGCGCGCGCTTCTCCTCCAGGACCTCGCGGGCCGCGGCACGCTTGCGCTGGGTGTACATCCTGAAGCCGGCAAGGACGAGCAGCAGGACACCGCCACCGATGACCAGCATCACCGTGGCGGTGATCTCGGTGACCTTGACGTCGAAGGTGACCGGCTCGCCGTATTTCTGGCCGTCCTGCGTGTACAGCTGGGCGATCACCGTCGCCCGGCCGTTGGCGTTGGCGGACGTGGTGAACTTCACCGACTGACTGTGACCGCCCGAGACGGTGATCGGCTGCTCTCCGTAGGCGGCTCCCTCGATCTCGAGACGGGTCGGGTTGGTCGAGGTGAGCCGCAGCGTCAGGTGCTCGACGCCCTGTACCAGGTTGTTCTGGACGGTCACGGGGATCGTGGCACTGCGGCCGGACAGTTTCGTCTCCGACTTCTCGATCAGCTTCACCTGGTCGAGAAGTCCGTCGAGGTACACCTCGACGCCGCTGCGGTAGGTGGCCGCCTCGGCGGCCCTGCCGCGCCACGAGACGGACATCCCCCGGTTCAGGGCCCGGCCGAACGGGGTCACCACCCGGGACGGGTCGGAGAGGATCACCTGGAACTTGTCGAGCTTGTCCTGTGTCCTCGCGATCTGCTCGAACGCCGACTGCGGCAGCTCCTGCTTGCGCAGCGAGGAGGGATACGAGGAGGCGGAGGGAACCTCGGTGGCGGCGGCGGGGTCCGGCTTCGCCTTCGAGGCGGCGGTGAGGTCCTGGGGCTCCGACCAGTTTCCGTCCTGGACGGCTTTCAGTACCTCGGCCATCGTCTGGGCCTGGCTCGCGGAGGGAGTGCGCTGCGGGGCCACGACGACGCTGCGCTGCCTACCGGTCTGGAGGCTGAGCGTCAGGCTCTGTGCCAGGAACCGCTGCACCGTGGCCGTGGAGGTGGAGGCCTTGGTCATATCGCCCTGGAACAGGGTGGACAACCGGGCGTCCGCGACCACCGCCGTGGTGCCGCCCCCGATGGGGCGGGCGGCCGAAGGCGTGTACGACAGGTCACCGGTCTCCCGGAAACTGTCGCTGCGGGCGATCACCTTGTCGGCGCCGGCGGACGTGGCGACCTTGACGATGGAGGGGTCCACCGCGCCGTTGACGGGCCAGGCGAAGTCGGTGGTCGGTTTCACGTGGAGTATCGGCTCCACCGTGTTGACGACGACATCCGTGGCCTCCTTGAGATGACTCAGGGAGCCGGTGACCGACGTGCCGTTGTGAGCGAGGGAGGCAAGATCCGGATCGCCGAAGGGCAACGCGACGACCTCGTCGTCCGCCACCGCGCTCTGCACCCGGGCGAGCCATCTCTTGGCGACAGCCTGATGACGGCCCGCCGTGGTGGTGCCATCCTCACCTCGCACTTCATAGCTCTCGGTCATCGCGTCGACGGATGCCAGCAGGTCCGGATCGACCACCCAGGTGACATCGAGGTCCTTGCCCAGTGCCACCATTCGGTCCAGACGACCGCCCGGGGAGATCTCCTTGGCCAGGACGTCGTCGCGGAGGACCGGGGTCTGCTGCTCGTCCGAACCGGTCTCCGCCGTCGTGTGGACCGTGGAGATCAACGGCCACAGAAACGTCGTTCTCGTCTTCTTGTCGACTTCCTCGGGCTGCCACGGCAGGAACGTGCGCCGGACACCGAGGGTCTGCTCCCACGGCTGGGCGGCAGTCTGCCCGGAGAGGGCCACTGCCAGCTGGTAGACGCCGTTCTCTCCGAGGCTCAGTTCGTCCGCCGGCACGGAGATGCTGAAGGGCTGCGAGACACCCGGAGCGAGGCGTTCGAACTCCTGGGAGTACTTGTCGTCGATCTCCGGGCCGACGGAGCCCTGGACGTCGTCACTGTTCCTGGCGACGGTCTCGATCCCGGAGCGGGTGTCCAGCAGGGGGCCCACACGCAGACCGACGTGGGCGGCGGTGACCGCCTTTCCACCCTTGTTGGTCACCGTGCCGGACACGGTGACGGTGTCTCCCTCGGTGGGGGTGCTCGGGGTGAGCGAGTTCACGGAGACGGAGACCGATCCCGCACCGGAGGGAGCCTGCCGGGCGCTCTGTGCGGTGGCGCTCGCCGGAGACGCGGCGGGCAACTGGAGCAGGCCGGCCAGCAGGGGTACTCCGGCGAACAGGGTTCCGGTGCGCCGCAGCCAGCGGTGGGCAGGTGAGGCACTCGTCCCCTGGAAGTCTGCCGCCTCGGCCACGCGCTCGCCCGTCCCTTGTCGTCGTCAGTGGTCGTCGGAATGTACGTCCACGCATGGTAACGAGGTGCGGAAGGGCTGAGTGCCGCGGACCGGTCCGCAAGATCGGGGGGAGCGCCGCCCTGCCCTCTATGTGGCTGTATAAGGGGAGCCCGTCCCGTGCCTGGGGGGCAGGCCTCGTACGGGTCTCGCCGGAGGAGGCCGTGCCCGGCCCAGGGGGAGCCTCCGGCCGTCCGGGCCACGTACCCTTTTCTGTTGTGCCGAACGCCAACGAACAAACCAGTGCCCTGAGCCAGGTGCAGGACCAAGCAGTCAACGAACTGCTGAGGGTCGCCCCTGTCGCCGACGACCTCGCCCGCCGCTTCCAGGAGGCCGGTTTCTCACTCGCCCTGGTCGGCGGTTCGGTCCGGGACGCTCTGCTCGGCAGGCTCGGCAACGACCTCGACTTCACGACCGATGCCCGCCCGCAGGACGTTCTGAAGATCGTCCGCCCGTGGGCGGACGCCGTCTGGGAGGTGGGGATCGCCTTCGGCACTGTCGGAGCCCAGAAGGACGTCCGCGTCGGAGACGTCGACCGAAGCTTTCAGATCGAGGTGACGACCTACCGCTCGGAAGCGTACGACCGCACGTCACGCAAGCCGGAGGTGGCGTACGGCGACTCCATCGAGGAGGACCTCGTCCGCCGTGACTTCACGGTGAACGCGATGGCCCTCGCACTTCCCGCGAAGGAGTTCATCGACCCGCACGGTGGCCTGGACGATCTCGCGGCCGGTGTGCTGCGCACACCGGGCACCCCTGAGGAGTCCTTCTCGGACGATCCGCTGCGGATGATGCGAGCCGCGCGCTTTGCCGCTCAGCTCGATTTCGAGGTGGCTCCCGAGGTGGTCACGGCCCTGCGGGAGATGGCCGGTCGCATCGACATCGTCTCGGCCGAACGGGTCCGGGACGAGCTGAACAAGCTGGTCCTGTCCGCTCACCCCCGCAAGGGACTGACACTGCTCGTCGACACCGGGCTCGCCGACCACGTGCTGCCCGAACTGCCGGCCCTGCGCCTGGAGAGCGATGAGCACCACCGGCACAAGGACGTCTATGAGCACACACTGATCGTCCTGGAACAGGCGATGGCGCTGGAGGACACCGGCCCCGACCTGACACTGCGCCTTGCGGCCCTGCTGCATGACATCGGCAAGCCGCGCACGCGCCGTTTCGAGGGCGACGGCCGGGTCTCGTTCCACCACCACGAGGTGGTGGGCGCGAAGATGACGAAGAAGCGCATGACGGCTCTCAAGTACTCCAACGAACTGGTGAAGGACGTCTCACGCCTGGTCGAGCTTCATCTGCGTTTCCACGGCTACGGCACGGGAGAGTGGACGGACTCCGCCGTCCGTCGCTACGTCCGGGACGCGGGGCCGCTTCTGGATCGGCTGCACAAGCTGACCCGCTCGGACTGCACGACACGCAACCGCCGCAGGGCGGCCGCGCTGTCCCGTGCGTACGACGGCCTGGAGGAGCGCATTGCCAAGCTCCAGAAGCAGGAGAAGCTGGACTCCATCCGCCCGGACCTCGACGGCAACCAGATCATGGAGATCCTCGGCGTCAAGCCCGGGCCGGCGATCGGCCAGGCGTACAAGCACATGCTGGAGCTTCGTCTGGAGAACGGCCCGATGGAACAGGGCGCGGCGGTGGCTGCCCTCAAGGAGTGGTGGGCCGAGCAGCAGGGCTGAGAACGCGGAAAGGGAGTAAAGGGAGTCGTGTTTCACGTGAAACACGACTCCCTTGCACATGCGTGGGGGCGGTGTTTCACGTGAAACACCGCCCCCACGCATGTGGTCCGGGTGGAGGTGTTACTCCACTTCCTTGAGGCAGAGGACCACCTTGTGGCTGCTGCTGCCCGTCTGGTAGTACGAGATCGTCGCTTCCTGGACGGCCTCGCACTTGCTGTCGTCACTGGTGTTGCCGAACTTTTCGACGACCTTGTACTGGGCGTCGCTCGAAGAGCAGTCGACCGTCTTGAGGTCCGGACTCGCCTGTGTGCCCTCGTTGTGCATACAGCTGCCCACGGACGTGGTCTCCGCGTCAGTCTGTCCGAAGAACCACTTGCCCAGGGCGATGAGGACCGCGACGACGATGAGGCCGAGGACGCGCAGCAGCTTCTTGCTGAAGCGCCCGGCGGGAGTCGGCGGGGGAACCGGGGCCCCCTGCGGGGGGAAGCCGGGCTGACCGGCCTGCTGGGGGAAGCCGCCCTGGGGCGGGTGCGGAGCCTGGCCCTGGGGCTGGCCGTAGGGCTGCTGCTGACCCTGGGCGAAGGGGTTGCCCTGAGGCGGCGGAGTGGTCACTTGGAGGTCCCCCTGGAACGTGAGTGCGTGGCGCAAAAGACGCGTTGACAAGACGCACGTAAGGTATCGGCTGTCACTGACAACGCCACGCCGTGCAGGAGCTCTGTGGCATTGATGTGACACTTACTGGCGCTCAAAACGGCCGATAGCCACAGCTACTGCCCCGTAGATAACGGCGATCGTTACCACCAGTGGGGCCGACCGACCGTCCGGTGGCAGCATCAGGGCGGCCACTCCGGCGGCGCCGACGAAAGCCACGTTGAACAGGACGTCGTAGAGGGCAAAGATCCGGCCTCGGAAACCGTCCTCGACGGAGGACTGGACGATGGTGTCCGTGGCGATCTTCGCGCCCTGGGTGGTCAGCCCCAGGACGAACGCCCCGACCAGCAGGGGGCCGGTGGCGAAGGGCAGTCCGAGCGCGGGCACCAGGACCGCGGCGGCCGCCGCGCACAGCATGATCCATCGGCCGGGCCCGAACCACCCCGCGGCCCAAGGAGTCACGACGGCCGCGACGAAGAAGCCGGCGCCGGACACGCCCAAAGCCAGTCCCAGAAGGGCGAGTCCCTCGTCCGTGGTCTCGGTCAGGGCGTACCGGCACAGCATCAGCAGCATGACGAGCATGGCGCCGTAGCAGAACCGCATCAGGGACATCGCGGTGAGCGCCCAGGCCGCCTCCCTGCGCGGAGATGCGGCAAGGTGGCGCAGGCCTGCCAACAGATCGCGGGCGGTACCGGTGAGTGCCGTGGTGAGCCGTGGACGTACCAGCGCCCGGTCGGGACCGAGCAGTTCCTTCGCTATGCGTAGCGACGCCAGGGCCGCGCACAGGTACAGCGCCGCGCCCACGAGCACCACGGCGGCGTCGGAGTCGGCGACGACCAGACGTACGAGGAAGGCCAGACCGCCGCCCGCAGTCGCCGCGAGGGTGCCGGCCGTCGGCGAGAGGGAATTGGCGACGACCAGCCGTTCGGAGTCCACGACGCGCGGCAGGGCGGCGGACAGGCCGGCGAGGACGAAGCGGTTGACGGCGGTGACACACAGGGCCGAGACGTAGAGAAGCCAGTCCGGGACCTGGCCGAGGATCAGGACGGCGGTCACCGAGGCCATCAACGTGCGCAGCAGGTTGCCGTACAGAAACACCTGACGGCGGCGCCAGCGGTCCAGCAGGACCCCGGCGAAAGGGCCGACCAGGGAGTAGGGGAGCAGCAGGACCGCCATGGCGGAGGCGACGGCCGCGGCGGACGTCTGTTTCTCCGGCGAGAAGACCACATAGGCGGCGAGGGCGACCTGGTAGACGCCGTCGGCGCTCTGAGAGAGCAGCCGGACGGCGAGCAGGCGTCTGAAGCCCTGGAAACGCAGCAGAACGCGCAGGTCACGGACGACGGCCATGAGCCACAGCCTCACATACGGGGAGGGTCCCCGGGTCACACGACCCGGGGACCCTCAACTGCCCACAGCGGGGAGGTTCTAGCGCTCGTCCTCGCCCTGGATGAACTTCTCGACCTTGGCGCGGGCGTCGTCGTCGAAGTACTGCACCGGAGGGGACTTCATGAAGTACGACGAAGCCGACAGGATCGGGCCGCCGATGCCGCGGTCCTTGGCGATCTTCGCGGCGCGCAGGGCGTCGATGATGACACCCGCGGAGTTCGGGGAGTCCCAGACCTCGAGCTTGTACTCCAGGTTCAGCGGGACGTCGCCGAAGGCACGGCCCTCGAGGCGCACGTAGGCCCACTTGCGGTCGTCCAGCCAGGCGACGTAGTCGGACGGGCCGATGTGCACGTTGTTCTCGCCGAGGTCCCGGTCGGGGATCTGGGAGGTGACGGCCTGCGTCTTGGAGATCTTCTTGGACTCCAGGCGCTCGCGCTCGAGCATGTTCTTGAAGTCCATGTTGCCGCCGACGTTCAGCTGCATCGTGCGGTCCAGGACGACGCCGCGGTCCTCGAACAGCTTCGCCATCACGCGGTGCGTGATGGTGGCGCCGACCTGGGACTTGATGTCGTCACCGACGATCGGCACGCCGGCCTCGGTGAACTTGTCCGCCCATTCCTTGGTGCCGGCGATGAACACCGGGAGGGCGTTGACGAAGGCGACCTTGGCGTCGATGGCGCACTGGGCGTAGAACTTCGCCGCGTCCTCGGAGCCGACGGGCAGGTAGCAGACCAGGACGTCGACCTGCTTGTCCTTGAGGACCTGGACGACGTCGACCGGCTCCTCCGCGGACTCCTCGATGGTGGCCTGGTAGTACTTGCCGAGACCGTCGAGGGTGTGACCGCGCTGGACCGTCACACCGGTGTTGGGGACGTCGCAGATCTTGATGGTGTTGTTCTCGGAGGCGCCGATGGCGTCAGCGAGGTCGAGGCCGACCTTCTTGGCGTCCACGTCGAAAGCGGCGACGAACTCGACGTCGCGGACGTGGTAATCGCCGAACTGGACGTGCATCAGGCCCGGGACCTTGGACGCCGGGTCGGCGTCCTTGTAGTACTCGACTCCCTGTACCAGCGATGCGGCACAGTTGCCCACGCCGACGACGGCTACGCGAACCGAACCCATTCCGGTTGCTCCCTGTGTAGTACGAGTGAGGCCCTGAGCGGGACTCACGTGACGGTGTCGTCGGGCGAATCCGGCCGGGGGTGGTCCCCGGGCCGGGGCAGGTCGCCCGACGCTCCAGATGTGGTGTCCTGTCGAGGGGTCGCCCCGGAGGCGGGACCCTTGAGGTCTCGCCCGGCCCGCTCGCTCTCGATGAGCTCGTTCAGCCAGCGCACTTCCCGCTCCACGGACTCCATCCCGTGACGCTGGAGCTCGAGCGTGTAGTCGTCGAGACGCTCCCGGGTCCGGGCCAGGGAGAGGCGCATCTTCTCCAGGCGCTCCTCCAGCCGGCTGCGGCGGCCTTCCAGCACACGCATGCGTACGTCGCGTGACGTCTGTCCGAAGAAGGCGAACCGCGCGGCGAAGGTCTCGTCCTCGTACGCGTCGGGGCCCGTCTGGGAGAGCAGCTGTTCGAAGTGCTCCTTACCGTCGGCCGTCAACCGATAGACGATCTTGGCGCGACGACCCGTGAGGGGAGCGGCGAGGGCGTCCTCTGTGGTGTTCCCCGGTTCCTCGATCAACCAGCCGTTGGCGACCAGCGTCTTGAGGCAGGGGTAGAGCGTCCCGTAGCTGAAGGCACGGAACACACCCAGTGACGTATTGAGTCTTTTGCGCAGCTCATAGCCGTGCATCGGAGACTCGCGGAGCAGGCCGAGTACGGCGAACTCGAGGATCCCGGAACGCCGGCTCATCGTCGCCTCCTCTCTGCCGCGGTCGTGCCGTGACGGTCTCGTGGTCGGCTCATCGCCGTCTTTATGCCGAGCTGATGTATCGACTCGATACATCACGACGATAGAACGGTCATCCGGCCGGGACAAGGGGGAGGGTGGTGAACGGGATCACATCACCGGTTCGATCGGAGCAAGTTGCCTGATTTGAGCCGAACTTCTGCGCTCGGCAGGTTTTGACGATGCGTAGTCTGTGCGCCATGCACAACACACCGGGAACCGAGTGACGCCTGGGGGCGTCCTCGTCCCCGGTGCAGTACGGGATGAATGCGGAACCCACCGCATCCGTACTTCGGGGGGACCGGAAACCAGCTGCCGTTTCCAGGCGCGCGAGATGCGCCTGCCCGAGGAGTAGTCGTTCGATGAGCGAGCACCGTCGCAAACCACCGCAGCCGCAGGGTGGCGGACGTGCCGCGGCCCGACGAGGCCAGTCAGGCTCGTCCTCCGGCCGCCGCGCGGCGCCGCGCGGCGCCACCGGGTCTCCGTCCGATTCCTACGGGTCGGACTCGGGGGGCGAGGAGCACAGTTATGGAAGCCGCGCCGAAGCGCGACGCGCGGCACAGAGAGGCGGGAGCCGCCGGGCCGGCTCCACCGGGCCCGGCCGGGGCCGGGCGGCACCTTCCGGCAAGGAGCGGATCATCGACTATCCGCGCCACGACAAGGACGGCTGGCGCCGCTGGATGCCGTCCTGGAGACTCGTCACCGGTCTGTGTATCGCGTTCTTCGGCAGCATGGTCGCTGCCGCGGGGATCGGGTACGCGATGGTGGGCGTTCCTGACGTGGCCAAGACCGCCAAGGCGCAGAACAACGTCTACTACTGGTCCGACGGCTCACAGATGGTCGCCACGGGCGGTGAGCGCAACCGCCAGATCATCGAGCTCGAAGAGATCCCCAGGGCGATGCAGCTCGCGGTCATCTCCCAGGAGAACAAGACGTTCTACGAGGACAGCGGCATCGACCCCAAGGGCATCGCCCGCGCCGTGTTCAACATGGCCAGGGGCGGCAACACGCAGGGTGGCTCCACGATCACCCAGCAGTACGTCAAGAACGCCATGCTGGACGACCAGTCGCAGACGCTCTCCCGCAAGGTCACGGAGATGTTCGTCTCGGTCAAGGTGGGCACCACCAAGGAAAAAGATGAGATTCTCGCGGGCTACCTGAACTCGGCGTACTACGGACGTGGGGCCTACGGGATCCAGGCTGCGGCCCAGGCCTACTTCGACAAGAAGGCCATTGATCTCAACGAGGGCGAGTGCGCCTTCCTGGCGGCGGTCCTCAAGGGAGCCACCTACTACGACCCCGCCGGCGCCAGCTCCATCGACCCGGTCCACGCCACCCCTGCGAAGAACAAGAAGCGTGCCCTGCTCCAGATGCAGGACACGCTGGAGAAGATGGTCGAGTACGGACATCTGGATCCCTCGATCAGGGCCAAGTACACCAAGCTGCCCGAGTGGCAGAATCCCCGGTCGAACACCGCGCTGAGCGGGCAGACCGGTTACCTCGTGGACCTCGCCAAGGCTTACATCGTCAACAACAGCGAGGAAACCGGCATCACCGCCGACCTGCTGGAGCAGGGGGGCTACTCGATCTACACGACCTTTGACAAGAAGAAGGTCAAGGCACTCGAGGAGTCGGTCCAGAAGGTCTACAAGAAGAACATCAAGCCCGAGGAGCGCCCGGAGACGGACACCCACGTCCAGTTCGGCGGGGCCACGGTGGACCCGGCGACCGGCGCGATCGTGGCCATCTACGGCGGCACCGACGCGACCAAGCACTTCACCAACAACGCCGACTCGACCGGCGCCCAGGTCGGCTCGACGTTCAAGCCATACGTGCTGGCGGCCGCCATGCAGTGGGGCGTCCGGGACCCCGACAAGGATCCGGACCAGGCCCAGGACGAGCGGACGCAGGTGTCCGAGAAGAGCCTGTACAGCGGCAAGAACAGGCTCAAGATCAAGGAGTACGACGGGTCGATCTGGCAGAACGAGAAGGGTGAGCAGTGGGAGCAGGTCAATGACGGCGACGAGACGTACGGCACTGCGCCCGACTACAAGATCGACCTCCGTGAGGCGATGCAGTACTCGGTGAACTCCTCCTTCGTCCAGCTCGGCGTGGACGTCGGCCTGGACAAGGTGAAGGAGTCCGCGATGCTGTCCGGGCTTCTGGAGGGCAGCCTCGCCGGAACGAACTACCCGTCGTTCTCCCTTGGTACCTCCAGCCCCAGCGCGATCCGGATGGCGGGTTCGTACGCCACCTTCGCGGCCAGTGGTAAGCAGCGTGAGCCGTTCTCCGTCAAGAAGGTGACGAGCAGCAAGGACGGCACGGTCTACACGCACAAGACCAAGACCGAGCGGGCGTTCACCGCTCTGGTCGCGGACAACGTCACGGACGTCCTGAAGACCGTGGTCGAGGAGGGAACCGGCTCCAACGCCCAGCTCGAGGGTCGCGAGGTGGCCGGCAAGACCGGTACCACGGACGGCAACAAGTCCGCCTGGTTCGTCGGCTACACCCCGCAGCTGTCCACCGCGATCAGCATGTTCCGGTACCCCGACGACGAGACCATCAAGAACCGCGAGTTCCTGAAGATGTTCGGTACGGGCGGCCAGAAGAAGATCCACGGTGCCTCGTTCCCGTCCGAGATCTGGGCGGACTACATGGAGGACGCGCTGAAGGGGAAGGAGTCGGTGCCCTTCCCGACGCCGAAGCCCATCGGCAAGATCGTCAACGACGCTCCGTCGCCGACCCCCACTCCTTCGCCCACCGAGACCGAGGAGGAGACGCCGTCGCCGTCTCCGTCGACCTCGGAGCCCGAGCCGGAGCCCAGTACCCCCACGCCGAGTGAGACCGAGACCTGTAGGCCGCTCGACTTCCGCTGCAAGGGGGAGGACGACACGGGTGGCACCGGGCCGGGCGGGCCGGGTGGTGCGGACGCCGGCGGGACGGATGGCGGGGTGACCAGTTCACCGTCGCCCTCGGAATCGGAAGAGGAAGGCAACAACCGCGGCAACGGAAACGGTGGCGGAAACAACGGGGGCTTCTTCGGAGGCCCGGCCGGGTAACCGGACGTTTGCCCGACTTGGGTGTTTCACGTGAAACGAGGGCCGCCGTACCCCACGGGTACGGCGGCCCTCGGCGTACTCCCGGCACGTACGGCAGGATGTCGGCATGCCCAGTGGAGAATCGACGCAAGCGAGCGTCCGCGAACCGGAGCTGGTGGAACCGACCCGGGAGGACAAGGTCGCCGAGGCCGGCAGCGAGCTGATCGGTGGTCCGCTCGGGCGGCATGCCCTCCTCGGGGCGTCCTGGTGGAGTCCGGTCCGGGTGATCGTGCTCGTGGCGATCGGTCTGTTCACCCTCGGCCTGGTCCAGAAGGCGCCCTGCTACAACGGCGCGTGGTTCTTCGGGGCCGGTTCCCAGTACACGCACGCGTGCTACTCGGACATCCCGCACCTCTACCAGGGGCGGGGCTTCGCCGATGGCCTCGTGCCGTACTTCGACCAGCTCCCCGGCGACATGCAGTACCTCGAATACCCGGTGCTGACCGGTGTGTTCATGGAGGTCGCCTCCTGGCTCACGCCGGGCAGCGGCAGTATCCAGGACCAGGAGCAGTGGTACTGGATGGTCAACGCCGGGATGCTCATGGTGTGCGCGGCCGTCATCGCCGTCTGTGTGACCCGTACGCACACCCGGCGGCCCTGGGACGGTCTCCTGGTCGCTCTGGCGCCCGCCTTCGCCCTGACCGCGACGATCAACTGGGACCTGCTGGCGGTCGCCCTGACGGCCGCGGCGATGCTTATGTGGTCGCGTGGCCGTTCCCTCGCCTTCGGGGTGCTCCTGGGGCTTGCCACGGCCGCCAAGCTCTACCCCGTGCTTCTCCTGGGGCCGCTGCTGGTGCTGTGCTGGCGCGCCGGCCGCTGGCGGGAGTACGGAACCGCCCTGGGCGGTGCGGTCGTCGCCTGGGCCGTGGTGAACGGGCCGGTGATGTTCTTCGCCTTCGACGGCTGGTCGAAGTTCTACACGTTCAGCCAGGAACGGGGCGTCGATTTCGGTTCCTTCTGGTTGATCATCGCCCACAACTCGTCCGACCCGCTGAGCACCGAGACCGTGAACACGCTCGCCACGGCGCTGATGTTGCTGTGCTGCGTGGGCGTCGCCGCGCTCGCCCTCATGGCTCCCCGCCGACCGCGCTTCGCACAGCTCGCCTTCCTGGTCGTCGCGGCGTTCATCCTCACCAACAAGGTCTACTCGCCCCAGTACGTCCTGTGGTTGGTGCCCTTGGCCGCCCTGGCCCGGCCGAAGTGGCGGGACTTCCTGATCTGGCAGACCTGCGAGGTGGCCTACTTCCTCGGCATCTGGATGTACCTCGCGTACACGACCAGCGGAGACGACCACAAGGGACTGCCCGCGGACGGTTATCACTGGGCCATCGTTCTGCACCTGCTCGGGACGCTCTATCTGTGCGTCATGATCGTGCGCGACATCCTGCTGCCCGAGCGTGACCCGGTGCGGCGCTCCGGTGACGACGACCCTTCGGGAGGGGTGCTCGACCGGGCCGAGGACGCCTTCGTGCTCGGTCCCGCCGCCCGGCCCGCACGGCATGTCGCACACTTCGACGGGCCGCGGGTCGAGTGGGGCGGGGCCGGCGCCACCAGCGGTTCACTCTGAGCGGCATCAGAAAGGCCGGGCACGGTACTACCGTGCCCGGCCTTTCTCGCTGTCCGGACGCCTGCTCAGACGCCTTTCCCGCGTTCCGCGCTCACCGCTCGGCTCGTCCCCTCCCCGCCGCCGCTCAGCGGTCGAGCATCCGGTCGAACTGCGTGGTGGTGTGCCGCAAATGGGCCACCAGTTCCTCGCCGACCTGAGGCTCCGGGGCATCCGCGGGCACGAACAGGATCGACACCTGCATGTGCGGCGGCTCGGCGAACCAGCGCTGCTTGCCGCCCCAGACGAACGGAGAGAGGTTCCGGTTCACCGTGGCGAGTCCGGCGCGGGCAACGCCCTTGGCGCGCGGCATGACACCGTGCAGGGCCTTGGGGGCCTCCAGGCCCACCCCGTGCGACGTACCGCCCGCCACGACCACCAGGAAGCCGTCGGACGCGGCCTTCTGCTGGCGGTAGCCGAACCTCTCCCCCTTGGCGATGCGCGTGACGTCCAGGACGGCACCGCGGTACTCGGTGGCCTCGTGGTCCCCCAGCCACAGCCGGGTACCGATACGGGCGCGGAAACGGGTCTGCGGGAACTGCTGCTGCAGCCGGACCAGTTCCTCGGCCTTGAGATGGCTGACGAACATCGTGTGCAGGGGGAGCCGGGCGGCCCGCAGGCGGTCCATCCAGCCGATGACCTCCTCGACGGCGTCCGATCCGTCGGTGCGGTCCAGCGGCAGGTGGATGGCGAAGCCTTCCAGCCGGACGTTCTCTATCGCGGAGTGCAGCTGGGGCAGATCCTGCTCGCTGACGCCGTGCCGCTTCATCGAGGACATCACCTCGATGACCACCCGGGCGCCGACCAGGCCGTACACACCGTCGACCGACGAGACCGAGCGGATCACCCGGTCGGGCAGCGGGACGGGCTCCTCACCGCGCCGGTACGGCGTCAGCACCAGCAGGTCACCGCCGAACCAGTCCTTGATCCGGGCGGCCTCGTACGTCGTGCCGACGGCGAGGACGTCCGAGCCCAGCCGGGTGGCCTCCTCGGCCAGCCGCTCGTGCCCGAAGCCGTAGCCGTTGCCCTTGCAGACCGGTACGAGCCCCGGGAACTGCTGCTGTACGTGCTTGTGGTGCGCCCGCCAGCGCGCGGTGTCGACGTAGAGCGTGAGCGCCATGGCCGGACCTGGAACCTTTCTGGTTGCTGCGGTGTGTCAGAGAGAAGAGAGCTGATGGATCGGACGGTGCGACGGGGACGGGATCAACGGCGCGACATATACATGTCGAGTGCCTTGTGGAGCAGTTTGTTCAGCGGGAAGTCCCACTCGCCGAGGTACTCGGCGGCCTGGCCGCCCGTTCCCACCTTGAACTGGATCAGGCCGAAGAGGTGATCCGTCTCGTCCAGCGAGTCGGAGATGCCGCGCAGGTCGTAGACGGTGGCGCCGAGCGCGTAGGCGTCGCGCAGCATCCGCCACTGCATCGCGTTCGAGGGCCGGACCTCACGGCCGATGTTGTCGGAGGCGCCGTAGGAGTACCAGACGTGGCCACCGACGATCAGCATCGTGGCCGCCGACAGGTTCACGCCGTTGTGCCGGGCGAAGTACAGCCGCATGCGGTTGGGGTCCTCGGTGTTGAGGGCGGTCCACATGCGCTGGAAGTACGACAGCGGACGCGGCCGGAAACGATCGCGCACGGCGGTGATCTCGTACAGCCGCTGCCACTCGGGCAGGTCGTCGTAACCGCCCTGGACGACTTCGACGCCGGCCTTCTCGGCCTTCTTGATGTTGCGGCGCCACAACTGGTTGAAGTTCTTGTGGACCTCTTCCAGGGACCGGTTCGCCAGCGGCACCTGGTAGACGTAGCGCGGCTGGACGTCGCCGAAGCCGGCCCCGCCGTCCTCGCCCTGCTGCCAGCCCATGCGGCGCAGCTTGTCGGCGACCTCGAAGGCACGGGGCTCGATGAAGTCGGCTTCCAGGTCACGCAGACGCTTCACGTCCGGGTCCTGGATCCCCTTCTTGATGGTCACCGCTTCCCAGCGCCGGATGACCACCGGCGGGCCCATCTTCACCGAGAACGCGCCCTGTTGCTTCAGGTGCGCGAGCATCGGCTCGATCCACTCCTGAAGGTTTGGCGCGAACCAGTTGATGACCGGGCCCTCGGGCAGGTAGGCCAGGTAGCGCTTGATCTTGGGCAGCTGCCGGTAGAGGACGAGGCCGGCGCCGACCATCTCACCGGTCCGCTCGTCGAACCAGCCGAGGTTCTCCGAGCGCCATTCCGCCTTGACGTCCGACCAGGCGGGGACCTGCATGTGACTCGCCGACGGCAGGCTCTGGATGTACGCCAGATGCTGCTCTCGGCTGATGGTCCTCAGGGTCAGGGTCATTCGGGGCGCTCCTCGGGCTGGTGTGTCCCCATGGGATCAGGGGCTCCGGCTCTCGCGCGAAGCCTACTGCGCCTGGGGACCGACCCGGTTGGGCGCACGGACCTTCGCCCCGGCCGGTGGTCGGCCGGGGCGCTCCACGTATTCGGGCAGGGGGTGTTCGGAATCAGTCGATGAGCCCGCCGAAGAGGCCTCCGTGGGCCATGCCCAGGAAGAATCCGACGGCCGATGCGCCCAGGCCCACGATGAGGCCGAAGCGCGCCCTTGTCGTCTGCGAGACCCACTGGCCGTACGCGCCGGTGAGGATCCCCACCAGGCCGGTCCAGGAGCTGAGCAGGTGCAGGGAGTGGAACATCGCTGTGATGAAGGATGTGATGCCCAGCACCAGGGTCACCGCGAGCAGGGTGTCCTGGAGTGGGTGGGGCTTTCCGTCCGTGGCGAAAAGGCCTCCGGCGGTGTTGGGTCGCAATGCCTGTGCCATGGCACCTCCTGCGAAAGGCGGCGCATAGTAGCGCCGTACACACCCGATGCGTACAGCCTGACGGGCTTCCGGGCCGGATTTCAACCGGAAGCCACTGTGCGGGTACTGTGTACCGTCTGCACCGGTGTCTGTCCGGACAGATCCAGTCAGGGGCAGGGCAGGACCACGGTCCGCCCCGGCCGGCCTGGGAAACCGCCGCCCGACATCGATTGTCAGTGGCGGCTGTTCTACTGACAGGCATCGTTGCGCAACGCATCACGACCCTCCTGCCACGGAACGACCGTGGCCGCTGAGTCCGAAGGAGGTGGGTTCCACATGCGTCACTACGAGGTGATGGTCATCCTCGACCCCGATCTCGAGGAGCGTGCTGTCTCCCCGCTGATCGAGAACTTCCTTTCCGTCGTCCGTGACGGCGGCGGAAAGGTCGAGAAGGTCGACACCTGGGGCCGTCGTCGTCTCTCGTACGAGATCAAGAAGAAGCCCGAGGGCATCTACTCGGTCATCGACCTGCAGGCCGAGCCTGCGGTCGTCAAGGAGCTCGACCGCCAGATGAACCTGAACGAGTCGGTCCTCCGGACCAAGGTCCTCCGTCCCGAGAACCACTGAGCGTCTCCGCTCAGTCGGTCCCGGGATTCGAGTAGCAGTACCAGCAGCCAGCAGCAAACCCGCCGAGAGGTTCCCCCATGGCAGGCGAGACCGTCATCACGGTCGTCGGCAACCTTGTCGATGACCCCGAGCTGCGCTTCACCCCGTCCGGTGCGGCCGTCGCGAAGTTCCGTGTCGCGTCGACCCCCCGCACCTTCGACCGCCAGACGAACGAGTGGAAGGACGGCGAGAGCCTGTTCCTGACCTGCTCGGTCTGGCGTCAGGCGGCGGAGAACGTCGCCGAGTCGCTCCAGCGAGGCATGCGCGTCGTCGTGCAGGGCCGGCTGAAGCAGCGGTCCTACGAGGACCGTGAGGGCGTCAAGCGCACGGTCTACGAACTGGACGTCGAGGAAGTCGGCGCCAGCCTGCGCAACGCCACGGCCAAGATCACCAAGACCACCGGCCGCGGTGGACAGGGTGGTTACGGCGGCGGGGGCGGCCAGCAGGGCGGCGGCTGGGGCGGAGGCCCCGGCGGCGGCCAGCAGGGCGGCAACGCCCCGGCCGACGACCCCTGGGCGACCGGCGGCGCTCCCGCCGGCGGCAACCAGGGCGGTGGCGGCCAGGGCGGCGGCTGGGGCGGTGGCTCCGGCGGCGGTGGCGGCTACTCGGACGAGCCCCCCTTCTAGGTGGGCCGTACCCACACTTCTTGATCACACAGGAGATACATCATGGCGAAGCCGCCTGTGCGCAAGCCGAAGAAGAAGGTCTGCGCATTCTGCAAGGACAAGGTCACGTACGTGGACTACAAGGACACGAACATGCTGCGGAAGTTCATTTCCGACCGCGGCAAGATCCGTGCCCGCCGCGTGACCGGCAACTGCACGCAGCACCAGCGTGACGTCGCCACGGCCGTCAAGAACAGCCGTGAGATGGCGCTGCTGCCCTACACCTCCACCGCGCGATAAGGGAAGGGTGACCGACTCATGAAGATCATCCTCACCCACGAGGTCTCCGGCCTCGGTGCCGCGGGCGACGTCGTCGACGTCAAGGACGGCTACGCTCGCAACTACCTGGTTCCGCGGAAGCTCGCGATCCGCTGGACCAAGGGTGGCGAGAAGGACGTCGAGCAGATCCGTCGTGCTCGCAAGATCCACGAGATCCAGACCATCGAGCAGGCCAACCAGGTGAAGGCCCAGCTCGAGGGCGTCAAGGTCCGCCTCGCGGTCCGCTCCGGCAACGCCGGTCGTCTCTTCGGTTCCGTCACCCCGGCCGACGTCGCTTCCGCGATCAAGGCTTCCGGCGGTCCTCAGGTCGACAAGCGCCGCATCGAGCTGGGCGCCCCGATCAAGACCCTGGGCACCCACGAGACGCACGTGCGTCTGCACCCCGAGGTCGCCGCCAAGGTCGACGTCGAGGTCGTCTCGGAGTAAGTACTGCTCGCCGAAGCAGTGAGTGGGGGCCGCACCCTTCGGGGTGTGGCCCCCACCGTCGTTTCCCGTGAAACGCCGTCTTTCGCGGAAACGTGTCAGCGCGTGGCGCCGGTGACGACCCACTGGCCCGAACGGGCGCGGACCCACAAGGTCAGCAATCGAACGGTCATCATGAGCGTCATCGTGCCCCAGAGCGCGGTGAGACCGCCCTCGAACACGGGGACCAGCAGGGCGACCGGGGTGAAGACCGCCAGTGTGATCAGCATCGCCCAGGCCAGGTAGGCGCCGTCGCCCGCGCCCATCAGCACCCCGTCCAGAACGAAGACGATGCCGGAGATCGGCTGGGACAGGGCGACGATCGCCAGAGCGGGCAGTGCCGCGTCGACGACCGAGGAATCACTGGTGAACAGGGGCAGGAAAACCGGCCGGGAGAGCAGCACGAGCACGCCGAGAACGACTCCGACGCCGATGCCCCACTCCACCATGCGACGGCACACCTCACGGGCTCCCTGTGCGTCCCCGGCTCCCAGACAGCGGCCGATGATGGCCTGCCCGGCGATCGCGATGGCGTCCAGTGCGAAGGCGAGCAGACTCCACAGGGAGAGGATGATCTGGTGAGCCGCGATGTCGGAGTCGCCGAGCCGGGCGGCGACGGCGGTCGTGATCATGAGGATGGCCCTGAGGGAGAGAGTGCGCACCAGCAGCGGTGCGCCGGCCTGGGCAGAGGCCCTGATCCCCGCGATGTCCGGGCGCAGTGAGGCGCCGTGTCGGCGTGCTCCTCTGAGCACCACGATCAGATAGACGGCGGCCATGCCGCACTGGGCGATGACCGTGCCCCAGGCGGAGCCCGCGATACCGAGGCCGGCGCCGTAGACCAGCCCCACGTTGAGGATGCCGTTGGCGACGAAGCCGGCGACGGCGACGTAGAGGGGCGTCCTCGTGTCCTGCAGTCCGCGCAGGACGCCGGTCGCGGCGAGCACGATCAGCATGGCCGGTATGCCGAGGGCGGAGATGCGCAGATAGGTGATCGCATAGGGGGCCGCCGTGTCCGAGGCGCCGAAGAGGTCCACCAGGGCCGGGGCCGTGGGCAGCACGACAGCGATGACGGCGATACCGAGGAACAGGGCGAGCCAGATCCCGTCCATGCCCTGGCGGATGGCGGCAGGGAGATCGCCGGCGCCGACGCGCCGGGCGACGGCGGCGGTGGTGGCGTAGGCCAGGAAGACAAAGACGCTCACGGCGGTCACCAGAAGGGCCGACGCGATGCCGAGACCGGCGAGCTGTGCGGTGCCGAGATGGCCGACGATGGCGCTGTCGGCCAGGACGAAAAGGGGCTCGGCGACAAGTGCGCCGAAAGCCGGGACGGCCAGCATGACGATCTCGCGGTCGTGCTGCCGTCGGACGGCGCGTGGTCGCGCGGGGGCCTGTGTCATGTGCACCAATCTAATCGTCCACAGGTAAGAGATGCAAAGCCCTGTAGACCCTTACTTGATGGTGTGGGGTGTGTGCATGAGCACAGCGATCGAATGGATCTTGGCCCGTCTGGGAAAGTTTTTCTTCTACACAGGCAGTGGACTATGAAACCCCAGGTCAGCGCGCTCATTGCGGCGTCAGGGGGTCCTTGTTCACAGGGCTGTCCACCGGATCGTGCACAGGTTTGGCGGACTTCTCCACAGCATTGGCCCATTCATCCACAGGGCCTGTGGATAACCAGATTGGCTGACGGTGCATACGGGCCTACGGTGGTCCGGCGCCCGCTCCGTCCGCCGGTGGCCGAAAGGCCGCAAATCCGGCGCGCGACAACCGGAGTCGGGCGTCCTATTTGTCAGCGCCGTGCCGTAGAAAGAGGGCCACGGCTAGGTCCGCTCGGCGGACGGGAGGAGGTGGCTCGGTGAGCATTTCCGAGCCCTTGGACGACCCGTGGGCCGACAGCGGCCCCAGCGATCGTCTGCCTGCCTCCCGCCGCCGTGACGACGGAGGCAGGGGCCGCGAGGACCAGCACGACCGCGGCCGGGACTCCGGAGCATGGGACGGCGGGGGCGCCGCTTTCGAGCGGGTGCCGCCGCAGGACCTGGAGGCCGAGCAGTCCGTTCTGGGCGGCATGCTGCTCTCCAAGGACGCCATCGCGGATGTCGTCGAGATCCTCAAGGGCCACGACTTCTACAAACCGGCTCACGAAACCGTCTACACGGCCATCCTCGACGTGTATGCGAAGGGTGAGCCGGCCGACCCCATCACGATCGCCGCGGAGCTGACCAAGCGCGGTGAGATCAACAAGGTCGGCGGGGCCTCGTACCTGCACACCCTCGTCCAGACGGTGCCCACGGCGGCCAACGCGGCGTACTACGCGGAGATCGTGCACGAGCGCGCCGTGCTGCGCCGCCTGGTCGAAGCCGGTACCCGCATCACCCAGATGGGATACGCGGCCGACGACGACGTCGACGAGATCGTCAACCGTGCGCA
Organism: Streptomyces sp. NPDC004051; assembly: GCF_053604275.1. NCBI lineage: Bacteria > Bacillati > Actinomycetota > Actinomycetes > Kitasatosporales > Streptomycetaceae > Streptomyces > Streptomyces sp. NPDC004051. Next base: position 102,339 of record NZ_JBSGHG010000002.1, on the reverse strand, counting down.
GGCCGAGATCTACGCCGTCACCGAACAGCGCACGAGTGAGGACTACCTGCCGCTCGGCGACATCATGGAGGGCGCGCTCGACGAGATCGAGGCGATCGGTTCGCGCAGCGGTGAGATGACCGGTGTGCCCACGGGGTTCACCGACTTCGACTCGCTCACCAACGGTCTGCACCCCGGGCAGATGATCGTCATCGCCGCGCGTCCCGCGATGGGCAAGTCGACGCTCGCGCTGGACTTCGCCCGTGCGGCGTCGATCAGGCACAACCTGCCGAGTGTCGTCTTCTCCCTCGAGATGGGGCGCAACGAGATCGCGATGCGCCTGCTGTCCGCCGAGGCCCGGGTCGCCCTGCACCACATGCGGTCCGGCACGATGACCGACGAGGACTGGACCCGCCTGGCGCGCCGGATGCCGGACGTATCGGCGGCGCCGCTCTACATCGACGACTCCCCGAACCTGTCGATGATGGAGATCCGTGCCAAGTGCCGTCGGCTGAAGCAGCGCAACGACCTGAGACTGGTCGTCATCGACTACCTCCAGCTGATGCAGTCCGGCGGTTCCAAGCGGGCGGAGAGCCGCCAGCAGGAGGTCTCGGACATGTCCCGCAACCTCAAGCTGCTCGCCAAGGAACTGGAACTGCCGGTCATCGCGCTCTCCCAGCTCAACCGTGGTCCCGAGCAGCGCACCGACAAGAAGCCGATGGTCTCCGACCTGCGGGAGTCCGGCTCCATCGAGCAGGACGCCGACATGGTCATCCTGTTGCACCGCGAGGACGCGTACGAGAAGGAGTCCCCGCGTGCGGGTGAGGCCGACCTGATCGTGGCCAAGCACCGAAACGGTCCGACGGCGACGATCACGGTCGCCTTCCAGGGGCATTACTCACGTTTCGTGGACATGGCGCAGACCTGATCGGATTCCTGCTGAACTGAGGACATGACGACACCTCGGGAAGAACTGCTGGCCGGTACGCGTCGGGCGTTGCTGCGCCGGATCGCCGTCGCCCAGGCCGAAGAGCGGGCACCGTCTCTCGTCGCGACCGTGGTGCGGGACGGAGAAGCGGTGTGGACGGGTGCGCGGACGTCGCTGGAGGGGGACGCGCCGGACGGGAACACGCAGTACCGGATCGGTTCCCTCACCAAGACCTTCACCGCCGTTCTGGTGCTCCGGCTGCGTGACGAGGGGGCGATCGACCTCGGCGAGCCGTTGGAGAGGTACCTGCCGGGCACGGGCGCGGGGAGGGCGACCATCGCCGAACTGCTCGCGCACACCGGTGGTCTGGCGGCTGAGACGCCGGGCCCCTGGTGGGAGCGGACTCCTGGTTCCCTGCGGCCGGGCCTCGCCGACGTCCTGGGCGAGCACCCCCTGGTGCACCCGGTCGGCAGGCGGTTCCACTACTCGAACCCCGGATACGCGTTGCTCGGCGCGCTCGTGGAGAAGGTGCGCGGTGCCTCGTGGGAGACCGTTCTCCGACGTGAAGTACTCGAGCCCTTGAGCCTGCATCGGACGGGTGTGCACCCGCAGGCACCGTATGCGGAGGGCTGGGCGGTGCATCCGTGGGCGGACGTGATGCAGCGTGAGCCCGTCGAGGACCTCGGGCGGATGGCGCCGGCGGGGCAACTCTGGTCCACCACGAACGACTTGGCGCGCTTTGCCGCGTTCCTGGCTCATGGCGACGAACAGGTGCTGGGTATCGGATCGTTGCGAGAGATGAGGAGGCCGGCGGCACCGACGGAGGCGGCGGAGGTGGCAAGCGGCTATGCGTACGGCCTGGGAATGGAGGTGCGTCACCAGGACGGGCGGGCCCTCATCGGGCACACCGGATCACTGCCGGGCTTCCTCGCCTGTCTTGTGATGAGCATGGAGGACGACGTAGCTGCGGTGGTCCTGGCCAACTGCACGTCCGGGCCGCTGCTCTTCCCGGTCGCCGCCGATCTCGTTCGGATCGTAGCCGAGGCGGAACCCCGTGTCCCCGCGCCCTGGCGGCCGTTGCGGGAGGCGGACTCCGCTGTGCTGGAGTTGGTGGGGCAGTGGTACTGGGGGACGCTCGGCTTTGCCCTGCGGCTGTCGGCCGACGGGCTGGTGTCGCTGGAGCCGCTGTCCGGCAAGGGCCGTGGTTCGGGTTTCCGATCGAACGGCGACGGTACCTGGACAGGGCTGGAGGGTTACTACGCCGGAGAGCTCCTGAGACCCGTACGGCGGCCCGACGGATCGGTGAGCCATCTGGACCTCGGGTCCTTCGTGTTCACCCGTCGGCCGTATGACGAAGAGGCTTCTGTGCCGGGCGGAGTGGATCCCGAGGGATGGCGGGGCATCGGATAGGCCCGTCGGACAGGCCCGGCGGCACGGAATCCTGCACGGGAGGCCTGTTTCACGTGAAACGGGCCTCCTGTCCGCCTTCACAGCGCGAGCTTGAACCCCACGTGGGAAGCCGAGAAGCCGAGCCGCTCATAGAAGCGGTGGGCGTCGGCGCGGGTGCTGTCGGAGGTCAGCTGGACCAACTGGCAGCCCTGGTGGCGGGACTCGTCGATGGCCCACTCGATGAGCCGGGTCCCGAGGCCGCTGCCGCGCTCCTCGGTGTGGACGCGGACGCCTTCGATGATCGACCTCGTGGAACCGCGCCGGGACAGCCCGGGGACGATGGTGAGTTGGAGCGTGCCGACGACACGGCCTTGACGGACCGCGACGACCAGATGCTGGTTGGGATCGGAGCTGAGCCGCTCCAGAGCAGCCAGGTACGGACGATGGTCGTCCGGGGATTCGCGCTGTGCGCCCAAGGGGTCGTCCGCGAGCATGTCGACGATCGCCGGGATGTCGCCGGCGGCCGCGGGGCGTATCTCAAGATCTCCCATGGCCGCACCCTATGCAGAAATGCGCCCGGGCGGTTGCCTCATGCAGGTACCGATGTCGATGTCTTCAGTGTCTCCACTGCGCGGACCAGCGGGGCCAGCTCGGGGTTCTTCGCCGCCGCGTCGAGAGCCTCGCGCAGTGCGGAGTCATTGGTCGGCCGCGCCTTCTCCAGCAGCAGGAGACCGGCCTGCGTGACGTTGGTGTAGATGCCGCGCCGGTCCGTGGGGCACAGGTAGCGCTCCAACAGGCCGCGGTTCTCGAGCCGGGTGACCAGGCGGGTGGTGGCGCTCTGGCTGAGTACGACCGCGTCGGCCACCTGCTTCATCTGGAGGTGCCCCCCGACGCCGTCGTGCTGTCGGCTCAGGACGTCCAGCAGGGAGTACTCCCGCACGCTCAGATCGTGCTGAGCCTGGAGAGCCCGCTCGATGTGGGCCTCGATCCTCCCGTGCAGCAGCGAGAGCGCGCACCAGCCCTGGGTGAGGGCGGTCAGTGCGGGGTCCGTGGCGGTCATGGGCGTTCCCTCCGTTCAGGAGCTGCTGAGGCCAGGGTAGAGCAAGACCGAAATAGACCGCGCTTGCAAATAACCCGCGTCCGCAACTATTGTCCTTGCTCGTAAGGCGCTTGCGCAATCAGTTGAAAGGTCTGTTTCCCTCATGCCTCTCGCGCTCCTCGCCCTCGCGATCGGGGCCTTCGGGATCGGAACGACGGAGTTCGTGATCATGGGTTTGCTGCCCGAGGTCGCAGGTGACTTCGGGGTCTCCATCCCCACCGCCGGCCATCTGGTGACCGGCTACGCCCTGGGCGTCGTGTTCGGTGCCCCGCTGATGACCGTGTTCGGCACCAAGGTCTCCCGCAAGCGGATGCTGATGCTGCTGATGGGCCTGTTCATCGCCGGGAATCTGCTCTCGGCGCTGGCTCCCGCCTTCGGTGTCATGCTGCTCGGGCGGGTGGTCGCCTCGCTGGCCCACGGTGCCTTCTTCGGCATCGGCTCCGTGGTCGCGGCCGACCTGGTCGCCCCCGACAAGAAGGCCGGAGCCATCGCCCTGATGTTCACCGGGCTGACCGTCGCCAATGTCGTCGGCGTTCCTCTGGGCACTCTCGTCGGCCAGTCCGCCGGCTGGCGCGTCACGTTCGGGATCGTCGCCGTGCTCGGTGCCGTCGGTCTGGTCGGCATCGCCAAGCTCGTTCCCGACCTTCCCCGGCCGGAGGGCGTACGGCTGCGTCATGAACTGGCCGCGTTCAAGAACGTCCAGGTCCTGCTGGCCATGGCGATGACCGTGCTGGGCTTCGGTGGCGTCTTCGCGGCCATCACCTACATCGCGCCGATGATGACGCAGGTGGCGGGCTTCGCCGACGGGGCCGTCACCTGGCTGCTGGTCCTCTTCGGCCTCGGCATGGTCGGGGGCAATCTCATCGGCGGCAAGTACGCGGATCGCGCTCTGATGCCCATGCTGTACGTGTCCCTGGGCGCTCTCGCCGTCGTTCTGGCGCTCTTCACGCTGACCGCGCACCACACGGTCCTGGCAGCCGTCACGATCGTCCTGATCGGCGGCCTGGGCTTCGCCACCGTCCCGCCCCTGCAGAAGCGGGTTCTCGACCAGGCCCACGGCGCTCCCACCCTGGCCTCGGCCATGAACATCGGCGCCTTCAACCTCGGCAACGCCCTGGCCGCGTGGCTCGGTGGTCTGGTGATCGCGGCAGGGCTCGGTTACACCGCTCCCAACTGGGTCGGCGCCGTCCTCGCGGCGGGTGCCCTGCTGCTGGCCTTCGTGTCCGCCGCCCTCGACCACCGGGGCAAGGTCTCCAGCGCCCGGGGCGCAGGCCCGGTGCCCGCCGGACAGCGGACCTCGGTCCCCCGTTGATCCGAACGCCGGTGAGGACGAGCCCGGCACCGTCCTCACCCTCCTGTCCTCGGCCGTCCCCGGCCGACTTCCTCACCACGACCACCGACGTCACCACGACCACCGACGTCATCGCCACCACCCGGCATCGCCCGTACACCAAGGAGTGCTTGTTCATGACCACCACCGCTGTCGCCCCGCTCACCACCGCCGACGCCGAAGCCCTGGTCGCGGCCGCGCACCGGGCTGCCGAGGCCGCCGGGGTCACGGTCAGCGTGACCGTCCTGGACGCGGGAGGGCATCTGCTCGCTTTCCGGCGGGACGACCGCGCCGTGCTGATCTCCGGTGAGACCAGCACCCGCAAGGCGTACACCGCGCTTCAGCTGGACGCGCCCACCGCGGACCTCGTCGAGGCGGTGCAGCCGGGAGGGCTCTTCCACACCCTGCCCACCGCACTGGACCGGCCGCTGCTGTTCATCGCCGGCGGTGTGCCCGTCCGGCGCGGCGGCCGTCTGATCGGCGCGGTCGGCGTCGGCGGCGGTGCGCCGGAGCAGGACCACTCCTTCGCCACGGCCGCCGTGGACGCCCTCGACTGACGGGCGGTCCCGCACAGCACGCCGGTTCCCGAAACCTTCGGGAACCGGCGCCGTCGTGTCCGGAGACCTCAGCCGGCCGCGACCGTCACGGGGGCGAACCTTCGGGTCCAGTCCCCGGGCAGGTCCGTGATCCCGTACGTCATGACCGCGTTGAAGGCGACGGACGCCAGACCATGCTCCTTCGCCCAGGCCAGCAGCTCTCCATGCCGTACATCGATGTCCGTCCGCAGCGGCCGGTCGGTGTGAGCGGCGAGAGAAGCGAGGAGTGCCATGGCGGTAGGGGTGTCACGGGCGATCAGCGGGCCCACGACATGGGTGTCCATATTGGGCCACGCGGCCGCGTAACCGATGATCCGGCCGTCCTCCTCGGCCACGCGCACCTGGTCGGCGAATGAGGGAAGTCGGGTGACGATGTGTGTACGGTCCGCCCCGAACACCTCCTCGTCGAGCCGGAGGAGGGCGGGCAGGTCCGCGGCGGTGGCGGTGCGGGTGAAGGCCCCTGACACCTCTGCCCGGTTCGGGACGAAGTGCCCACGGAGCATCTCCGCCCGGCCGATGACCTTGAAACCGAGCTCCTCGTAGAGCGGGAGGCCGTTCGGTGTCGCGTGCAGGGTCAGGGGCGTGGCGCTCATCGCCGACATGACGTGGCGCATCAGCCGGCGTCCGATGCCCTGGCGGGCATGCCGTTCGGCGACCAGGACCATACCGACGGCCCCGAGCACGGGGTGCTCCTGAGGGCCGTACTCGGTGACGACACAGGCGGCGCCCAGACCGCCGTCGGGATCGTCGATCCCATGACCCTTCCCCGTGGAGAGAAGAAGTCCCCACTTGTGCTCCTCACGCGGCCACCCGCGGTTCTCGGACAGATCGGCGCAGGCCGAGAGATCGCGGAGGGTGAGGCGACGGATGGGCAGAGAAGCAAGGGAGGCTGTCGGCACGCAGGTCAGGCTGTCCGACAGAGGCTGTTGGTGTCCACCCGTTTCCGGGATCTCCGGGAAGCCCACGAGCCGGTGTCCTCCGGGTGGTGCCCGAGGGTCATCCCAGGTCGGGAGCGTGCATGGCGCGTACGCCTTCGATGTTGCCGTCCAGGTAGTGCCGTAGTGACAACGGGACGAGATGGACGGAGGCGATGCCCACGCGGGTGAAGGGCACACGGACGATCTGGTACTCGCCGGTGGGCTCGTCGACCTCCGGACCGTGTCGCAATGAGGGATCCATGGACTTCAGACGGCAGACGAAGAAATGCTGCACCTTCACACCGGTGGCGCCACCGTCCTCGCCGATGTGCTCCACCGTGTCGACGAAGCAGGGCACCACGTCGGTGATCTTGGCGCCGAGTTCCTCGTACACCTCCCGGTGCAGGGCGTCGACGACGGTCGGGTCCCCCGGCTCGACTCCTCCCCCGGGGGTGACCCAGTAGGGATCCACGCCGGGCTTGGTCCGTTTGATCAGGATCAGGTGGTCACCGTCCAGCAGGACGGCACGAGCGGTGCGCTTGACCACGGGTCGGACGGTCATGGAGGAAATGTGGCCCAGCTTGTTCCACGTGAAACATCGCACGACACGCCATCGGCCGTTTTTCCCGGATGAGCCGCGCGGTCGAAGGGTCAGCACCAGTCGGTGGCTGTCTGCTGCAACCACTCATGAGCGCGTGCGACATGCGGCATCGCCAGCGTGCCGTTCCGGACCACCAGGAAGTACGTGCGCAGCGGTGGCACGGCGGGCTCGTGCAGCGCGATCACCTCTCCGCGCTCGAGTGCGGCCGTACACAGGTACCGGGGCAGTACGGCCAGCCCGGCGCCCGCGGCGACGCAGGCCAGCACCGCGCGCAGGTCCGGAACGATGACGGTGCCCGGGGTGGCGGGGCGGGAATCGAAGACGGAGGCCCAGTAGCGGGATACGAGGGGAAGTGACTCGTGCACCTCGATCACCGGGATCTGCTCCAGCACGGACCCCCCGGTGCGGTGGAGCCTGTCGGAGCCGGCTTGCCGAGCCCAGCGGGGCGCGGCGACCAGGACGTGCTCCTCGTCGCAGAGCGCGGTCGCCGAGAACAGCGTGCCGCGTGGCCGGACCGTGCTGATGGCCAGGTCATGCCGCCCCGCGGCCAGCCCTTCCAATGTCTCCTCGGCGGTCCCGAAGGAGGTGCGCAGGGCGAAGCTGTGACCGTTCTCGCGGGTCAGCGCAGTGAGTGCGGGCACCGCCCGCTCGGCAGTGAACTCGAGAGGCCCTGCCAGGTGCAGTGTCCGCGAGGAGGAGTCCTCTTCGAGTCCGGTCTCGGTGATCTCCACCAGAGCGTCGAGATGCGGCGCTGCCTTGTGGGCGAGTTCGTCGCCGATGGTCGTCGGGGTCACACCGCGGGCCTGCCGCAGGAAGAGGGGCCGGCCCAGCTGTCGTTCCAGGGTCCGTATCTGTGAGGTCACGGCCGGCTGGGAGAGGCCGAGCAGGGCGGCGGCCCGGGTGAAGGAGCCGGCTCGGTGCACGGTCACGAAGGTCCGCAACAAGGCCAGGTCCACAGCGCGCCCTCCTCTTCGTCAGCCCCGTTGCCACCCAGGCCCAACTATAAATATGTCGATAGGTCGCTGTCGCTACGGTGATTGGACACTGACACTGAGTCAACTAGCCTTGGTCACGCGGTTCTTCGCGCGCAGAACCGAGGGCGGTCCGAGCCACGAGGGGGGAGGCTCGGACCGTCCGTCGTCCGGAGCAGACGCCTGTCACCTGCTCGAACGGGCCGGTCAGGCGGCCGCTTCGTCCAGAGCGCGCAGCACGTCCGCCACCAGGTCGGCGGGATCCTCGGCGCCGACGGAGAAACGGATGAAGCCCTCCGGGACCGCGTCCCCGCCCCAGCGACCGCGTCGCTCGGCCGTGGACCGCACACCGCCGAAACTGGTCGCGGTCTCCACGAGCCGCAGCGCGTCGAGGAAACGGTCCGCACGCGCGCGCGTGGGCAGTGTGAAGGACACCACGCACCCGAAGCGCCGCATCTGCTGTGAGGCGACCCGGTGCGAGGGATCGTCCGGCAGCCCCGGATAGCGCAGCCCCGTCACCTCGCGCCGTTCCCGCAGGGCCCGAGCGAGCGTCAGCGCGGTGGCGTTCTGCCGGTCGACCCGCAACTGGAGGGTGGCGATCGAGCGGTGCGCGAGCCACGCCTCCATGGGGCCGGGGACGGCACCGACGATCTTGCGCCAGCGGCGCACGGCGGCCATCGCCTCGGCGTCACGGCCGGCGACGTACCCCAGGAGGACGTCCCCGTGGCCGGTGAGTTGTTTGGTTCCGCTGGCCACGGCGAAGTCGGCGCCGAGCTCCAGCGGGCGCTGGCCGAGCGGTGTCGCGAGCGTGTTGTCGACGGCGACCAGTGCACCGCGCGCGTGTGCCGCCTCCGCGAGTCGCCGCACGTCGCACACGTCGAGCCCGGGGTTGGACGGCGTCTCGATCCACAGCAGCCGCGCGCCGTCGAGGACGTCGAGCTGGGCGTCGCCGCCGGTCGGTGCGGTACGCACCTCGATCCCGTACGCCTCCAGCTGGGTGCGCACCAGGGGCAGCGCCTGATAGCCGTCGTCCGGAAGGACGACCGTGTCCCCGGTGCGCAGCTGCGAGAAGAGCACCGAGGAGATCGCGGCCATGCCCGAGGCGAACACCAGGGTCTCGGTGCCGTCCTGCCCCGGTGCCTCCAGCTCCCCGATGGCCTGCTCCAGCAGTGTCCAGGTGGGGTTTTCGTCCCGGCCGTAGGTGTAGGGGCCGGTGGGGTCGCCGGGCAGGTGGAAATGGGCGGCGAAGACGGGGCCGGGCAGGGTCGGTTCGTGCTTGACCGGCTCGGGCAGTCCGGCCCGCACCGCGCGGGTGCCGTCACCGGGGGAGGTCCCCCTCGGGTCCGTCCCGTAGCCGCCGTCCGTCGTGGAATCGCTCATGCCGCTGGTCCTTCCGTCTGCTCTCGTACCGCGGTGAGCAGCCCGGTACTGGCCGCCTCCACCATCTCAAGACATGCGACGAAGCCGTCCGCGCCTCCGTAGTACGGGTCCGGTACGTCGAGATCATCGCCCGCCCCGGGGTCGTACGAGCGCAGCAGGCGCACTTTGGCCGCGTCCTGCGGGGTGGGTGCCAGGCGGCGCAGTGTTTCCAGGTGGCCCGTGTCGAGCGCGACGACGAGATCGAGACGGGCGAACCACGACGGGGCGAACTGCCGGGCCGTGTGGTCCGCGGCGTAGCCGTTCTCCTCCAGGACGGCCACCGCGCGGGGATCGGCACCGTCGCCCTCGTGCCAGCCGTGGGTGCCGGCGCTGTCCACCTCGACCGTGCCGTCGAGGCCGGCCTCCACGACACGTGCGCGGAAGACGGACTCGGCCATCGGGGAGCGGCAGATGTTTCCGGTGCAGACGAAACAGACGCGGTACGCCACGGTGCTCAGTCCCCGTCGGGCAGAACGACGTTGAGGGCCCAGGAGACGACCGAGACGACCAGACCGCCCAGCACGGCAGTCCAGAAGCCCTCCACATGGAAACTCAGGTCGAACTGGTCGGCCAGCCAGGAGGTGAGCAGCAGCATCAGCGCGTTCACCACCAGGGTGAACAACCCGAGCGTCAGGACGAGCAACGGGAGGCTCAGGAGCTGCACGATCGGCTTGACCAGGAAGTTCACCACGCCGAAGATCAATGCGACGAGTATGAGGGTGCCGATTTCCTTGCCCGTGCTGTCACCTGTGAGGGTGATCTTGTCGATCAGCCACACCGCCACTGCGAGGGCAGCGGCGTTGGCGATCGTCTTGACTACGAAATTCTTCATGTGTCTGATCGTGGCAGACAGGACCGGGCATGAGCAGTGAGGCAGGGGCGGACAGGCTATGAAGGCATTCCGGCTGGACGAACTGGAGGCCGAACGCGCCGCCAACGAGGGCGCGTACCTTCAGTTCCTGCGGGAGCGGAACATGTCGGTCGGCCTGTACGCCCTGGACGCGGGCGGGCAGGATCCGCAGCAGCCGCACAACCAGGACGAGGTGTACTTCGTCGTCAGCGGCAGGGCGTCGATCACCGTCGGCATGGAGACCACGCAGGTGGCACGCGGCAGCGTGGTGTACGTGCCGGCGGGCGTCGCGCACAAGTTCCATCACATCAGTGAGGATCTGCGGGTCCTGGTGGTGTTCTCTCCCCCCGAGAGCTGAACCGCGGTCTCGGGGTTCCCTAGGGGACCGGTCAGGGGAGGACAAGGGATCCGAGGCCCCCGGCGGGGCTCCTGGCGACCTAGCATCGAGTGCAGGACATCATTCACGCGACCCGGCACGAGACGGGCGGAGAGGTAAGGACGAAGGCGATGCGAGAGATCTTCACGGGACTGCCGTGGTGGGTGAAGTGGATCGCGGTGCCGGTCATCGCCCTGGTCGTGTTCGGGGGGCTGATAGCGAGCGTGGTCGGCTTCGTGATCGGTCTGCTCTTCAAGGTGCTGGTGTTCGCCGCCCTGGTCGGCGGACTCATCTACGTCGTACGGAAGTTCACGTCGAGTTCGTCGTCGCGCGGCGACTGGTGAGCCCCGCGGGGAGCCGGTGAAGCGGTAACGAGCGACACCGGTTCCCTCGGCCGGGGGAAGTTTCCCGGACGGACCGTCCACGTGCGGTGACAGAGGGTTAGAGTCCGGAACGCCACGTGGGGGTGATCCCCGCGAGCGGCGCACACCCCCACCCGTGTTCCCCGCACGGGCTGCCCCCTCGCTTCGGGAGTGACCCTTGGCCACGGCTGACACCGTCACCGCACATCTGCCCGCCGTTCCCTGCCAGCCCCATGCGCGGGCAGTCGCCGAACCGGCGCCACCCGCCACCCTCATCGGCTCCGTGCAGCGCGCGATGCGCCTGCTCGAATCCGTCGCCGGACACGAGTGCGGAGCCCCGGCCAAACAGCTGGCCCGCGAGACCGGGTTGGCCCTTCCCACGACGTACCACCTGCTGCGCACCCTTGTGCACGAGGGCTATCTGCGCCGTGACAAAGGGCTGTTCTTCCTCGGCGCCGCAGCCGAGCAACTGAGCAGCAGCGGAGCCCCGCAGAAACGTCGCAGCACGGTCGTCGACGCGCTCGCGCGGTGGCGTGACGCGATCGGGGCTCCCGTGTACTACGCGGTGTACCGCGAGGGCGAGATCGACCTCGTGTGCGTCTCCGACACTCCCGGCAATCCCGCGGTCCAGGAATGGGCGGACTTCCGGGAGACCGGCCACGCACACGCCATCGGACAGTGCCTGCTGTCCCAGCTCAGCGAGGCTGCCCGCCGCGACCACCTCGACCGCTTCCCCGTGCAGCCCGTCACGCCGTACACCGTGCGCGACGGGCACGGCTTTCTCCGGCGCCTGGAGCGGACCCGGCGCATGGAACCGGTGATCGAGCGGCAGGAATACGCCCTGGGCACGGTGTGCGCGGCCGTCCCGATCACGGCCGGCACCACGGCCGCGACGGTCGCCATCTCCCTGCCCGCGCAGCAGGCCCACCGACTGCTCCCCGCCGCGCAGCAACTGCAGGCGGAAGTGGGCCGTCTGCTCGGGCCGCTGGGACTCCCTATCACTATCTGAAAACTCACTCCTTGTGATTCACCGTGTACGTTGAGCAAGATTCACTCAGTGTCAGGGGTTCATTCCCGGCTGGTCCGCAGCTAATGACGGGGTAGGCGATGCGCGAGTCCGTACAGGCAGAGGTCATGATGAGCTTTCTCGTGTCGGAGGAGTTGTCCTTCCGCATCCCGGTGGAGCTTCGCTATGACACCTGTGATCCCTATGCCGTGCGGCTGACCTTCCATCTCCCTGGTGACGCGCCTGTGACCTGGGCGTTCGGCCGAGAGTTGCTGATCGACGGTGTCGGCAGACCGTGCGGCGAGGGTGATGTGAGGGTGTCACCGGTCGAACCCGACATGCTGGGCGAGGTGTTGATCCGGCTTCAGGTCGGTGGCGACCACGCGCTGTTCCGTTCGTCGACGGCGCCGCTCGTGGCCTTCCTCGACCGCACCGACAAGCTGGTGCCGCTGGGCCAGGAAGGAGCGCTCGCCGACTTCGACGCCCATCTCGACGACGCGCTGGACCGCATCCTGGCGGAGCAGAGCGCCGGGTGAAGGATTCCGCCACGCGGACAGCCGGTGGCGGAACCGTTCACCGTGTTCCGCCACCTCGGTGCAGGAACGCTTTTGCGTCAGTGGACGGGCTGCCCCGCCGGGCCGGTCACCGCTTCCGGCGCCTGCCCCTCCCGCTCCGCGCCGGCGCCGCCCGGACGTCCTCCCCGGGGGTCCGCCCCGCCGGACGGTCGGCCGAGACCACCAGGGCGGCCAGAGCAGTGGTGACCGGCACCGCGGCCACCAGGCCGATCGAGCCGACCAGCGTACGCACGATCTCCTCCGCCACCAGCTCGCTGTTGGCGACCGTTCCCACACTGCTCTGTGCGATGGAGAACAACAGCAGCAACGGCAACGCGGCACCCGCGTAGGCGAGAACGAGGGTGTTGACCACGGACGCGATGTGATCGCGGCCGATGCGGATGCCCGCGCGGTACAGCCCCCGCCAGCCCATCGACGGGTTGGCCTCGTGCAGTTCCCAGACGGACGACGTCTGGGTGACCGTCACGTCGTCGAGCACGCCGAGCGATCCGATGATGATGCCGGCCAGCAACAGGCCACTCATGTCGATGTCGGGGTACAGGCCGTGGATCAGGCCGGTGTTGTCGTCGGTGTTGCCGGTCAGCGCGGCCCAGTCGATGAAGACCGAGCCCAGAATGCCGATCAGCAGCAGCGAGACCAGCGTGCCGAGCACCGCCACGGAGGTGCGCGCCGACAGTCCGTGACAGAGATACAGGGCCTGCAGCATGATGGCGCTCGCCCCCACCACCGCCACGACCAGTGGGTTCGATCCCTGGAGAATGGCGGGCAGGATGAAGAAGTTCAGCACCAGGAAGCTGACCGCCAGCGCGATCAGTGCCATCATGCCGCGCAGCCGCCCGACGGCCACGACGGCGACCGCGAAGATACCGGCGAGCAGAGTCAGGGGGAGACGCCGGTTCACGTCGGCGACCGAGTACTGCAGGTCCTTCGGAGCGGAAGGTTCGTAGGCGACCACGACCTCCTGCCCCTCGCTCAGCTGACGGGACTGGTCCGGCTGCACGATCTCGGTGAACGTGCGGCCCTTGTCCGGGCCGCTGTCGACCCGGATCGTCGCTCTCTTGCACGTGCCGTCCGCCTGCTGCTGCGCGGAGGATCCCTCGGCCGTCGAGGTGTCGCCGGTCGGGACGCCTCCGGACGCGTTGACGGAGGAACAGCTCACCTCGACCACTTCGGTGACCGTGGCCTGCTGCGTCTGCCGGTCGAAACCGACACCGGTGCGCTCGTGCCCCGGTGCGCCGCCCGGCCACAGCACGACGAGGCCGATCAGCACCGCCGCGGTGAACGGGATGAGGATTGCCGCGATGACCTTGCGCAGGTGCTTCGAGACGGGGGCGGCGGGGCCGTGACCGTGACTGTGCCCGTGCGAGTGGCCGTGCCCGCCGCCGGAGTCCGGGCCGTGGTCGTGCCCGTCGCCGCTCGGAGGGGGGCCGCCGTGGCCACCGCCGTGGCCACCGCCGCTCGGGCCGCGGTCGGGGCGGCCGCCCGGCTCCGGGTCCCGGTCGTGGCCCGGGCGGCCGACTCCGTGCCCGTGCCCGTGCCCGAACCAGTCTCCGGAGCCGGGTCCGTCTCCCCGGCCGTCGCCCTGGTCCATGCGGTTGCCGACGGAGGGCTCTCTCCCACGGCCGCCGCCGTTTCGAGCGCCGGAGCCGAGGGGTGGTTCGGGCGGTGGGTACGGGGGATGTTGCGTCGAGGTCACCGCCCGATCATCGCAAGAACAACGAGGGCCCTCTGGTCACCGCGCCAGAATCGACGCTAGCGTAGGGGCACCTTTTGTACACGCGGGAGCTCGGAGCACCGGGCTGAGAGGGCGCTGACCTCCGTCCCAACGACGTTTCACATGAAACATCACTGCTGCACGAGTGATGTTCCCCACGGAACGCCGACCGACGGAAACCGCTGCGTCGACCGCTGAACCTGTTACCGGGTAATGCCGGCGTAGGGAGTAGGTCTCATGACCAACAAGGACGCACGCACGCCTGCCTCCACGCAGAACCCGACGGAGACGTCGGAGCAGAGGGAAGCAGGGAAGTCCATCGGCTGGCACAAGGCGTACGTCGAGGGCACACGCCCCGATCTACGGGTGCCGGTCCGTCAGGTGCACCTCACCAACGGCCAGTCGGTCACGCTGTACGACACCTCGGGCCCGTACACCGACCCCCTGGTCGACACCGATGTACGCAGGGGGCTGGCGCCGCTGCGGGAGAACTGGATCATCGCGCGCGGCGACACCGAGGAGTACGCGGGCCGTCCCGTCCGGCCCGAGGACGACGGAATCAGGCACACCTCGCCGCGCGGCGGCCTGCGCAACCTCGATGCGGTGTTCCCGGGCCGGCCCCGTCAGCCGCGCCGCGGTCGCGCGGGTGAGGCGGTCACGCAGCTGGCGTACGCACGCCGCGGCGAGGTCACGCCCGAGATGGAGTACGTGGCCATCCGGGAGAACGTGTCGCCGGAGGTCGTGCGTGAGGAGATCGCGGCGGGCCGCGCGGTGCTGCCCGCCAACGTCAACCATCCGGAGACCGAGCCGATGATCATCGGCAAGCGGTTCCTGGTGAAGGTCAACGCCAACATCGGGAACTCCGCGGTGACCTCCTCCATCGAGGAGGAGGTGGAGAAGATGACCTGGGCGACCCGCTGGGGGGCCGACACGGTCATGGACCTGTCCACCGGCCGCAACATCCACACCACCCGGGAGTGGGTGCTGCGCAACTCCCCCGTCCCCATCGGTACCGTGCCGCTCTACCAGGCGCTGGAGAAGGTCGACGGCAGGGCCGAGGAACTGACCTGGGAGATCTACAAGGACACGGTGATCGAGCAGGCCGAGCAGGGCGTGGACTACATGACGGTTCATGCGGGCGTACGGCTGGCGTATGTGCCGCTGACCGCCAACCGCAAGACGGGCATCGTCTCGCGGGGCGGCTCGATCATGGCGGCGTGGTGTCTGGCGCACCACAAGGAGTCGTTCCTGTACGAGAACTTCGAGGAGCTCTGCGAGATCCTCGCGACGTACGACGTCACCTACTCGCTCGGCGACGGGCTCCGGCCGGGGTCGATCGCGGACGCCAACGACCAGGCCCAGTTCGCCGAGTTGCGCACACTCGGGGAACTCAACCGGACCGCGAAGCGCCTGAACGTGCAGACCATGATCGAGGGCCCGGGACACGTCCCGATGCACAAGATCAAGGAGAACATCGACCTCCAGCAGGAGATCTGCGAGGAGGCCCCGTTCTACACGCTCGGCCCGCTGACGACGGACGTTGCGCCCGCGTACGACCACATCACCTCCGGCATCGGTGCCGCGATGATCGCCTGGTGGGGCACCGCCATGCTCTGTTACGTCACCCCCAAGGAGCATCTCGGCCTGCCCAACCGTGATGACGTCAAGACCGGTGTCATCACCTACAAGATCGCCGCCCATGCCGCCGACCTGGCCAAGGGACATCCGGGTGCGCAGGAGTGGGACGACGCGTTGTCCGACGCGCGCTTCGAGTTCCGTTGGGAGGACCAGTTCAACCTCGCCCTCGACCCGGACACGGCACGGGAGTTCCACGACGAGACCCTTCCGGCCGAGCCCGCCAAGACCGCACACTTCTGCTCGATGTGCGGGCCGAAGTTCTGTTCCATGAAGATCAGCCAGAACATCACGGAGCGGTTCGGCGGCACCTCGCCGGAGGGCGCCTCGGCCGAGGAGATCGCCGAGGGGATGCTGCAGAAGTCGAAGGAGTTCGCGGAGGCGGGCAACCGCGTGTACCTGCCGTTGACGGACTGAACCGACCGGACTGAACCGGCCGACTGAACCGACTGGACGGGCGAGGGGGGCGGGTTCGAACCCGCCCCCCTCAGATCGGGAGTGCACACGTCAGAACTC